>CAZVPE010000617.1:0-1501 GCA_964628155.1 uncultured Polyangiaceae bacterium | reverse complement strand
AACGCGGTGCAGAATGGCCTGAATTATCTGGGAATCTGTGCAGGTGGATTCTTTGCCGGGAATTCCGGCTTTAACGGTTTGAATCTGACTTCGGGAGTCAGGTTCGGTTTTTATTCCGCTGAGCGTCAGGGGATTCGCAAAGCTGCGGTGGCGATTACTGTCGCGGCGACGCCGACGCTGGATCAGTACTGGGAAGATGGTCCGCAGCTCACCGGCTGGGGAGCGGCCGTCGGCAGGTATCCCGACGGAACGCCCGCCATCGTCGAGGGCACGTTCGGAACCGGCTGGGTGATCCTCTCCGGCGTCCATCCCGAGGCGCCCGCGAGTTGGCGACGCTGGATGACCTTCAAGACACCGGCGAGCATCGACAACGCGTATGCGGTGACCCTCGTTCGGGCCGCGCTGGACAAGACGTGGCTCCCCCACGACTGAGGCGATGATGGCGTTTCCGTAGTTGTCGACCTCACTGAGAGGGACGTGCCGGCGCAGTGCGGCAAGGCGGGCCTCCGCCGCAGCGACTTCCCGCCGCTACGACCCTCAGAACGCGCCGCGAAATGCCAGACTCGCCAATCGATGCGCCGGATCGACCCCGACGAGCGCGACCCCGACCTTGCCGCCCCGACCGTCCCGAGGCCACACGAGCCACGCCGCGACGCTCGACAGGACGGCGACGCCGAGGAGGACGTCGCCCGTCACGAACCGCCACTCGACTTCCGCGCGCTCGTGCGCGCCCGAGCATGTGCTGTCGGCCCGGCACTCCTGCAAAAAGACGTACCCCGAGATATCGAGCACGCCGCCCGCAACGAGCGTCGTCGCCCCGAGAGCCCCCAGCGCGAATGCCGCGGCTCGCATGCTCTCGGCGCTCGGCTTTTTCCTCTCCGGCGCGCGTTCGCCGGTCGCGGGGGATTGTCCGGCGGGCAGGGAAGGGGGAAGCGAGGGGAGCTCGGTGCCGAACCGCACCGTGATCGGGCGTTCCTTTTCACCGGCCATGAGCACGGCGGTCTGGTCGACTTCCGCGTCCCCAGCGCGCTCGAATCGAAAATGGTGCTCGCCCGGATCGAGCGCGACGGGCTTGCCGTCGATCCGCTCGGCGGCCACGACTCCGTCGATCGTCACGCGTACGTCGGAGACTTCCTTGTCGTGCGCGCGGGCCCCGAACACGACCGTGGGGATCAGCTTGTCGAGCTCCCCCAGCCAACCGATGCAGCCTTTGCGCACTTCGCCGGGGCACTCGTCGGCTGCGCAAGCGATGAACCGCTCGCGTGCTTCGAGGTAAGCCCCGCTGTCGCGGAGCTTTTGGCCTTCGTCTGCTCCGTCGAGGCACGCTCGGAGGTCGGCCCGGGCTGCTGCGGGCCACGCCGACGACACCGCAGCGCAGAGCAACGCCGGCCACCGCCGACGCGTCCGCACCATCACTGGAAGCACTCCGGCTTGTACACGACGTGCCCCTTCGAGTCGGCGTAATACGGCGGATCGCACGCGGTCGGCGGTGGGGCCGATC
>CAZVPE010000616.1:0-1505 GCA_964628155.1 uncultured Polyangiaceae bacterium | reverse complement strand
CCATCCCCGTAAAGATTTGGCTGCTCGTCGAATTCATCGTGAGCTGAAAGGTCTTTCCCGCGGGTGTTCCCTTGGACATCAAGTCCGGACTCGTCGTGTAGGTGGGTCCGACGGTGTAGTCGCCGTCTCCCGTGCTGTCGGTGGTCGCGGCGGTCGCCGCGTCCGTTCCCGGCCCCGCGTCGGCGCTGCTCGCCGCGCCGCTGCTCGAGGATCCGGTGCTACCGCTACCGGACCCGCCGGCGCCGCCGCTGCTCGACGATCCTCCGCCGTCCGACGAAGTCGGAGGGGAAGCGCCGCCGCTCGACGATCCGCCCGCCGGCGCGCTCGAACTCGCCCCGCTTGCGCTCGATGCCCCTCCCGATGCGCTCGACCCACTCCCTGTACCGGCGGGCTGCATCGCCCCGCCTTCGGTTCCCATGCCGCCCCCGCCGCCTGCACCCATGCCGACCGCGTTGCCGGTCGCCGGGGCATTCGAATGGGATGAAGAGCACGCCGAGAAGAGAAGGCTCGCGAAGACGAACCTAAGGTGAGACGAGCGAGCCATGAGACCTCCTGCCCTTGTGGGTCCTCATTGCCAGCAGTTGCGGTTTGGTCGAAATCGGGTCCACAAAGTGCGATCCCGCTCGTCGCGCCCGTTCCAAGTGAAATGATCCGGTCTCGCGAGAATGGGGCGAGCCGGGCGGGAGGGTCCTTCGAGTGTGAGTGACGCTCATCCCGGCACCGGAGCGGCCCCCACGAGCATCGAACGCCCTATCATGACAACTCTTGGATTGATCGGAGCAGGGCACATCGGCAGCCAGGTCGCGCGCTTGGCCGTCCGGAACGGCTACGGCGTCGTCATCAGCAACTCGCGGGGCCCGGAAACCCTCGCCGCTCTGGTCGCCGAGCTCGGCCCGAACGCGCGCGCCGCCACCGCGCTGGAGGCGGCCAAGGCCGGCGACCTGGTCGTTGTGACCATTCCCCTCAAGGCAATCGAGTCCGTGCCGGTCGAGCCGCTTGCGGGCAAGATCGTCATCGATACCAACAACTACTACCCGGCGCGAGACGGCCACATCCGAGAGCTCGACGAAGAGAAGACCACCACCTCCGAGCTACTCCAGGCGCACTTGCCAAAATCGAAGGTCGTCAAGGCCTTCAACCATATCTATGCGGCGGAGCTCACGACGCACGGCCAGCCGCGCGGCACGCCGAACCGTCGCGCTCTCGTAATCGCCGGCAACGACGCCGAAGCGAAGGCGGTCGTGACCGCGATGCTCGACGCGTTCGGCTTCGACACCGTCGACGCCGGCCCCCTCTCGCAAAGCTGGCGCATCCAGCGCGACACGCCCGGGTATGGTCCGCGGCGCAACGCCGAGGAGCTCCGGAACGATCTCGCTACCGCAAAGCGACCGTCCCCGGTGCGCGCGTAGAGCCATGCGTCCGTACCCGGTCGGTTCCTCGAGAGGCCAGCGCGTCACCCTTCTTTGCGCCGGTAATGCGTCGTCAACACGCCGGACTTCAGGCGC
>CAZVPE010000615.1:0-1509 GCA_964628155.1 uncultured Polyangiaceae bacterium | reverse complement strand
ATCGTTCGACTGCCGGCGCGATCGGCGCTTCCTGCGATCAGCCGAGCCGTGCCCGCGAGCGGAGAAATGGAGCGGGCGGCGTCGGCGGTCGATCGCGTCCCCAGATTGGACGGGTTGAGACTGCTCGTCGTCGATGACGAGGAAGATGCTCTCGACCTCCTCAGAACGGTTCTCGCGGAGCAAGGTGCGGACGTCTACGTCGCGACTTCGGCCCGCGAAGCGCTGGAGCGGTTCGCCGAGGTGAGACCGGACGTGATCGTCAGCGACATTGGAATGCCCGAGACCGACGGTCTGTCGTTCATCCGGAAGATACGCGCGCTCTCCCCCACGCAAGGAGGGCGCACTCCAGCGGTCGCCCTGACCGCCTACGCGAGAAGAGAGGACGCCAAGCGGGCATTTGCCGCGGGGTATCAAATGCACGTCGCGAAGCCCGCGGAGCCCATACAGATCATCACAGTCGTAGCGAACTTGGCGGGTCGTAGCTTGGAGGGTGCAAACCCATGACTCCGCCGGCCACCCAAAAACACCGCCGTCACCGTCGCCGATAGGCGAAGTCGTGGTTATTCATCCCTGCAAAGCCATGAACACGCACCGCCCGAATCTAGGCCGCTTTCCTTTCATCGCGTGCCTGCTCCTCGCAGGCTGCGCCGGCGCTTCGGACAACGAGGCTCCACAGGTTCCGCCACCGCCGCCACCGGCCCCCGCCGAGGAGCCCGCTCAGGCAGCCGAGCCATACTCCGAAGCGACCCCTCCGCCACCGGCTCCCACCGGATCGCAACCGCCGGCTCCGGTCCCTCCGCCGGTCGAGGCAGCTCCGCCTGCCGGACAGCCGGCCGCCGCGCCGTTGGTTTACTCCTATCCGACGGGGCAGTGGGTCTACACGGCGGGCCGCGGGTGGGTCTGGGTCCCCGCGGGCGCGGTGACCCAGGAGATGGACGGGGCGCCGTACGCTTACCTCTACACGCCGGCGTACGGCTGGACTTGGTACCTGTCGCCGTGGGGCTGGGGTCCTTACCACTATGGCGTTTGGGTGCACCATCCGTGGCACCCGGTCGGATGGCACGGGTACTGGGTCGCGCACCCCCATGTGGTCGTCCGGCTTGGTGGACGCGGGCACTATCGGCGCTAGAGCGAAAGCGCCAACCGCTCGGCTTCAGAAGCAGGCGCGGAATCCGAACGCCGCCGTCGCAGTGCAGACCTGACCCGCGGGACACTCTGCCGTCGTGCTGCAGAGTTGAATGATCAGCCCGCCCAGACCCGGAGTGCACGCGCTCTGACATACCGCACCGCCTCCCCCAAGTCCGAGCGCTAGGCAACAAGACTCGCCCGTCGAACAGTTCGCGGCGCTCGAACAAGCGACGCTGACGCCGGGGCACGGCACTCCTTTGGGGGAACACGCGGCGCTGATGCCGCCACCGATCTGTACGCAACATTGGTCGGTCGCAGCGCTGCAGGTCGTCGCTCCGCACGGAATGGTCCCCGACGTCCCTCCGTCGATGAGGCCGCCGC
>CAZVPE010000614.1:0-1511 GCA_964628155.1 uncultured Polyangiaceae bacterium | reverse complement strand
CACATACCGGAGGGTTTGTGACAGCCGATGGGCCTTCGACGCCGCTTGATCCCAGAAGGCCGCTACGACTCGCTACAGTCCGGCGTCATGCCCCCGGAGGGTACGCGCCGGCCCCTCCGACGGACAGTCCGTGAGTAAGCTGACGCCTCTCGCCCGAAGGCGGCAACGCGCCAGTAGCGGTTTGCGCCTACGGAGCCGGCGAAAGCCAGCAGTGGCGCCCGCCGTCTCACGCTCACTTCCCGGCGTCGGGCAGAATGCAACCGCACCCGCAGCTGTCCTGGAAGGACGTTTGCCCCGCCATGCAACCCCAATCGATGTTCGCGCAGCTGCCCTTCCCGGCGTAGTGCCGGGACGGATCGCTGTAGTTGCACCCCGCGTCGCTCCCTTCGGAAGGCGCTCCTGAATCCACGGCGGCTCCGACCTCGCCATCAGGCGAACCACCCGACGGCGCGGAGGTCGCGCGCTCGCAGCGTCAGCGTCTCGGAGCCCTGACCTCGCCCCACACGCCAATCGCCGGCAGCAGAACCAGCAGCAGCGCGTCCCTCATCGTCTTCATAACGGATCGCGCACGCCGCATCCGTGGCGGGAGTCTACCACGACGCCCCAGAGCGGGCCGGGACCCGCGTTGAAGATTCGCCGCGCAGCAAACACCATCTCTTCACTGTGCGATGATCGAAACCGGGTCGCTCGCATCGCTCATGCCGCTACGGGTCGCCGTACCGCAGATGTCGATGTCGTCGTTGACCCACTGCGAGGTCTCGACGATCCGCCACCAGCCCCGGTACTCGGTCGGGATCTCCGGCATCGGCGCGACGGTACCGCCCGTGGCAGGCACGAGCAACGCCCCGGACGCGACGAACACCGCTCCGACGAAGCCTCGGTCAGCCGTAAGGGACGGCGGCCCTGTGGCGGCCCGCCGCCCACTGGTGTAGCGGAGGCGCGTGACCGCCCTCGACGAACCGACCGACGTTCGCGACACCTACCTTCGTCTGCGGCAAGTGCAGCGCGCGCTCAACGAGCAGCTCTTCCGCGAGATCGGCAAGGCGGGCATGCAGACTGCGCCCGTGCGCTCGGCTTCTGGGGCAACGGAGTCATGATCTTCGACGAGGAGGATGACGTGGGACTCCTCGCCGACTTCGCGATCCACGAGCACGAGGCCGGTCGCGTGGTCGTCGAGCGGCGGATGACTGCCGCCGAGACATCCGATGAAGAGCGCGTTGTGCTCGCCGCGATGCTCCGCAGCCGGTTCACCCTCTTCGGCGTCACCGAGATCGTGCCCGATGTTGGCGCCCAAGCGCTGGACCTGCTGAGCGAAGAGCCGTTCCTGCTCGCCGACGTGAATCTCTCCGAGACCGGCCAGCGAGGCATCATCATGGCGGCGCACCTGTTGCCCTTCGAGCCGTTCGTGATGACGAGCGGAGCGCCTCTCCCGTTCGATCCAGAGCTAGCCAGGCTCTTGCTCGCCGGCATGCGCGCCCGCTCCGTCGGGCCGGCAGACCTCGCGGCCCTGC
>CAZVPE010000613.1:0-1511 GCA_964628155.1 uncultured Polyangiaceae bacterium | reverse complement strand
CGCACTGCCCCGACTCGAGCGACTCGCGGACGACGGTCCGGCTGGCCTCTTCCCACTCTTCCGCCGACAGCGTCTTGCCCTGGGCCCGGGCGTGGGTGACGCGCGAGCTTCCGTCGGACGCGATATGCAAAATGAGCCCGCGGTCCGCGCCGAGGAGCTCCACCAAGATGTCGAGGCAGTCGTCGACGAGCGAGTCCCGATCGAGGACGCCGTAGACGCGACCGAGCAGCCGCCGCATGGACTGCCACATCGTGTCGGGATCCAGGCTCCGGCGGGTGGAGAGCGGCGCGGTCATCGATGCGGCTCCCAGCGTACCGTCGCCGCCCGCTCTCATTCAAACTGCGCGGCGGAAGGGACGCCTTCCACCGCTCGACGAAGGGCCACCGGGGCCGGTGCCGCCGGCCCCTGGCTCGAGAAGCTAAAGCACCTCGGTCCGCCAAACTGTTCGGTGCTCTAGAGGGGCGGATTCGCGTTCTTCACCAGGTCGGCGAAGTACGTCGAAAACCACTGCCCCGCACGCGGCGCCCCCGCCGCGCTGTCGGGCGACCTGGACCCGCAATGCTCGTCGAAGCCAGGCATCGACGGATCCGAGGCGCCGTCGGACTCGCCGGGCGGCTTGACCCAGTAGTACGCATCGACGTACGGCGCCGGCGACGCCCTCGGGCGCTCGCCGAGGCCCGCCCCCCGGACGTTGCACCAGCTCCCCGAATCGGTCCTGATCCCCGAGCGGCCGTTGCGACTCGTGTCGATCACGAATCCCTTTCCCGTGATTCCGACCTCCGCGAGGGAGGCCGCGAAGAGCTTCACGTACGTGAGCTCGTCCGGACACGGGTCGGACGGCTGAAGCTTCGCGAGATCGCCGCCTCTCAATGTGTCGTAGTTCGAAACGTTCGTCGCAAAGCCACGCACTTTGTCGGGGCCGCCGGCCAAGGCCAATACGTCCGAAACGATCTTCGCCATTTTCGCTCGATTGCCGGACCAGCCGAGCCATCCGGCGTGGGCCGCATCCAAGTAGAGCGAGACATTGGGCATCGCGAGCGTCTTGACCGCATAAGCAACGGATTGGCGGTACACACGCTCCGCCGCGGCGCATCGAGGCGTATCGAGATTCGTCGCCAGGTTGGGCAGCGAGTCGGGCTCGACGATCGCGACGATGCGCTGACCGGCGTGCGCCCGGAAGGTAGCTGCGATGCGGTCGACGAACTCGGTCTTGTATCGCGTCTCCCCCCCGTTCGCGAGGGAGAGCTCTCCGTTCGATGCCACAGCGTTGCAGTCGCGTTCGGGCAGGTCATAAATGACGAACACCGTGACGACCGGTTCTCCGGCCTTGCGCTCCTGCACGGCGGCGTCGTCCAGGGTCTTCGAGATCCCTGCGACCGATGCGATTGAAGAAAGCCAGATCGCCGTCGGGTACCGCTCCACGCTCCTCCACGCCGAAGCATTCGCGGGCGATTCGCGGACCGCGGACTCGATTTGTCGGACGTATCCTGGGTCGATGGCGAACCGGGCAT
>CAZVPE010000612.1:0-1515 GCA_964628155.1 uncultured Polyangiaceae bacterium | reverse complement strand
TCCCTTACTCTGTCACCAAGCGAAACACCTCGAAACGCCCCTGTCGCAACTTGACACGGTAGGGGTCGCTGGTTCGAACCCAGTCGTGCCTACAAGAAAAGAGCGGAAATAAGGCCAGTTTTCGCTCAGTCGCCAAGGGCTTTGGGGTCACCCTCCCCACTTTCTCGGGCACCCTCCCCACTACCCTCCCCACTTTTGCGGGGACCGAAGAGGTTGACAACGTTGCTGATGCTCCGCCGTTGCTCGTCGGGGGTGACCGTCGAATAGTGCTCTCGCATTCGGTCGGTCTGGTGCCCGGAGATCGACTTGGTGACGACCGCCTCGACCCGGGCGAGCCGCATCAGGTCGTTGAACGTGCGGCGCATCCCGCGCGGCGTGAAGGTCTTGTTCAGGCCGATGAGTTGCCCCACCGTCGCGAACGCCTTCTTGAGGAACGACACCGACCGAAAGCCCCCGTCCTCGGCGGGGAAGAGCAGCTCGGACGCCTTCTGCTCGGGCGTCGTGAGCTGCGTGGCGACGTGCCAGCGCAGCACCTCCATGACTTCCGGCGGGACCGTGATGCGCTGCCGCAACTTGGTCTTCGTCGTGTTCATGAATTCGTCGCCGAGCGTGTGCGAACGGCGGACGAGAACCACGCCCTGGTCCCAGCGGACGTCGGGCGTTGGGCCGGTGCGGCGAAGCGGCCGCATGGTCGAAGGGCGAAGGCCGGTCGCGAAGCCGAGAAAGGTCATCGCGTACTGCGCCGGGAACTCGTCCTTCATGCACGCGAGAAAGGATGCGGCTTCCTCGCTGGTCAAGGAGTTCGGCTGCTCCTCGGTGTACGTCTCGTGCTCGGACGTATCGAACGAGGGGACCCCCTCGGCGGCATTGAAGGAAAGCTGCAGCTCGCGCTTGGCCCTCTTCAAGACGTGCCGAAGGATGTTCAGCCAGCCGTTCGCGGTCGTGGGCGAGTAGACCCCCTGCGCGATCAGCTTGCCGACGCCCGCACGCCAGACTTCGACGTGCATCGGACGCAGTTCGTCGACGAAGATTTCACCGAAACCATCGACGTTCCGCGTTCCCGCGATGAGGTGCCCGAGCGTGTACCGCCATCGCTCACGACCCCTCGCGCTCTTGATCTCCTTGGTCGCCAGCTTGCGCTCGAACAGCGACGTCGCGTAATCGCAAAAGCGCAGCTGCCGAGCTTCGCCCAACACGGCTCCCGCCCGGATGCGTTTGCACTCGTCCTCGATCCACTTGAGCGCCGTCGGCGCATCCGAGTCGGGGAGCACCTTCCAGATTTCTCGCTGCCGCGCCGTGCTCCGGTCGATCACCCGCGCGCGAACGACGTGTCCGCCCTCCTTTCTCTGCCACACCCGGGGCAGCACCGGCTCGTTCGAGATCCAACTGCCTTTGAACAACCGCCACTCCTGTTTCTTCGTCATGTGTACCTCCAATGGGAGGCGCACCTGAGCGTTCCAGGGGCGGAACGGTAGCAGGCCGATCGCCTCGCAGGAATCGGTCAAGGTCTTCGCG
>CAZVPE010000611.1:0-1523 GCA_964628155.1 uncultured Polyangiaceae bacterium | reverse complement strand
CCCGGCTTCGACATGTGATTTGAGCGTGTTCCCACGCACGTGCGCGAGCGAACAGACCACCTGCCCCGCCGTCTACGCCGGCTGTCCCGTCGCGCTGCAAGCCCAGTCGCCAGCGCACGTACCGGCGTGCTCGACGACGGACCTCCAAAACGTCGCCGCGGCGTGCCCGGCGGGGCCGAATTCCCCGACGTGCAGCGCATTTCTCGAGAGCGCGTCCAACTGCATCGCCTGTCTGCAAGCTTTTGCCTACGACTTCACCGTCCCATTCGGGGTTCATGCTTGCCTCGCCGCGTACCTCGATGCGACGTGCAATCACAGCGTTGCGTGCCTGGACGACTGCCTCACCCAAGCGTGTGCCAACTGCGTGGTAGCAGCGACGCCCGCGGGACCTCTTCTCGGTTACGCTGCCCAGTGCGGCGCGCAGGCGCAAACGGGGACGTGCGCGAGCGAGGCACAGGCCAGCGCATGCGCCAACGCCGTCCTCGTCGGCGCCGGTGCATTGTGCAATCCCGCGACGTACCAAGGAAACTTCGGCGAGTGGCTCCAGGCAGTGGGCGCGGCGTATTGCGGGCCATGATGTTTTGTCACTGCGACGTGCAGGCGCCCCCTCAAGGGATGCGATCGCGACCAGATGTTCTGGCGACGTTGCGCCGCCTCGTGCACGGGACAAAGATGGGAGGAACGATCCCTGTCCGTGCGCCAGCCCCCCCTGCACCTCGTGTGGACGCCGGCCCTCCGCTATCGGAAGAGGACCGACGACTACGTGTGCCGTAGGCGCTCGGAGATCGTTCGCGCCGTCGATGTCCGTCTTCAGCAGATCCTCGTCCCGAAGCTCCACCGGTACGCCCGTCATCGGCGGCCTTCGAGGTCGGACCTTGCCGACAGGCGGGAGCTGGCCCTTGCCCTGACCGAGTTTGAAGTCGCGTGCCGGCAGCTCGACGTGAGTACGTGCGTCCGCAGGTACCTGCGATGCTCCGCTCATCTGCGTCGCCGCTTGTCAAGCGCCTCGAGCTCGCGCACCCACCGCCGGGTCACTTCGATAGGTGCCCCTTGTCGAGCAGAGCTGAGTCCGGGCTGGCGCTTACGAACGGTGCTCAACGACAACGGGTGAGGCGCCCGACTGTCGCCCTCGTGGAATCTATCACCATCGGGTCCCGATGTAGACGGAGCGTCGATGACCGGCAGCACCCTATCGCGCAATCTTCGGACTTCGTTTCGCGCCGCCTCCGTGGCCACGTTGAGGTCCTTCATATCCTCCCGGGTCAGGCCGGCGCGCCCGAGCAGCCAGTCAAAGACGCCTTCCCGATCCCACTGCATCCATCGGTCGCCCCGAGTGCGGCTCAGGTAACCGCTGCTCGAAGGGCCGTGCTCCGCGTCCCACACTTCGCTCGGGTGCGCGGGCTCCATGCGGTCGATGTAGACGTCGGCGTGGTAGCCGATCTGCGAACCGGACCACGCGCGGGCGGCCTGGTTCACCCCCGGCTCAAGCAGACTCCATGTAGACCCGATGCGCCCCGAGAACT
>CAZVPE010000610.1:0-1527 GCA_964628155.1 uncultured Polyangiaceae bacterium | reverse complement strand
GGGCCTCGGTAAAGTCGTGACGGGGCTTACGCGCCCCACACGGGTGAACCAGCTGGCGTTCGAATGGTCGAAGGGCACACGACAATGATGGTCGTCGTGGAAGGGGACACGGACCTTCCGTACGTGCGGAAACTGGTCGCCGACGCGGGCCTCACGGTCACGAGTGAGGTCGATGCGGGCGGCAAGGGCAACATCGACCGGGACCTGCTCAAGTACAACTCGATGGGTAAGGGGATGCCGGTGGTTGTGCTTCGCGATCTGGATCACGACGCTCTCTGCGGGGCGGCGTTCGTCTCGCAGTTGAATGTGAAGCGCGCGCGGTGGTTTCGCCTCCGGCTTGCAGTTCGGGAGCTTGAGTCGTGGGTTCTCGCGGATGCCCCAGGGCTATCGAAGTTCATGGGCATCGATGCGAAGTGGTTGCCGGGAAACCCAGACTCCGAAGCCGACCCCACGCGGTCGCTGCTCGATTTGGCAGCGCGGTCCCCCTCCGAGTGGGGTGCATTCGTTAACCCCTCGTAGGACACACGAGCATGACCGTTCCCACCTACGACCGCTTCATCGAGCCCCTGCTCCGCTACCTCGCGGCTCACGCCGAGGGCGCGTCCGTCGCGGACGTCTACGAGGCGCTCTCTGGCGCGATGAAGCTCACTGCTGACGACCACGCAGAGCTACTGCCGAGCGGCACCCAGGCCGTCTTCAAGAACCGCATCGGGTGGGCTCACGACCGACTGAAGCGGTCCGGTCTCTCGGCCAGCCCGCGTCGCGGGTTCTGGCAGCTGACGCCCGAAGGGATGGCCTTTGCGTCGAAGCACACGACCATCTCGGAGGATGAGGTCGAGCGCTTAGCGAACTCGGAGGTCGACCGGATTCTGCGCCCCAAACCGCAGAAGGACATCCTTTCGGACTCGTCACTGGCCGTCGAGCCGGCGACACCCCCGCCGGACCGGTCGAGTCCCGAGGAGCGCATCGAAGCGGCTCTCGCCGAGGTCCGCCACGGTGTGGCTCGGGACCTTCTGGAGAACATCGGCCGCTCGCCGCCCGAGTTCTTCGAGAAACTGGTGCTCGAACTGCTTCACGCCATGGGGTACGGCACGAGCCGCTCAGCCCTTCAGCGGGTCGGCGGTTCGGGGGACGGCGGCATCGACGGCATCATCTCGCTCGACCGCCTGGGGCTCGAAAAGGTCTACATCCAGGCAAAGCGCTGGAAGAACCCCGTCGGGAGCCCCGAGATCCAGGGCTTCGTGGGGGCGCTTCAGCTTCAATCGGCGTCGAAGGGCGTGTTCATCACGACGAGCGCGTTCACGAAGGACGCAAAGCAGGCCGCCGCGAGGGCGCGCGGGAGCATTGTGCTCGTGGACGGCGAACAGCTCTCCGCGCTGATGATGGACCACGGCGTGGGCGTGAGCCACAAGGCCCTGCAGGTGCCCAAAGTGGACAGCGACTACTTCGAAGAGGACTGAGTACAGCTCCCCGCAAGAGGGTGATCAGCGTTACGACGGACGCTGGCCCCCATCCCAGGCCCAGATC
>CAZVPE010000609.1:0-1536 GCA_964628155.1 uncultured Polyangiaceae bacterium | reverse complement strand
AACCAAGGGGACATGACGAACACGATGCCCATCCTCTATGGGCGCACGCTCCCCGACCAAACGACCGACACGTGGAACTTCGCGTCCTGGATTCCCGACGCGGTCGTCATCTATCTCGGCAACAACGACTTCGGCAAAGGGGATCCGGGCCAGCCGTACGTCACGACGTACAACACGTTCCTCGCGCGGGTTCGGAAGAACTATCCGAACGCGCTCATCGTTTGCACGATAGGGCCGAACCTCACCGATCCCAGCCTCAGCCAAGAGCGCACCTACGTTAAGGGGATCGTCGCAGCACTCAACGCGGCGGGCGACAAGAATGTCGACTTCCTGGAGATGCCGCAGCCGACCGCAGCCGAAGGGACCGGCTGCGGCGGACACCCGCTCGCCGTGACCCACGCGCGAATGGGGGCAGCGCTCGCCGCCGAGCTCAAGACCAAGCTCGGCTGGTAGCCGCCGTGGGCTTCGGCCGCATGGCGGGTACGATAGATACGTGGAGGATGCGTCACGCCCGTTTCACCATCGACGTCGATGTCCGGCCCCGCTTCACTGCCTGCTACCTTCGCGTAGCGAACGGCGAGTGCGCGTTCGTCGAGGCACACACAGCCCTCGCCGTTCCTCGCCTTCTCTCCGCACTCGCCCTCCAGGGACGCAAACCGGAGGACGTGCGCTGGGTCGTCGTCACGCACGCGCACTTGGATCACGCCGCGGGCGCGAGCGCGCTGCTCGCTGCCTGCCCGAACGCGACGCTCCTCGCGCATCCGCGCGCCGCGAAGAACCTGGTCAGCCCCGACAAGCTCGTTCAAAGCGCGACCGCCGTATACGGCGAGAAGCAATTCCGCGAACTCTACGGCACGATAAATCCGATCCCCGAGAAGCGCGTACGCGCCCTGGGCGACGGCGAAAGCTTCGAGCTCGGGGACGCGAAGCTCACCGTATGGCACACGTCCGGTCACGCGTATCACCACTTCATCGTCGACGATCCGGCGACCGATACGATCTACACGGGAGACACGTTCGGCCTCGTGTATCCCGACCTTCAGCGGTGGGGGCGATTCGCCATCCCCTCGACGAGCCCCACCGGCTTTCACGCGGGCGAAGCCCGAAAGAGCCTGGACAAAGTCCTCTCGCTCGGGCGCCGGTACGTTTGCCCGACGCACTTCGACGCCTACGAAGACCCAGCGACCATCGCCGCCCAGGTGCGCCGGTTCGTCGATCGCGCCGCAGTCTGGGTGGACGAGGGGGCACGCGGCGAAGAGTCCGTCGAGGCCCTAGAGGCGCGTTACGTCTCCGCGTGGCGGGCGGCCATCTCCGAAGAAGCCCCGCACTTCGGAGCGACAGAAAACGAGTTTCTCACGCTCGACGTGACCCTCAACGCACAGGGGCTAGCCCACGCCGCAATCGCCATTCGGTCTAATATAATCTAACTAATCTAGTCTAACCTAACCAATCTACTCTAATCTAATCTAACTAATCTACTCGAACCTAACCAATCTAAGCCAGCTTACAAACGGCCCAGGCTACTATAGCTCTGGC
>CAZVPE010000608.1:0-1549 GCA_964628155.1 uncultured Polyangiaceae bacterium | reverse complement strand
CGCAGATGTCGCGATCCGGGCCTCCCGTGCCGCACCGGGAGTCATCCGACGCCCTCGGACGACTCAGTTTGCGTCACCGGGAGTGATCCCACGCCCTTGGACGACTCAGTTTGCGTCACCGGGAGTGATCCCACGCCCTTGGAAGACTCAGTTTGCGTCACCGGGAGTGATCCCACGCCCTTGGAAGACTCAGTTTGCGTCACCGGGAGTGATCCCACGCCCTCGGCCGACTCAGTTTGCGGCGGGGGGTCCTGCTCAGGGTGCGTCTCTCGTTGCGATGCGCGGTAGAGCGCACGGCGAAGAGCGCCTCACCACTACGTCTCTATGAGGCCCTCGGCGGCAAGCTCCGCCGCAGCGATCTCGGCCGCCGTTGGCTCGCCGGCTCGCTCGCCCGTGTACGCGTCGGCCAGCGCCAGCGTTTCCACCATCACGTGTCCATCGACAATCTCGGCGAGAACTGCCTTGAAATTCGCCAGGTCGAGCGGCTTTCCGGCGCCGATTGTTGCGCCCGTCATGGTTGTCACCACGTCGGCGGCGGCGTCGTTCGATTCGATTTCGATTCTGCGCGCGTGCACCCGCAAGAGCACTTTTCCCACGTCGCTCATGCGCTCTGCCCGAAACTTGAATACGTCGTCGCTCATGGTCTCTTGGCCTCGTCAGGCACCGCGTTCCGGTGCGACGTCTCGAAGGGCGTTTCGGGCTCGGTCGCTCACGTGGACCGGATTGCTACCGCGAGCGTAGCCGCGATGACGATACTCCATTTGCTGCCCCTTCTTGGTCCGATGCGGAAAGCTGGCAGGCCTGGAGGGGAAACGACGTCGCGCAGGTTCGTAGCATCCAAGGAACATGGCCATGGCCCTCTCCATCCTCGATCTGGCGTTCATCCCCGCCGGCGGGACCGCGCACGAAGCCTACGCCGGCTGCGTCGCACTGGCGCAGAAGGCCGAGGCCCTCGGCTATCTCCGGGTCTGGTACGCCGAGCACCACAATTTTCCCACGATCGCCTCGTCGGCGACGAGCGTCCTCATCGCCCACGTCGCAGCGCATACGGAACGGATCCGCCTGGGGGCCGGGGGCATCATGCTGCCCAACCATGCACCGCTCGTCATCGCCGAGCAGTTCGGTACGCTCATGACGCTGCACCCTGGTCGCATTGACCTGGGCCTAGGGCGCGCGCCCGGAACGGATGCAGTCACCCTGCGCGCGCTGCGTGTCTCGCCGACGAGGGCCGACGATTTTCCGAGCGACGTGCTCGAGCTGCAGGCCTACCTGGGCGACGAGACACCCGTCGCCGGCGTCGAGGCCACGCCAGGCAAGGGCACGCACGTGCCGCTCTATATTCTGGGCTCGTCGCTCTTCGGCGCGCAGCTCGCGGCGCGCCTGGGGCTTCCTTTCGCCTTCGCGTCGCACTTCGCGCCCGACCTGCTCGAGCAGGCGGTCCACCTCTACCGCCGCGACTTCAGACCGTCGGCGCAACTCGAGGCGTCCTACGTCATCGCCGGCCTCAACGTCCTGGCGACGGACACGCGCGCCGAGGCCGAGCAGCAGC
>CAZVPE010000607.1:0-1551 GCA_964628155.1 uncultured Polyangiaceae bacterium | reverse complement strand
GGCTCCAGAAGAGTTTCGGACCGTGGACCACCTACGGCGGCGCGGGCGTGTGGATCGACGTTGGAGATCGCGATCGCCACTGGTGGTATTTCGGCTGGCAGGTCCAGAGGACCATCTGCGACGGCTTCGCGTTGGGCGCGGAGGTCTTTTACACCACGCCCGAAGAGCACGGCGGCGAAGGCGACACGCGGTTCAACATCGGCGGCGTCATCGACTTCACCGACGCGCACCATTTGTTGCTCTCTGCCGGACGAAGCTTGCAGGGGTCGAACCTCTTTCAAGGGTACGTCGCGTACCAGTTGACGTTCGGACCGAAGGAATAGTGAGTCCGTGAAAGTGCGAAGACTGTTCAGTCGGCGCGCGCCATCCCGGCAGCGGTTCAATGGCTACTTGGCTCCATGAAGCCGTAAACGACGAGGTTCTCTAACCTTTGGCGGAACCGTCCCGAAAGGGATGACAGGACCCGCAGCAGTCGACCATGAGGCACTTCACGCTCCCGACCGAGGCGACGCGCTTCACCGAAGAACGGGCGCCTCGCGGTCGGTGACCATCCACGCGGGCGAAAGAAATCGAACCCGTTCGCAGGCGCAAACTTCCATTCGGCATTCGCCGCGGCCAGGACCTTGCCCCAGGCTTGCATGCTCCGGTCGCGGAACTCGGGCGCACAGCTTTCGAGAATCCAGCGGCGCATCGGCGCTCGCGCACGGAGCCCGTCTGCCAGAGAGGCAACGCGCACCTCATCGAGGTACAAGAGGAGACCTTCGGTCACCACCACGACTCGCGCATGGGCGCTGGCGACGCGGTCGAACAGGTCCTCTCGGGCCTGGTCGTCCGCAAGATCCACCGCGACTCGCTCGATGATGCAGCCGGCTTCCGCGTGCGCGAGGACCTCTGTCTTTTCATCGAGGATCGCCGCGCGATCGACTTCGATCCAGACCAGCGACGAGGGAAGCCGCAGGCGGTAGGGGCGGGCATCGAGACCCGCGGCGAGGTTCAGCACGGCATCGGCGCCAATGGTCTGAACGCACTCGAGGATCATTTCGTCGAAGGCCTTGGTGCGCACGGCAAGCCCGGAGGCGAGCCCGCTTGGTCCCCGATGTGCCCCCGCAACCGTCGGCATCCCTTCGGCGATCCGCCGCCCGCGCTCCCCCGCCAATCGTCGTGCGAACGGATCGACGAACAAGGCGTCGGGGCGTTCGGATTCCAGGGCTCGATGGAAGGCCACCCACCGCGCGGTGTCCGAGACGTCCTTCATGAGCGGCGCTGCAGGCGCGCTCATGCCGTACCCCGCGATCGCATGGCGGCACGCATCAAAGGCACCGGGGACTGAAAGGGGTAACCTTTGCGCCACAGCCTCGACGACGGCACGAGCACGGCGACCGACATGCCGTGCATCTCGATTGTCGCGAGGGCGAGCGGAAGTCCGAAGTACGAGACGGGCACCAGATCGGCTTGCGAGGCGGTTGCCGAGACCTGGCGCGTCGCGACGCGGGCGAGCGCCTGCTGGTAGCTTTCACCCGTCGCCGCCATCCTGGCCCGAACCTCGGCGCG
>CAZVPE010000606.1:0-1574 GCA_964628155.1 uncultured Polyangiaceae bacterium | reverse complement strand
GTGCGGAGCGACGTCCTCTGGCTCGAGCCGTACCCGGACGCGCTCCTTCCCGTCGCCGCGGATCCGGAGGCGACGTTGCGGCTTCACGAGAGCGTTCGGCTCGCGCTCGTTCGCGCGATGCAGGTGCTTCCCGCGCGGCAGCGCGCGGCGCTCGTCCTTCACGATGTGCTCGACTTCGGCGTCGACGAGGTCGCCGCGATACTCGAGACGACGAGCGCGGCGATCAACAGCGCCCTCCAGCGGGCGCGCGCCACGCTCGAGGGGACGCCCGTGAACGTCGAGCGGGACGCGACGTCGCGTTAGCGACGCGACGAGCAGACGTCCGAGGCGATCGCGCGGTTCGTCCACGCGTGGGAGACGGGGAACATGGATGGGCTCGTCTCTATGCTCACGCAGGATGCCGTGATGAACATGCCGCCGTGGGTTTACTGGCTCGACGGACGCGACGCGATCGCCGCGACGATCACGAGCACCGGGACGTGGGAGGGCGTGCCGCGCCCCGGTCGCTATCGCATCGTGGCTACCGCGCTGAACGGGCAGCCCGCCGCGCTCGCCTACGTCCGCATGGACGACGGACGTTGGGTAGCGGTGTGTATGACGGTCATGACGCTCGACGAGGGCGGTTGCATCTCCGCGATGGACGTCTTCGTCTTGCCTCGTCACTTCGCTACGTGGGGTCATCCCCCGTCGCTCGAGTGACGATCAACCTCGACGGCGCTCGCCGACAAGGCCCCAAGCGGGACGTGTAAGACTCGACAGCTCTTGAGCAATCGGCCCGCTGGAGAGCCGGTGCCGACCGTCGCGTCGGACGGGGATGGAGTGGCGCCGAACCCTTTTCGGCGCGGCACCGGTCTTACAAGCAGGACCCCTTGAGAGAGGCGGTGCCGCCCGTGAATCGAATGGAGAAATCCCCCTATGAGAAAGCTCATTGTGTCGTCATTCGTGTCGCTCGACGGCGTCGTCGAGGCCCCGCAGAACTGGGCTCTGGCTCTCTGGGGAGAGGAGAACAAGAAGGATGCGATCGCCAAGCTCGCCGAGTGCGATGCGTTCTTGTTCGGTCGGGTGACGTACGAGATGTTCGCGTCCATGGCCCCCGGTCTGGCGGGCGACCCGTATTACGACCTGCTCAATCGCTTCAGAAAGTACGTGGCCTCGACCACGCTTACGAAGACCACCTGGAACGCGACCCTTCTCACCGGCAACATCGTCGAAGCGGTGTCCGCGCTGAAGAAGCAGCCCGGGAAGAACATCATCAAGTACGGCGTCACTTCGCTCGATCGGACGCTCCTCGCGCACGATCTCATCGACGAATTCAACTTCACGTTCCTGCCCTTCGCCGTCGGAAAAGGCCTGCGTCTCTTCGAGGGCATAGACGTGAGCCGACTGAAGCTCAGGCTAACGGGCACGACCGAGTTCGACAACGGCTTGGTCACGGTGTCCTACGCTCGGAAGTAGTCTTCGTCGCGGCAGACGATGAACCACCGACAGACCGCATACGTGTCCAGGGAGCGGGCTGCTACCCTGAGCCCGGCCATGACCGACCGGGCGTTCGAACAGCTCCTCGGTCAGTACTG
>CAZVPE010000605.1:0-1595 GCA_964628155.1 uncultured Polyangiaceae bacterium | reverse complement strand
CGACCCGGTCGTCGCGCGCAACACGGCGGAGAGCGATTTTCGCATCGCGGATCTCATGAATGCCGACGCGCCCGTCAGCCTTTACCTGGTGGTACCGCCGAGCGATCTGGCGCGCACGCGGCCGATCGTTCGCCTGATGTTGAACCAAATCGGACGCCGCCTCACCGAGTACATGCAGGTGGGGGGAACCGTCGCCTACCGGCATCGCCTGCTGCTCTTGCTCGACGAGTTCCCGTCGCTCGGCCGCCTCGAATTCTTCGAAACCGCACTCGCATTCATCGCTGGCTACGGCCTCAAGGCTGTCCTTATTGCCCAGTCGCTCAACCAGCTCGAGAAGGCCTACGGCCCGCATAACTCCATTCTCGACAACTGCCATATTCGCCTCGCGTATGCGGCCAACGACGATAGGACGGCCAGACGCATCTCGGACCTGCTCGGCCTGGCGACCGAGAAGCGGATCCAGAAGAGCTTTTCGGGCTCGGGCCTCTTTCTCACCCACCGGAGCGAGAGCGAACACGAATATGGCCGGCCTCTACTCACGCCCGCGGAGGTAACCCAGCTCCCGCAGGATGACGGCATCCTGCTCGTCGGCGGCCGCTTGCCCTACCGCGCGCGCAAGGTTCGCTACTTCCTAGACCCGCGCTTCAACGGACGCGGTGGCCTTCCTCCTCCCGACCGACCCGACGAACAAGCACGCGAGCTTCCGCCGAGAGCGCCCAACGATTGGCACGAGCACGTTTTCAGGGACGCGCTCCCCTTGCCTCCTCCGACAGCCGCTGACCCAATAACGACACCCACCGAGCCCGAGCCGTACGTTGCGTTAGACGAGCGCGAGGCCTCAGTGCCTAAGGACGCCGAGTCCACGGCGGAGCATGACGTTTGGGCCGGCTACTTCCCCGACCAGCCGGCGGAGGGCTCGCCGCCCGAAGCCGCCGAGCCAAAGGCGGCAGCACAGCCCGAACGCAAGGACCTCCCAGTGTGAGACCGGCCACGGCACGGATTCGTGTGCGCGAGCCCTGCTGCGGCGTCGAACCAGCTGGAGCTGAAGCGATGCAATTGCGTTTGCCTCAGTTTTTCGGCGAATCCGGCATACGCTTCGTGTCATGCGGCGATGTGCTTGCTCGGCGCTGGAGCCCCGCGGGGGCACGCCGCGCACGCCACTTCACGGTTGCGCACCACGCGCTGCTGGCGCGCCTCGCGTCGCCGGAGGGCGAGGTCATCGGGGACCTGAGCACCGCGACCGAAGTACATCTCGTCGGGTGTCTGGCCTTCAAACGCGCCGTGGGGGATTCGCTCGTTGTGCTCGGTCACGTAGAACTCGACGAGCCTCTTGACGGTCGCGATGTTGTCGAGCGGGTGCAGGAACAGCCACCGATGTTTTAGCGAGCGCCACCATGCCTCGATCAGCGAATTCGAGAAGCTGACGTCGATCTGCGCGATGACGCGATGCAGAGCACTCCCCTCGAAGAGCGGGTCCACGTCGCCGTTGAGGTTCTCGACGCCCGAGTCCATGAACACGTTCGTCGAGGCCACGAGGTGACCGGCCGCCCGGGTGAGCACGTCGTGCGTGTTCATTGGATCGAGGCGGCCGGCGA
>CAZVPE010000604.1:0-1606 GCA_964628155.1 uncultured Polyangiaceae bacterium | reverse complement strand
ATGCGAAGAAAATCGCGGCAAAGCCGACGGGAGTCAAACCGTTCGGTGCTCTAGGACATCCATCGACGTCGTTTGAACCAGAGGACCGGGAGTAGCCCGCTCAAGACGATGAGCACGATGGCCATCAAGTACCCGTAGCGCCATCCGAGTTCGGGCATGACGTGGAAGTTCATCCCGTAAATGCCGGCGACGAGCACCGGGGGAATTCCGGCGACCGACGCGATGGTGAGCGTCTTGACGATCTCGTTCTGCTCGATACTGATGAACCCCAACGTCGCGTCGAGCAAAAATTGCACTTTGCCCGAGAGGTGCGCCTGGTAGTCGGTGAGCGAGGCAACGTCGGCGCGGATCGCCTTCATGCGTGCGGCGTTGACGACTGGCGCTCCCTCGAACGAACTGTCCATGATGTACGTGGCGATCCGGCCGACTCCCAGAAGAGCGTCTCGAACGAGCGAGGATCGCTCGGCGACGCTGCCCACGCGCCGAAGGGTCGTGGTGAGAGCTTTCGAGGTGCTCGCGCTTCCAGCGCGGCGGAACGCACCGCGCGAAAGCTCGTCGCACTCGGCTCCGGCCCGCTCCAGCTTGTCCGCGGAGCGGTCCACGATGACTTCGAAGATCCGCAAAAATACGTCCTCCGCGGTACGGTCCGCGGAGCCGAGTTGCGACCGTGCGTCGTCAATCGATACGAGCGGGTCGAACCGCACCGTGAGAAGGACGTGCGAGGAAAGGACGAAGCCCACGGGCACGAGCGCGTGCTCGCCGTCTTCGCGCGGCGCGACGAGCGGCGTCGAAAGATAGTATGCACCGTTCTCGAAACCGAGCCGACTCGATGACTCGATTTCGCTGATCTGGGCCTCCGTCGGAACGCGCAGGCCGGTGGTGGCGCGAACCCGTGCGGCCTCTTCGGCGGTCGGCTGGAGCAGGTCGATCCACGTTGCGCTCGCTAGCGTGTCGGAAGGGGATGTCACGATCATGGGCGAACGGGGAGTGTACTCGGATGCACGCGTGACAAATGGGCGTCGCCGCACGGGCCAGGGCAAGGACGTGCTACTCCGAGCGACGAGCGCGACGCGCGCGACATCCTAACGGGGACCGTCGAGGAAACTCATGACAGACCGCAGCTACCTCACGTCCAGCGATCTTCCGACGGACCGCGCTTCGATCGAGCGATCGTTCGCGTCGCACGTGGAGTACACCCTCGCCAAGGACCAGTACTCCGTCACCGAGCGGGACTTCTTCTACGCCGTTGCACTGTGCGTGCGCGACCGCATCGCTGACCGCTGGAACAAGACGCAGCAGCAGGCCTTCCGCGCCGCCGAACGACGCGTTTACTACCTGTCGCTGGAGTTCTTGATCGGGCGCCTCCTCGACGACGCGATGCTCAACCTCGGCGTCACGACGGAGGCGCGCGCAGCGCTCGGGGACCTCGACATCGATCTCGCCGGCTTGGCGGAGTGCGAGGCCGATGCGGGACTCGGCAACGGGGGGCTGGGACGCCTGGCCGCTTGCTTCCTCGATTCGATGGCAACGCTGGGAATCCCCTCGGTCGGTTACGGCATCCGCTACGAGTACGGCATGTTCCGTCAGACCATCGTCGACGGGGCCC
>CAZVPE010000603.1:0-1611 GCA_964628155.1 uncultured Polyangiaceae bacterium | reverse complement strand
GGTTCGTCACCGGACTTTCCTGTCTGGACTTGCATGCAGACGAGGGCGCGGAGACCAGGACGAAGGTGACCAGAATGAGGCGACCGCTCACGGATTCGACTCTAGTGCACCGCCGTCGAAATACGACCAATCGCCTGCGGCGATTGCCCTCGCTGCACGAGCGGGCGGGGCACTAGCTTTTCACTTGGAACTCTGCGCGTCACGTCGGTCGTGTCGAACTGGTCATCTCGCCCGACGTTCGAAATGACCTGGCGTCGGACGTCATCGTGATCCCGTGCTCGACGCGGCTCTCGGAGGCGCCGACGCACGTTCGGCTGCGGCGCGGCGAGGGCGGCCTCTCGGAGGCCACCGTACTCAGGTGCGAGCAGATTACGACCTTGCACAAGGAGGACGTCCGGCAACAGGCGCTTGGCGGCACTCCCGCCAACACGGTTGCTCGAGGTTGAGCGAGCTGTCTTGCGAGCTGTCGGCATCCCCGTGCCGCTCGAGTGATTTGAGCTCGCAGTTTGCTCACCCTGGTACCCAATGCGGGTGACCCGTGAAGAGCCCGTCCACGTACCCGATTTCGTAAACGAGAGCGGTGCCCAGCAGGACGCTCGCAAGGCCCGTCACGATGGCCAACGTGCGATGCAGGTGTGCAAAGTGGCGAGAGACCAGCACGATGGGTGTTGCGAGGGCGGTCGTGATCACGAGCATTCCGGCGATCGTCCCCGCCCCGAACACGACGAGGTACGCGATAGCCTGGATGGGGGCTCGGATCGAACCGAGCACGAGGAGCGTCACGGCCGCGGAGCCGGCCAGCCCATGAACGACCCCGACCACCAGCGGGCGCAGTGACGCGTTGTGTGACGACGGCGGACCAAGCTGGGGCCCGTGTGGAACTGCTCCGCCGCGATCGGCCACCCAAGCGTCAGGATGGGGCCACCGCAAGTTCATGGCTCCGAGAAGCAGCAGCATGATCCCGACGGAGAGCTCCATCAGCAGGCCGACCCTCGGCGGGATCGCCATGCCGAAGAAGATCATGGCTGCCCCGACCGCCAGGATAGTGACCGTGTGGCCGATACCCCAGAGGATCCCGATAGGAGCCGCCGCGCGTAGGGTTCGCTGACGGCTCACGATGGTCGATACCGCGACGACGTGATCGGGGTCCGTCGCGTGTCGCATGCCCAAGAGGAAGCCGAGGGTGAGAATCGCCCCAACGTTCAAGACGTACTCGCACGCAGTTCAGGGCCAAGTCCCCGCCGGGTGAGACCGCACACCGGAAGCAGAAGACGCCCTACGGTCAACCGCCCGCGGTCGACCGCCATCGCAGCGCCGGATGGCTGATGCCGTGGTAGCACGAAGCAAGCGGGATGTGCCACGGGCGGGAGCGATTGCCCAGCTGGCTGAGCAGTTTTCCAGCGAATAAGCTCGTGGACCCAGCGAATAAGCTCGTGGACCCAGCGAATAAGCTCTGGACCCAGGCCGGCGGACCTACGGACAGGCCAAGCCTCAGAAGCCTGGTGATTTTAGTCGAGACCAAGCGAGGCCGGCGGCGAAACGCGCGGAGCCTACTCCTGTAGGCGAGCACGCTCGACGCCGGGATCGCGCAGCTATCGGCGAAAAGCACCA
>CAZVPE010000602.1:0-1624 GCA_964628155.1 uncultured Polyangiaceae bacterium | reverse complement strand
CGCGAGCCGACCCTCGTTCCAGGGTGGATCACCCGAATGACGAGAGCTGGATCAGCAAGAAGGGGCCGCTGAAGAAGTGTTGTCCGCAGGCGCAACTCGCGACATTCGGCTGTGTCCTCCGTCTAGTGCCGCCCCCTCGTCTTAGGCCGCCACGAGCCGTCGCTTTCCGACCTTTTTCTGACCATTTCCTGATTTGACGGTTCCCAAGCCTCAAGGCTCGAGCAAGCGGACGACCCTGGTCGCCGGGGGCGCACGGCAGACCCCGACGTCTGCGGACGCAGCCTTTGGCGAGCTCACCCTCCGGCTTGAGCCGCTCACGAACGGCGTCCGAGAGGGGATTGCGCCGGAAGCGCGTTCGTCGTGGGCGGACCCGGCCCGTTCGCGAGGCCCCGGACAGGCCCCAGACGAAATCTGTTCACAGAGCGATGGGTGCAGGTGGCGGCGTCGAGCCCGGCGGGATCCTGAACTCTCCCCATGCGGGGATGAGATTGTTTACGGTGTAGTCCTGGTTCCAAAGGTAGATCGGAGCGAAAGTCGCAATCGTGCCGTCGGCCCCGACAACGATTCCCGCGATGTAGAGCTGCTCCTTTCGCTTGTCTTGGTTGCCTGGATCCATCGGCGACTGCGGGCTTCGGGTCGACGAGAACGCGATCCAATAATAAGTGTTTCCGGCCGAGTCTTTTTGAGGGACCGGCTCTTGCGTCGTCGGGTCCAGCGGATTGGGTGCAAACTTGGGCCAGGTGTTCTGCACTGTGTGGGGCAACGCGCCGGTGCACGCGACCGGGTCATTCGATCGCAGCGGCACTTCAATACTTCCTGCGCCGCCGTTGTACGCGACGACATAGATATCGGCCGCCGGGCTGCCGTACATGCTCATGCCGGTCGGAACCCGATTGAAGGCGATGAGCTGGTCATCGGGCGACCAAGCCGGGTAGTACTCGCTTAGTTCAGGGTCGGCGGCTCCGGGAAGCGGTGCGGCGATACCGCCTGCGCCACCATTGTAGGGGACGACGTAAATGTCCGAAGTGCAGTCCGAACCGCTCATCTCGCAGTCCATATGGCCGTCTTTGGTGCCCAGATTCGTCGAGGCGTACACGATGGCGTCGACGCCGTCGACGTTGTGACTCCAGTTGGGCCCGCCCGCGCTGTTCGGGTCGCCCGTGCGAGCAATGAGTCCCCAGCCGCCTCCGCCGGTGCTGGAGGCGCATCCACCGGAGAGACTGGTGCACGGCGTCGCCACCGGCAAAGGAGAGGTCAGCATCCCGGAACTCCAGGGCGAGTAGGCTGTGCCGGTGGGCAGCGCCCCCGTGTATTCGAGATCGAACCACGCAAGTTGAGAAACGACGCCGGTGGCCGATCCGGGCGACGCAGCCATAACTTGAGCCTCGGTTTGGTTCCAGGCGGCGCCGAGTGACGCGACAAGCTTGCGGTCGCCCGTTTGGTAGTGTGCAGGAGAGAAGGTCTGAATGCCCATCATGACCTGATTGACGCTGGGCGGCGCGTAATACCCGTTGATGTTTGGGCTGAGGTTCGAAGCGGCGCCCGGCGTCAGCCAGGTGGGCGGCGAGCCGACGACGGGTGCTCCCACGGTCGTGTCCACCGACGCGAGCGCGACGGCCCAAGG
>CAZVPE010000601.1:0-1632 GCA_964628155.1 uncultured Polyangiaceae bacterium | reverse complement strand
AGCACGGCGGCTTCGCTGACGGCGTCGCGTCGCTCGAGCTTCCCGGTCGGGCACTCGGATGGTCGACAGGGGCCGAGGGGACGTGGGTCCTGTTCGATCTCCGCGTCGTTCGGCAGGAAGGCTCCGCAGTGGGAGCGCGCGTGCTCAAGAACGAACTCGCATCCTTCATCGTTCCACGCGGTGCACATCCGACGAAGCTCGAGCTGGTGGTGGAGTCGCTTCACGAAGGGCTCGACGGGCCGATGACCGTCGACCAGGAGGAGACGCGTCGGGCGTACGGAGCCGCACGCGAAGCCGCCGACGCGCGGCTTGCCGAGATGTACCGGGAGGTCGTTGCGGAGTATGGCACCAGGGAAGCGATCCTCCCGCAGGAGATCCATGACGTGGCGCTCGCGTGGGTGCGCGCGTCGTAGCGTGCGCCTGGTGAGAGGGGGCTTGATCGCCGATGTCTCATCTGACAGCTCGCGTCGCTTGATAAGGGTTGCCGGCCCCTACTCGCCGGCCATGGGCACGCTGCCCCCAGTAGGGCGCGTCGCCTTAGACTGCCTGCGAGCCTGCGTGCTAGCTTTTAGGCGCGGCGATGAAAAGCGTACCCGAGTTTGCAGAGGAGCTCGCCAAAGCTCACGTCGAGGACGACCCCAAGACGACCGACGTCTACTTCGTCGAGGGGGTCGACAACGAGGTGCGGCTCGTCG
Source organism: uncultured Polyangiaceae bacterium (assembly GCA_964628155.1). Classification (GTDB taxonomy): domain Bacteria; phylum Myxococcota_A; class Polyangia; order Polyangiales; family Polyangiaceae; genus Palsa-1150. Next base: position 937 of record CAZVPE010000601.1, on the reverse strand, counting down.
AAGTGTCGGGGTCGCTCGGCAATGCAGGCCCAGGCGAGGTGCTGCCGTTTCGATTCGAGGCACAACCCAAGGAAGGCGTCCCGTACCCGTCGGTCGTTGTGCTGCTGAGCCCAGCGGAGTGGGCTGCGGTCAAGAAGGGCGACCTGAAGCTGCCCCCGGGCTGGGACAAACTGAAAAAGGTCGGCTGAGCCCGTGGCGACTGACCGCGATTGGGCGACGGCCTTTCTTGAGCAGGCGCACGCGGACCTTCTCGGTCTCAAGGCGATGGGCTCCGCGTCACCTTCCGCCGCGGCGATGCTTTGGCAGATGGTGTTTGAGAAGTACGCGAAGGCAGCTCTTCTGCGTCAGCGTTCCGTACCGCGTGCGACCGTAACCACGAGCCACAAGGCCGCCTCACGCATGCTGCAGTCCCTGCGGCGGCAGAAGACCATGTTTGCCGCTCTTGGCGGGGCGAAGGTCTGGGAAGACGTGCTCTGGGTGATTGTCGCGCTCGAGACGGCGCACCCACAGCTCGCCCCTCCCGAGGGCCCCCAGCTCGAATACCCGTGGGAGAATGCGCACGGAGACATCCAGTGGCCGGCGCGCGACCTGCATGTCGCCCGAGCCCTCGGCGACTCCAGACGAGGCCTCGCCCCACGCCTGCTTCGGTTCGCGGAACTCCTAGGTCAGCAGTTCGATGGCATGTTCCCGTAAACAGACGGTGCCACCGTTTCCACTGGCATTTCAGGGAAGAATCAGCCTCCTCGGACAGGGGTTGCCCGGCGCCCTACCGCCGGTGATCAGCCCCAGCGCCCGAACCGGCGTCGAGCTCCGCGCGCAAACCCGGCGCCCGGAGACCGCAGTCCACGGGCTCCAGACTCGCCATTCGCATGTATGCTGCAAGCGTCGTGTCCCACCAGTGTCCCAGCTCACCGTCACCCCGCCGTCCGCCACGTTG
>CAZVPE010000600.1:0-1649 GCA_964628155.1 uncultured Polyangiaceae bacterium | reverse complement strand
CCAAGCCGCCGAGGACGCGCCGCCCGGTGACGACGGGACGGACGGGGAACCGCCCCTTGACCGACCGATCGGCCGGCCGTTGACACCCAGAAACCCCGCCCGTTCCACGCGACGCGCTTCATAGTTGTCGGACGTGCTCCCAGCCACCTCGCACCCAAAGACGGCAACCGACATGACATCTTCCGAGCCCGCGCAAACTTCTCGGACGATCCCCCAGCACGTGCTCGACGACCTCACGCGACGCTTCGCTGCTACCGCGGAAGCCTACGATCGACGCGCCGAGTTTCCCCGTGAGAACTTCGAGCTGTTGCACAGCGCCGGTCTCATAGGGCTCACCGTAGCCCCGGAGTTCGGTGGCCGTGGCGCCGGTCTTGGCGAGGCGCTCCGCGTCCTCGGTGCGGTGGCCAAGGGCGAGCCGTCGACAGCGCTCATCCTCTTCATGACGTACGCCTTTCACGCATCACCCGTACGGACCGACGCCTGGCCCGCGCATGTCTACGAAAGGATCGCCCGCGAGGCCGCGACGGAGATATCGCTGATTGGCGGTCTGCGCGTCGAGCCAGAGCTCGGCACGCCTGTTCGCGGCGGACTACCCAAGACGGAGGCGAGGCGCGAAGGCGACGGATGGAGGCTCACCGGCAGCAAGATCTACTCGACGGGCTCGACCGGCCTTCGGTGGTACGCCGTATGGGCAAAGACCGCGGAGCCCGAGCCGCGGATCGGCTATCTGCTCGTCCGATCCGATAGTTCTGGCATCCGCATCGAGCCGGCCTGGGACCACCTTGGAATGCGGGCGACGGTCAGCCACGAGGTCGTCTTCGAAAATACCCCCGTCCCGCTCGACTACGCCGTGGACCTGCGGCCGCCCGCCGCGTGGGCACCGAAGCCGGGAAGCGACGCCGCCCCGTCGCTTTGGAACGCCCTCGCCATCGGTACGATCTACGATGGCGTCGCACGTGCGGCCGGTGATTGGCTCGTCGCCTATCTCAAACAGCGGGCGCCGACCAATCTGGGCGCGCCTCTCTCGACGCTGGCTCGCGTCCAAGAGAAGCTGGGAGAGATCGAGGCGCTCCTCTACACGAACCGCGTGCTGCTCGAGACCGCGACCGCGCAGGGCGAGGCCGGCCAGTCTCCGACAGGCAGCGAAGCCAACCTCGTGAAGCACGTCACGACGCGCAACGCGATCGCCGCCGTCGAGATCGGCCTCGAGCTCACCGGCAACCCCGGGCTCAGCCGCAAGAATCCACTCGAACGCCACTATCGCGACGTCCTCTGCAGCCGGATCCACTCGCCGCAGAGCGATACCATCCTTGTGGGGGCCGGCAAGGTCGCCTTCGGGTCTTGACGCCCGCCGCACGACGACAACAAGTGCGGTCAAGCCGATAAGGCGTGATTGTTCATCTCGAACTCGGTCGCGAGTCCGCGCGACTCGGTCACGAGTCCACCAGACTCGGTCGGCCGTGCGCTGATCCTATTCGAAGGAGTCATACATCCGCCATCGAAAACGCGATGGTCACCCATCTTCTTCCGTACGACAATCGCGCCCACAGAATCCTCAGGGTACGCTCCAACGGGGGCGAAGCGAAGCCAGCGTCATGAGTCATCGACACCCCAATGCCTCAAAATAATCGCGTACTCCTGGCCGCACG
>CAZVPE010000599.1:0-1655 GCA_964628155.1 uncultured Polyangiaceae bacterium | reverse complement strand
GAGGGACGCGTGTTCCTTTCGCCGCTCTCGGTGCAGGAGACCATGCGCCTCGCGGAGAAAGGACGGCTGGAGCTCAGACCAACGGCGCTGTCGTGGACGCAGCGAGCCGTGCGCAAGATGCGCCTCGCGGAACTGAGTTTCACGTGGGACGCTGCCTTGGAGGCGGGTGTCTTGGTCGACATGAACGGCGATCCGGTCGACCGCGGGCTGCTCGGTGCCGCCATCGCAGGCGGCTTCACGTTCGTCACGAGAGATGCGGATTTGCTCCGGGCGGCCAAGCATCGCGGCGTGCGAACGATGGACACGAGGCCCTGAGCCAAGAACGGCGGACACGCGCGACTCCTCGCGGACCCGCGTCAAATCTGCGTCAACGTTCAGCGCGCTCGTGCCATTCTGGCGCGCCGAACGTGCGTCGCATCATCGTTGTCTGCGTGGTTGTCGCTGCCGTCGCCGTGGCGCTCGGCGCGTGGCGCCGTCGCCCACGGCCCCCGCCCGGCGCCGGACTGGACGCCACGTATGCGACGGCGGTCCAACCGATCTTCGATCGCCGCTGCGTGCCCTGCCACGCCTGCTACGACTCTGCCTGCCAGCTCAGTCTCCAGTCCTTCGAGGGGCTCGATCGCGGCGCGAACAAGGCGGTGGTCTACCACCCCCAGCGCCCCGTCGCAGCCAGACCGACGCGCATGTTCCAGGATGCGCAGACGACTGCCGCGTGGCAGTCGGAGTTCGGCTTCTTTCCTGTCGTCGACCGGTCTCGAGGGGCTGACCTCCAGCGCTCGCTCCTGTGGCGGTTCGTCAGCCAGCGCGCCGCAGATCCGCGTGGTGGAACGTTCGACGTCGACAGGACCACGACCTGCCCGGCCACCGTCCCGGAGCTCGAGAAAGAGCTTCGCGAAAACCCGGAACGCGGCATGCCCTTCGGTTTTCCCCAGTTGGAAAGCGCGGAGCTCACCGCGATCGCCGGATGGCTCCGCAACGGCGCGGGCGGACCCGCGCGCACCGCCCACGAGAGCGACGTGGCGGGCCCTGAAATTGGCGAGTGGGAGGGCTTTCTCAACGGCAGCGATCCCAGGTCGCAGCTCGTGTCTGCGTACCTTTTCGAGCACCTCTTTTACGCGCACTTGCGCTTCGACTCGGCGCCGGGCGAGTGGTTCCGCGTCGTCCGCTCGCGAACGCCGGCGGGTTCGCCCATCGACGAGATCGCGACGCGGCGACCTTACGACGACCCCGGCAGTCCTTCTTACTACCGGCTGCGCAGGATCCGCGAGACGCTCGTCGAGAAAACCCACGTCCCGTACTCACTGAACGACACGAAGCTCGCTCGCATCCGTCAGCTCTTCTTCGAGGGATCGTGGAGCGCCCCAAAGCGATCGCCCTACGACCGGGACCGCGCTGCCAACCCGTTCGTCGCGTTCGCGGCCATCCCGGTGCGCGCTCGGTACCAGTTCTTGCTCGACGACGCTCGCTACCACGTCCAGACGTTCATCCACGGCCCCGTGTGCCGGGGGCAATCGGCACTGGACGTCATCGACGAGCAATTCCTCATCTTTTTCCTCGCTCCCGAGAGCGACCCCGCCGTCACGGACCCGGACCACTTGAGCCACGTCGCCGCGGACCTGGCGCTGCCGGCCGAGCGAGAGGGGAGCATTGAAGCC
>CAZVPE010000598.1:0-1656 GCA_964628155.1 uncultured Polyangiaceae bacterium | reverse complement strand
CTCGTCGATTTCGTACTCGGTCCGCTTCTTCACGTTGCCTTCGACGATCCACTTGTTGCGGTAGCCGTAGCAGCTTCCGCCGGCGTTGTAGCCGGCGCGGGCTCGAACCATCAGGGCCTCGAACGTGCGACTGGAGATGCCGTCCCTTTCCCCCTCCGATGCGGCACTCTGGATGGCGAAGCTGGCCTTGTCGATCCAGCTGTCGAGCTTCACCTCGGAGTTGTTGATGTAGTACCAGACCCGCACGCCGGCTTCTTTGAGCGTCTCGACGGCAAGCATCGTCCGAGCAGTGTCGCCACCCAGGCGTGTGGGGTCCCGAACCACGACGATGTCGAACTTGCCCTCGTCTGCGTCAGAGAGCAGGCGAAGGAACTCCTTGCGCTTCTTGAACTCCTTCCGACCCGTGTTCTCGGCATCGTCGGGGTACGAGCCCGCCAGCTCCCAGCCCTTGGTCTCGATGAAGCGCTTGGCCTCCTCGACCTGGGTGGCCACCGAAGCGTCCTGATGCTTTTGGCTACGCCTTGCGTAAATGACTGCTCGCTGGCCCATCTCGCCGCTCCCGAAGGATGTCTTTGATGATCGCGTTCGCGACGGCCACGATAAAAGGTCGGAGCGCAACGTCAACCGGTGGGGGGCAGCCACGCTGCGAGGGGATTTCCCTCCCTACAGGCCGAAGGGCGCAGCGTTCGCCGCCCTTACGGTCACTGACCTTGCCGCACTTTCCGCGGCTGCCTTCTCCTTCGCGGGAACGATCCCCTACGTCGGTAGGGCGAGGTGCATGAGCCTTGGCCTTGGCGACTGACTTGGCGTTCATCTCGCCCGCACGCGCCCTTCGAGGAGCGAACGATCTCGGGGCCTGCCGCAGGACCGAAATGAAGAGAGAAGCGAGCGCGCGATCGTTTGCTCGGGCAGGCGGGCTCCGAAGCCCTCGGCGTTGAGCATCGCTTCGACGATGCGCGGATGGTCGAGCGAGTCAGTGCGCGGGCTGAGCTCTCTCTCGAGCGCGCTCGCGCGCCTCGCTTGACTCTCCGATAGCTCGGGCTTGCGTTGCGAAGGCACCTCCGTTCATCGATCAAGGCGACCAAGGTGCTTCGCAAAATCGACATCCGGCCGCGCAATGGCGCGATCGAGACGTCCGGAGTTCCGCGAGTATTTAAGGAGAGAGCGCCCGCTTGGGGCCGATCTCGGACGCGGAGCGCTCGCGAGCGCCGCTCGGGAATCCAAACTCGGTGGCCGAAATTGGGGGCCATCGCCCCTCGCCCCCGCCTCGGCGCGAGGCGGGTGGTTGTTGCCTGGTTTCGCTCGTCGAGAGGCTTTTGAGACGGCTCATGGGAGTCGAACCAACGGAACGGACGGGATTTCGCTGGGTTGGCCTGACCGGAGGGAAAACCCGCCCAAGAAATCGACAGGGCCGGCTCATTCTTAACGCAACAACTCGACCTCGCCGTCCGAGGCGGATTCGCGAGGGTGAGGCCGTCGTCCCTCACGATTCACACGCTCGTTTGCGCGACTGCCCGAGTTCTTGCCGAAGGTTCGGGGTAGGTCGCCGGGGTCCCACCGCGCCCTCGATCGAGGACAGACTCATTCGCCCGCTCGATTAGCCGGTTGCGCGGTGACTTGGGTGGCCGCTCGGGGCTTCGACCGGCCCGGGCACCC
>CAZVPE010000597.1:0-1665 GCA_964628155.1 uncultured Polyangiaceae bacterium | reverse complement strand
GACCGTCCAACAAGGCCTCCACGACCTTCCTGGCCTCATCCGGGTCCCGAACGTGACGGCGCCTCGACTTGTGGTCCATTGTAGGCTCCCTCTGAAATCTCGAGACCGTGGCCGGTTCCGTTTGCGGCGGATTGCCTTGCGGCGATACACTCAGTTCCAGTTCCACTAAGGCGTCGACCGGCCCGTGGGCGGTATACGTTCTGGTGCGGGGTCTGGGGGAGGCCGGGCAGATGCAATGCTTCTTGGTGGCTGGCGCGTGGGCCGCGATGACTGCCACGTTGATCGGCTGCGAGCCGTCGACGACGGTTCCCCAGAATCGCGCACCGGGCGTCTCACCCTTCGAGATCCGGATCGGCTCCTCGAGCGCGCTCACCGGACAGGCTAACTTTCTGGGTACGCAACTCCTTCACGGCTCGGAGGCGTGGCTCAACGAGGTCAACGCGAAGGGTGGTATCCGCGGCCGCAAAATCACGATTGTGAGTCTAGACGACGGATACGAGCCCGCCCGGGCGGTCACGATGACGCAGAAGCTCCTGGTCGAAGAGGACGTTCTCGCCCTCTTCGACTTTGTCGGAACACCGACCTCAGTCAAGGTCCTGCCGCTGGTTAACCGAGCGCGTGTCCCCTTGCTTGGCCTGCTGACGGGGGCCGAGGCGCTCCGAACGCCCCTCTCGCCGTGGGTTTTCCACGTGCGTGACTCGTACTACGCGGAGGCCGAAGGGGCAATCGCGCTCTTCGTGGACCGACTCAAGCTGCAGCGGATCGGAATCATCTACCAGCAGGACGCATTCGGGCAGGCCGTGCTTTCCGGCGTTCAGCTTGCGCTCGCGCGCCGCAGGCTCCAACCGACAGCCGCCGAGAGCTTCGCGCGCGGCACCCTCGAGGTCGCCCGCGCCTGTGACGCAATGAAGAGCGCCGGCGCGGAAGCGGTCGTGCTCGTGGGGACGTACGCTCCGCTCGCGAAGGCTGTGAAAACGAGCCATGACGCCGGATTCACGCCCTGGTTCGACACCGTTTCGTTCGTGGGCACCGAGGCCTACGCGCGCGAGCTCGTGGATAAACAGCGGATTGACAAGGCCAACTATGCCCGTCTCATCGTGACGCAGGTCGTGCCGAGTCCCTACGCCGAGGAGTTTCCGGGCGTTCAGGAGTATCGCGCGCTCGTCCACAAGTACTTCTCCGAGGATGCGCCGAACTACGTTGCGCTCGAGGGATTCATCAACGCGAAGGTCCTCACTGCGATCCTCGAGAGGGCCGGCCAGAATCTTGACCGCGATTCGCTCGTGCACGCCGCGGAATCCGTCCAGGACCTCGATGTCGGCATCGGGACACCCATCACGTTCGGCCCCGCCGATCACGTCGGCCTCCATGGCGTTTACTATTCGCGACTCCACGTCGACGGCACGTTCCGGCTCGCGACTCCCGAGGAGATATCGCCATGAGGCTCGGGCCGAAGATCATATCGTCGTTCATGGGATTCATCGTGATGTTCGGCGCCGTAAGCACGGCCGCCACGTCCATCATTCTCGACCGACGGATGCAGCGCGAAGTGGAGACAAGCGAGGTTGCGTTCGCGCGCAGCTTGGCAACGCGCCTTTTCAAGGTCGTCAAGGACAAGGAAGTGCCGACCATCACGGACACGCTGCTCGACGAGTTGGCCCTCCG
>CAZVPE010000596.1:0-1668 GCA_964628155.1 uncultured Polyangiaceae bacterium | reverse complement strand
CGCTGCCGGCTTGCGGCGTAGTCGTCGAGGACGTGCTGGATCGTGGTCGCGTTCGAGGCTGGTGCGGCCGTGCACGGTCCGGTTTGCCGCGAAGCGCTTTCGGTTTGTTCCAGAGTTGCAGCCCTGCGTCACCTTTTCCGGGACCAAGCGCTTCGGTGGCCTGATTGGCACGACACCCGAAATGCTCGATCTTTTTGCGCGCGCAGCAGATACGGGCCGGGAGGAAGACAGTCGTAATCCATCACGGTGATTGAGCGCGACTCGCTGCGGGCGAGGTCCGGAAAAAGCTCGTCGAGCGGGGCCATCGTCATGGTCGATCTCTTCGCCCGATGACACGGTCCATGCCGCGCAAGCGCCTTCCGCGTACCGCCGCGGCGAATATGTACGCGCGTTGAATCATGGCTCGTCCGCTCCGTCCGTCACCGCGATCGACGCGGGGTCAGCCGCAGCGACCGTGCGGCGAGCCTCTTTCCCTTTCCTGCGCTCCTCGTCCTTCGAGGCGGCCGCCCGCGCGCGCTCTTCGATCGTCGTCACGATGTCTGGTCTTGCCGAAGCGTTTCTCGTAAAGGTGCTCAATGAACTCCTGCAGGGGGAGCTTCCAGGGCTCCTGCCGGTGGTTGTCGATGCCACCGAGCTTCGCCGGGTTCATCCCAAGCTCGCGCGCCATCTGCACGTGCGCGTGCGAGAGACGATGCCGCTTGCGCGCGTCTATCCACGCCTGGAGATTCGGGTTCAGCTTCGTCTTCTTCGCCATCCGCTCACGACGCTCCGCAGCACTTCTTGTATTTCCTTCCGGACCCGCAGGGACAGGGATCGTTACGCCCCACCTTCGCCGATCGCCGCTCGATTCCAGTGCTCGGAGCGCCGACGATCCGTCCGGCAAGCCCTTGCATGACGGCCGCACGGCGTGCGAATCGCTCCCGATAGCGGGGGTGTCGCTTCTGGAAGGCCGCCCAGAGCTCTTGGAGGCGCTCTCCGTGTCTCTCCTGCGTCGGCTCCAGGGTGCATTGCCCCGACTTGTCGATGCGAACCGCCCCGGGGGGCGGCATACCGCGCGGGGCGATAGGCGCGAATTCGAGCACCGCCTCTCCGCATGAGCAGCCCGGTGCTACGCAGTAGAGGTCGACGGCCTCGAACACGCGATCGCCCAGACGGAACATGTCTTGACGCACGCCCACCAGCGCCTCGTCCCACGCGACCAAGTCGCCACGCTTCCAGTCCGGGAGCTCGATCCGCTCCGCCTCGCGGCGTTTCTCCTCCGGGTCCGACCAGCCTTTGCCGGCGTACCAGAGCCGCCCGATGGTCTCGAGGATCTCACCGTCGATGCGGTCGACGACCTCGCGAGCTTCGGGATGCGCGTCGAAGTCCAATACGGCGAAGGGGTTCTCGTCATATGCCGGGAAGACGACGCCTTCGTCGATGTCGACCGCGAACGCGACGACTCCGTCGAGCGCGGCGGCCGCCCTCGAGTGGCTCTCTCCGCGCAGCCACGCCTCGCGAACAGGAGCGCCTCGGGCGATCAACTCTCGGCGATCGCCGCCCGTCGAGAGAACGACGGCCGTGCGGCAATCGCAGCCGGGCGTGGGACACGTAAAGGCCCAGATCCACATCGGAGCGTCGCCTGCCAGCTCGATGAGCCCCGCCTCGGAAGTATCACGCGTGCGCATG
>CAZVPE010000595.1:0-1676 GCA_964628155.1 uncultured Polyangiaceae bacterium | reverse complement strand
CGCGAACGTGCCGAGCACCCGCCCGTCCGTCGCGAGGATGGGCGTCGACCAGCACGCGCGCAGCGAATGGTCGCGCGCGAGATCGCGGTACGAATCCCACAGCGGATCGGTCTGGATGTCGGCCACGAATACTGGCGCGCGCCGAAACGCCGCCGTCCCGCACGAGCCCGCGCTCGGGCCGATCGGGGCGCCGTCGATGGCGCGGTTGAACGCGTCCGGCAGGTGCGGGGCGGCCCCGTGGCGGACGCGCGTTTGGTCTTCGTCGAGGAGCAGAATCGAGCCGATCGCCGGCGGGGTCAGGACTTCGACCGCGAGGACGAGCTGAGACAGGGGCGCGGCCAGCGCTTCGCCCGACGCGATCATTTCGAGCGCCCGATGTTCGGCTTGCTGGATTCCGCGAGCTTCGGCCGCCGAATTGAAGGCCGCCAGTCGCAGGGGCGACTCTCCTTCACGATCCCCCGCGGCCCAGACGCTCAGCCCAATCGGCACGTTGCGAACGAGGTCTGCGTACAAGCGGATGGCCTCGTCGCGCCGCCGCTCCTCGGTCACGTCGCGGCACGTGCCGATGAGCCGAGCACGGCTCCGCGGCCGTCGCGCGCGACTTCGCCGACGCTTTCGAGCGTGCAGATCGTCCCGTCGGGACGGATGATCCGCTCGGGGTACGCGAAGCGTCCGCCTCTCTCCAGCGCCGCCGTGACTTCTCGCCGGACTCGGTCGCGATCGTCGGGATGGACCCGACCCAGGAACGACTCGAACGTGATCCCACACGACTGGGGCTCGAGGCCGTAGATCCGATAGAGCTCGTCGGACCAGCTGACCGTGTTGGTCGCGACGTCCCACTCCCAGCTTCCGATATGCGCGATTTGCTGCGCCGCGGACAGCTGACGCTCGATGCGCGTGACCCGGTCGTCTTGGCCCACACCGGCGCTCCCGCCCACGAAGCCCAACGTACCACGGATCGGCCCTGCGCCTCGAGCTTCAGGGAAGAGCGTACTTGATGATCCCTTGAGCCCCGCTTCCGTCGTCCAATTGCGACGCGAAGAGAAGAGCGCTCCCGGAGACGGCAAATGCATGCGCGTTCGAGCCCTGGGCGACGCATACCCTCCGCCCTTGGCCGTGCGCGCTGCGCTTTCCCAAGTAGAGAAGACTGGTCAGGTTGCTCGGGATGCCCGTGGGAGATACGTCTTTGAACGCGTAAACGAGAAGGACGAAGCCGTCGTCTCCGTAGGGAGCGCCGAACCCCGGCTCGAAGGTCCAATCGTCGACGATCTGTGCGGACCCTGTGGGGGCGCCCGGCAGACCGTAAAGGGACGTCTTTTGGAGATGGCCCGGGGCGTCACCGACCGGATGCGCCGCGTAATAGACCGTGACTCCGTCGGTCGCGAGGGCGACCTTGTCGACGGACGCGGCCCGGAGCGAGGGGGTTCCACCGCCGGCTGAAAGCGAGTAGAGCGACCAGGTCGCTTCTTCGAAGGGCGGCCTTTTGGCCCCGGCAGCGAGCGGCTTTTGGGGAGTCTCGTTTCGCTGAAAGAAGAGGGTTTCTCCCGCTTTCACCAGGTGTTGGAGCTCTTGCTCGGACGTGTAGAGAGTGTCTGCCTTTGCATCGGAGGGGCCCAAGCGACGTACGGACCACGTGGTCTTGCCTCCTCCGCTGATGGTCGCGCCCGCGATGTCCT
>CAZVPE010000594.1:0-1677 GCA_964628155.1 uncultured Polyangiaceae bacterium | reverse complement strand
CCCTGCTCGACAAGGCGGAAGACGAGCGCAAGCTCGTGGAGCTCAACCTCGACGAAATGGACGAGCAGATCAAAGCGGGTCACCAGGAGGTCGTGCAGGCCGTCGCGGCGGAAAAACAGCTTCGCAAGAAGTGCGACGACCTTCAGGTGGATGTGCAGCGATGGGACAAGCGCGCCGAGCTCGCGCTCAAGGGCGGCGACGAGGCACTCGCGCGCGAGGCCCTCAAACAAAAGAAGCTTCGCGCTTCCGAGTTCGAAACGGCGGACAAAGTCCGCAGCCAACAGCACGAGGCCGCTCTTCGCATGAAAGACGATCTCGAGCGGATGAAACAAAAGCTGGCCGAGCTGAAACTTCGAAAGCCGACGATCGTCGCTCGTGCTCAGCAGGCGCGTGCCACAGCTTCGGGTTCGGAGCAGCTCGGCGCACGAGGGGGTACGAGCGCGTTCGACAACTTCCGGCGAATGGAAGAGAAAATCGAGGGACGCGAGGCGGAAGGCGCAGCGATGGCCGAAGTCGAGGACGTCCTCGGAAAGAGGGAAAAGGGCGAAGACCTCGAGGCCAAATTTCGAGACCTCGAAAAACAGTCCGGCGGAGGCTCGGGGGCCAGCGATGTCGACGACGAGCTCGCGGCGCTGAAAAAGCGGATTCGCGTCTAGGCATCCGCGGGGAGCGTCCACCGTGTCCCGCAGCATCGTCGTCGCGTTCCGCATGTCGTCGCCGGGGATGATCCCCGGGCCCGAAGGGGACTATCTCGGGCGAGCGCGGTCCCTGTGCGTTCGCGGAGAAGAGGTCGGGGGAACGTTGGTCGCATGGAGCGCGGCGCTGCTCGCGCTCGGCTGGGAGTCCGACTCGGTCGAAGCCGCGGTTCGGTTCGCCGCCAGCATCGGTGAGGAGGCGCTCTCACCCGAGCGCGCATGGGCATGCGGCTTGGCGGAAGGAGAGCTCGAGTCTCTCTCTCCGGACGGGGAGGGGATTCTCGCGTGGGGGCCAGCCCTCATCTTGGCCACATCGCTGGCGCAGGTGGCCAGAGCCGGGGAGGTGCTCGTCGACGGAACCGTCGGGGCGCTCCGCGACGGACAGCTTTCGCTCCAGGGCCTGCGTGCGTCGCCCGATGGGTCGCAAAGCACGCGCGGCTGGAGGCTCGACCTCGAGCAGCCGTGGAAATCGGCCGAGGCCGCGAAGGCGCCTCCCGACGAGCTCGCGGCGTCCGATCCGCTCGATTCGGTGACCACGATTACCGCTGCTCGGCCGGTCACACTCCCCCCTACTGCTCTCGCCGCTCAAATGCGTTTGCTCGCGCGCGGTGCCAAAAGCGGCGCCGCTCTCGATTCGCTCGCGGCACTCCGCCGCAGCCGAGCGCTCGCAGAAGGTGGGCCACCGTCGGTGCGCTGCCGGGCGTCCCTCGCGCTGGCGCTGACGTTGTCGATCGCCGGTCGGCCCGAAGAGGCCCTATTCGAGGGGCTCGACGCCCTGGCCCGAGCCCGCGAGGCGAACGACGCGAAAGCCGTCAGCGCGTGCATCGCTCTCCTCTCCAAGCTCTATGCCGGTGCGGGGCACACGGACGCCGCGACCGCGCTGCGAGACAGCGTCTCCGGCGTGTAACGGCGAATCGTACACGAGCTTAGCTCGCCGAAATCTCGCGGCTTTTCCGCCCGCTCTAATGTCCGGTCCACGTCC
>CAZVPE010000593.1:0-1678 GCA_964628155.1 uncultured Polyangiaceae bacterium | reverse complement strand
CCCCTTGGCACGCCGAGGGGAGGTGGCGCTCGACCAGGTACGCGATCGCTTGCGCGGCTTTCGAGCGACCGGTCTGCCCCTCGACTTCGAGGGTGCGCTCCGTCCACCGCCGTACCGTGGCGGCCGCGAACGGGCCCTCGAACGGGGAGACGAGCCGTTGCCTTCGGCTGGATCGGTCGGACCAAACCCAGAGCTCAGTCGCCGTCGCTACGACTGGACGCCGCCCGTCGAGGGCGGACCGCGAGAAACCGAAGTGGAGCGCAGGCTCCGGCAGTGGCGTGAGGCGCAAGCCGCGATCGAAATGCGGCAGCGCGCCGCGCGCGAAGTCCGTTCGCCCGCGCCGCGGACTCCGCAGGCCGGTTCGCCTCCAAAGGACCCTGATCGAGCGATTTCGGAGCGCCCGCCCGCCGATCGCGCTGCCACAATCGCCAGCCCGAGCAAGTCAGAGCTCGGTCGGCGGCGCTACGACTGGTCCCCGGCGTCGACCGGCCTCGACGCGATGGTTCGCGGGCCTCGCGGCCCGTCCGGTGGGAGGGAGCGATGAAGACGGCCGTGCAGCTCCGCACGTTGGCAGGAGACGAGCGGCCCCGAGCCGACCTTCTCTTCGGCACCCCTTGCGACATCAGGGAGGGGACCCTCGGTCCGGTCGCGCGCTTCGAGTCCGGCGACGTCGTCGCGTATCTTATACGGAGCCGGCGACGCTGGCGGCTCTTCGTCTTCCGCACACTCGACGTCGACGATCCGTTCGCGGTCGCCGTGCCAGGCGTTCGCCCGCGCGTACAGCTCCTCATGCAGCTCGGGACGGCGGGTCGGATCCGCCTTACGCGAAGTCTCTTCGCGTACCTCGTTCGCACGGGACGGGATCCGTCCGCGCTGCCCGACATCTTCTACGTACGTATCAGCGCCGCGCTTGGAGGCCGGCTGCCCGGTCACAAGATCCTGCGCTCGCTTCTTCGTTCGCATCCGGCGGTAGCGCCCCGGCCCCGAGGCAAGTCGGAATCGAAGCGCGCCAACGGGATGGGGCCATGAGCCCGCCCCGCGCCAATAGCGTCAGTGAGGCCGAACGACCGGCCAACACCTCGCACGCACAGGCGACCGGCGAGGACGGGCTCGACAGCTATATCCCCACCGCCGCCGCGGCTCGCTATCTGGGCTTCCGTTCGAGCTCCGCGATCCGCAAGGCCGTGATGGAAGGAAGGCTGCGCGCGGTGGGGCGGCGCGGCGGAGGGGGAACGCTGCTCTTCACGCGCGCCGAGCTCGATCGATTTGCCCGCGGCGACCCGCCCGCTACGCTAGCTGCGGATCGTCCGGGTGCGCCTCCAAAGGGAGACGACGATGGACAAGACGACCAACTGGATCAAGCGCTGGAACTGCTGGGTGGCGCCGACGAAGCTACCCGGTGTCTGGAAGAGAAAGGAAGGAGGTCATCTCGTGAGAGCCCGCGTCACCGAGCCGACGACGGGCTGCAAGAAGGAGATCCGCAAGGTCCTGCCCGAAGCGAACGAAGCGATCGCGTACCAATGGCTGGCCGACGAGCGCGCCCGAGTAAAAGCGGGCGCCCTCTCGACCACGCTTGCGAAGACGCGCTTCGCCGAGTTCGCCGCATCGCTCTTCGAGCGCAAGGTGACCACGAGGGAGATTAAGAGCGCGCGTAGCCGCGAGCGCTGGAAGTACACCC
>CAZVPE010000592.1:0-1688 GCA_964628155.1 uncultured Polyangiaceae bacterium | reverse complement strand
CATGCCCTGTGTAACAGACGGGCACAAGCGTTAATTCCGGATGGACGGCGGTGCAATAGTCGCCCTGTCCACGATGGCGGGGGAAGATCACATGTCGAGCCAGACGGCAACCGGAGCCTCGGCCACGGCGAGGAACGTCGGCAAGGGTAGCGACGACCTTCAACCTCGTCGCCCCGTCGCGAGGTCGATCGCGGACGATCGCGGCGGACCCGTCTACGCCTGCGGCGAACACCAAAAACCGCTGCACCGCGAGATTGTTGGGGATGCGTCGTTTGACAAGCCCACCTACCTTAGGCCCCGAGCTTTGCGATTCGTCTGAGACCGGGTGAAGCCGGTGAAGAGCTGGCGTTCGGTCTTCGAACACGAATTCGACCCCGCCGCCGGCTTGTGCAGCAGTCTTATCGACAGCTGAGTAGATTGAAAGGCGCCTGACCGTCCGCTTACGCCGGCGTTCGCTCCGCCGCGGTCTAGGGTTCCAACCGTCCCCAGCGAGCCGCTATTCGTAGCGTAAAACGCCAGCGTCGTCGGTTTCCGGTTGGCTTGGCCCGGCTTGCTGAATATGGCTGATCGCGTGGCGAGCGTGGCACGAAAACAGGATCTCGTCCTTTGCCCCGAATGCAAGCGGCCGACGCGTATTCATACCGCAATACTATACGATACTGGCGAGGTGCGTCGGATCGTCCTCCATCACGAATGCGGAGCCTGCGGTTATAAGTGGTCGAACGGCACCCGCTCCGGACGTCGCCATATGGTAAGCATCTGTGCGAAAGGTACGGCCGAAGGGAGTTGGTAAACTCTGCACACACAGGAAACGACGTCCGCTTTCGCCCGAAGCTGGTTATGGGCCTTCCACGCGGCACCTCGCACGTGCCGGCCGCGAGGCTCATGGTGTCCGCGCTCGCTAGCATGGTGGCGACGGCCCCGCTAATGCGCTTGTAGCGCGAGCCATCGCAGGTCGATGGTCCATTGAACATCCAAGAGCTAGCCGGAGATCCCTTTCGGTGAGAACCCTGAGACCCACATCCGCTCGTCCGCTGGGCGAGCACTTGCACTTTTGGGGCGAGAGGTCCGAGCTGGCCGCTAGGCTCCAGACGGAGTACTGCGCCCAGTTGGGCCGCTGGGGACTCGACGCTGACGCATTCGGGCTGAGGGTCGTATGCCACGAGCGCTGCGCCTCGGGTCACTCGTTCACGTTGCATATGCGCGGAGGGATCGTCGTCACGCCCGCGAACATCACGAGCCCCGCCGAGCCGCTCGAACAGCCCATCCCCTCCGGAAAGGCTTCGCGGCAGGTTGCCCAGGCCTTCGGACGCGTTGTCGTGATAGTCAACCGACTCCAGATCCTGCCCGCCACCGTCACGCGACGGCTCGACTCGATGAGCGAAGTAGAGAGTGCGCATCGTCAGCGAGTGACGATCGAAATGCCTGATGGGGAAGAGGTAATGCCATGACGACCAGAAAATTTCATGGAGCAAGCTTCTCGGAAGCCATCGCCCACGTCTCGCGTCTGCTCCAGCGCACCGTCGTGCGAGCCACGGCTCTCGACGTCGCCGTTACAGGTCCGGCGGCGCCTTCAACGACGGATCTGCGACGGTTGCGGTTTGACATGTCGATCGCATTGGCGGACCTCACGCCGTTGCTGCGCGAGCTCAGGACCGCTCCGCGTGGCTCTCTCTCTCAGATGAACG
>CAZVPE010000591.1:0-1699 GCA_964628155.1 uncultured Polyangiaceae bacterium | reverse complement strand
ATTGGCGAAGCGTCTTTTCCAATCGAAAAGATCACGTTTCCAATTGGCGAAGCGTCACTTCTCGTTGGCAGAGCGTCTCTGCTCATCGAGCGGGCGTCTCTGTTCTCGAAGCGGCGAGGCCTCGCCGTAAGGAAGGAAGCGTCGGAGGCCGAGCGTCGCTCCCTCCACCTCCTTAATCGGAAAGGGCGCGATTCGATCGCGCTGGAAACCACGAATTTCTCGCCGGTTCGTGGCTCGCGCCGCCCTCGCGCGGGACTTCTACGGTTACGATGCCGCGTTCGATGATGAAGAGCTCCACGCTCGGATCTCCCTTGCTCACGATCGCTTCGCCTGCTCCGAAGAGTCGTAGCGTCCGCCCGTTCCGCCAGAAGGTGACGCGCGTCGTCGGGGAGAGCTCGCAAGAGCCCGAGGGCGCTGACGGCGGCGGCGCCGCGCGCCCGGTGCGCCAGCCTTTGGTCTGGCTCTTCGCTCGCGGCGCGGATCGCGATGGTTTGCGTAGGGAACGGGATGTCAATTCCGCGCCGCAAGAAACGGGGAAAGGCCGCGCCGGGTCGACGCCTCGTGCAGATGCCGGCGGTCAAGCTCGCCCTACTTGCCTCGCGGGTCGCAGCTGCTCGCGAGCCATGAGGGCGATTGACGGCCGATCTCAATCTTTAGCCGGCCCGATGAGAGGCCGATAAATGACTTATGGAGCCTTTGTCCGCTTTCGCTGCTTTCTTCCGGCCGACCGCCGGGGAGCAAGGAGCCGCCCCAGATAGCGCGGGGAGCAGCGTGGTAGTCACCGGCGAAGGCCGGATTATTACTCATGTAGTAAGGCTGAGCCGAGCCGGCCAGCGACCAATCGCCTGAGCACGGTAGCGCGCATTGGATTTCATGAGTCGTTGCCCTTTTCTACCTTGCTACTTTAAGCCGCCAGGCGAGTTCGACGCTCGGCGACGAGGCTTCGGAAGCGAGCCCGGCACGTGTCGTGGCGAGCCCGTCGGTTGAGCAACGATGGGCATGACTTTCATTGGCACGTCGATCCCACTGGCGAACTCCCGACATGGGGGTAGTGTGGCTATAGCGGTGATCGAGTGAAGATGGAGCTCAGCCAATATGTCAAGCTGCTCCCGATGGTCACGCGACTGCGCTCCCGCGGCTACGAATCGCTCTTTTTCTCGCCTGCCGGCTATGGGCTATTTCGTGGCGTATTCGAGACTTTTCGCGACGCCCGCGGGTCGTGGACGGTCGGCCGTGGGGGCCCGATGCACCTGGTTATTCGGAACATCATGTGGATCGCATGCATCGAGTCTTTTTCTACGACTACCCAATTCTGTTCTGGCTTCGACTGATTCTCCAACAGGATACTTCTGTGTTCGATCTCGGAGGAAATGTCGGCGTGCACTACTACGGGTATCGGAAGTACATCGACTACCCGGCTGGGATGGCTTGGATCGTCTGCGAAGTGGATTCGCTCGTCGCACGCGGTCAAGAAATCGCGCTAGAGCAGGCGGCGACGGCCATTCGCTTCACCAATCGGCCATCTGATGCCGAAGGCTGCGAAATCTTCCTCACTTCTGGTGCCCTGCAATACATCGAGACCCCGAGTCTCGCGGACCTACTTGGGTCGTTGCGGTGCCGTCCTCGGCACGTGTTCGTAAACAAGGTTCCGCTCTATGCGGGGCCCTCATACGTCACGGTCCAAAACGGGGGCGTCACG
>CAZVPE010000590.1:0-1702 GCA_964628155.1 uncultured Polyangiaceae bacterium | reverse complement strand
CAGGCCGAGCGCGTTCGCGAAGAAGATGAAGCACGCGAGCGAGCCGACGAGCGGGAAGTATCGCTTCGCACGCCTCGGCCCCATCATGTCCCTCATCGTGCCGTACCAAAAGCCGACGAACACCTCGAGAAACGTCCGCAGCGTGAGGTTCGCGTCCGGTACGACCGATTTTTCGTGGTCGACGAGTTGTCCTCGGACGCCGAGCGCCAGACCGACCACCACCAGCATGACGAACAAGCTGGCGACGAGCGGCTCGAGCCCGTGCGCGCTCACCGGTTGGCCGAAGAGCGAGCTGCCGAAGGCGCTCAGGTTGTGGCCGAGGGCCGGGAACATCGCGATGAGGTAGCTGAAAAAGGAGGTGTGCTCGGGCATGATGCGATTTTACGGCTCCCCTTCCGCGCTTCTATCGCTCACCAGCGAGCCGATGGCAATCCCAATGGGCAGCGCGGCAAACCCGACGAGCATCGCAAGCGGAGTCACGACGGCGTAGCGCAAGAACAGCCAGACCACGGCGAAGAGGGCGAACATCTTGAGCGCCGCGAGGACTGACCAGGCCGCCGCGGAGCTCGGCACCTTCTGGGCCGACCTCGAGTCGTTCGGGAGCAGCGCCGTCACGATTCGGGCGAGCGCCCAGAGGTTTGCCGCCGCGACGGCAGCGCCGGCACCCACCGAGACCGCCGCGGAAGGACCCCGCGACAAGAGACCTCCGACGCTCAGCGCCGCACCGCAGAGCACCACGGTGACGAGCGTCGCGCGCAGCCGCGCGTCGAGCGGCCCGCGCCGGCTGTGCTTCGCCGAGTTCATGACACGTGCCCGTTCTTCTTCGAGTGCTCCGGCTCGTCCGATTCGGGATCGTCGGTCGTCGAGGGCGGATCCGCCTTGTGTAGCCAGCTCTCGTCGACGGTCCAGCGGCTCGCCGCCGGATCTTCCGCTTCGGCCCGTTCGATGTCCCGCTGCATCGTCGCGGCCGTGCGCATCAGATTACGCACCCCGACCGCCACGCCGAGGACGAAGCCGACGGCCATCCCCCAACCTCGGCCATGCCAGTAGCGCTCGTCGAGCCAGTGGCCCGCGCCCCCGAGAATCAGGATTGCGAGCACGAGCTCGATGCCTACCCCCCCGTAACGGCCGAGCTCTTTGTACGGCTTCGCCATGTCCTCTTCCTCCGGACGCATGGAAACGCGTTGCTTCGGTGGCGGGCGCCGAGGTTGTCCGTCGCTTATGATTCATGGAGTGCGCGCCCGTCTCCGCGCACTCTTGCCATGAGGTCGGCCATGCGGGCGAACATTCGGGCCGCTGTTTTCGTCGCCAGTCTTCTTTTCGTCGAGTTCGCGCGCGCGCAAGAGGAACTTCCACCGCTCCCGCCGCCCGAGGAGCCCGTGGCAGCCACACCGCCGGCCCCACCCGCGGCGCCGCCGCCGCCGGCTCCGCCGCCTCCACCACCGAGCGCGGGCCCGAGATCCCCGCCGCCGCCACCCTATCCCAACGGGCCTCTCCGTCGACGGGCGTACGCGCCGGAAGAAAAGCACGCGCCCACGACGGCGTTGTGGCTGGGCGGCAGCGGCGGCCTCATCGCGTATAGCGGCGGTCTTTACATCGATCCGTTCAGCACGTCCGGGGTCGAGACCACCGGCAACTTCGTCCGCAGCGGCGTGGCGCTCCAGGGCGACATTGGCGTGCGCCTCGCCCGACGTTACATCCC
>CAZVPE010000589.1:0-1710 GCA_964628155.1 uncultured Polyangiaceae bacterium | reverse complement strand
CAGCGGCGAGCGCATCAACCTGACATTCAGGCGAGTCGTGGGCTGCTCGTGAGGGAATAAACGCACTTCGGAGGATGCACCCCCTTGCGCGTCCTCTGGGCTGGGCAAAACTCAGACTTCCGATGGTGCGCGTCCAAAACCGGCTCTCGGGGAACGCGCCTGGCGAGTTTTTCGTCGACGACGCCTGCATCGATTGCAAGACGTGTCGCATCGTGGTTCCTGAGGTCTTCGTTCGGTCCGAGGCGCTCGGCATGTCGGTCGTGTGTGTGCAGCCGAGGTCGGACCACGGTGCGCTGCGTGCGAAGCTGGCGCTCGTCGCTTGCCCCACGCGCCATCGGGATCGAGAGCAAGCTCGACCTGCGCGCAGGGGTCCGAGCGTTCCCGGAGCGCATCGCAGGGAGCGATGTCTATGCATCGCGCACGAGGTCAATCCGCGCGCCTACCTGCACGAGGTCGTTCATTGCATCGTGCACGGATGGCCGCAGAATAGCTTCGCGACCTCTTGCCTCACCGCATGCTCGCCGCTCATCCCCAGCTCTACATAGGTGACCCCGACGCGCTCCCCGTCCCGAACAACCGTGCGCGCTCTGCCGATCTGACGCCGATCGCCTACCGGCAAGGAACGTCTCGCGGACCACGAGCCAGTCTCGGCTCCGTCCATCTGACATCGTTCGCGAACGGGTTACCCTGATCAGACCTTCGAACGGGTACGACGAGACGTCCGCCGCCTTGGAGCGGCACCGGACTTCGGCACCGCGACTGGGCGATGGTCGCGTCGCTCGACCACATCGACCGGGGCGTCCTCCGGGCCGTAGACATCGAAGATGATGCGGGCGTGCAGCTTCGCCATGCGGGCGACGAGCTGCGGGGTGAACTCGAGACCACGGTTCCACCGTTCCAGAAAGAGGCCAAAACGGAGCTGCACGTCGTACTTCTTGGCGAGCCGCACCCACGTGCGTTGGTCCTTCGGCAGGCGGTCCAGCAACTTGCAGGTCAATTGCTCGGGGTCGGCCGTGCCCACCTTGCTAAAGAGCCAAGCGCCTCGACGCCATACGTTGATCCCGCGCTTCATCTTGTCGCCCTTTCGGTGAGACGACGTCGGCTCACAGCCAAGCACGATGGTCACTTGGTCCGGGTCGAGATCGTCGCCGTACACGCCAAGGCAGACGTCGGTCTTGTCGATGACGCCGCCGACCCAGATGGTTCCTTTCGGTGCGGCGGGGGGTGGCACTTGCTTGGGCATGTCGGTACGAGACCGTACACGCTCTGGAGCGCCGGAAGCGGTGACCGGGTGCCCGTGATCGTCAGGCTGCCGCTCAACGTGGCCAGAGACGACACCCCGCTCAGCTTGGAGAGCATTGTGTTTTCTGGTCGGCGGACATTCTCCCGTCGCTGAGCCAGGTGCCCGTGATTTCGCTTTCGACTCAGGCCCGCGGGCTGTCGTGTGAGGTCCCCCTTGACGGAGCCGAGGCGTTCCGAGCGTCGAGCGCGCGCCCGATGAAGGGGTGGCCCTGCTCCTCGTCGTTCTGAGGATGCACCCCCTTGCGCGTCCTCTGGGCTGGGCAAGACTGAGACTTCAGATGGCGCGCGTCCAAAACCGGCTCTCGGGGAACGCGCCTGGCGAGTTTTTCGTCGACGACGCCTGCATCGATTGCGAGACGTGTCGCATCGTGGCCCCCGAGGTCTTCGTTCGGTCCGAGGCGCTCGGGA
>CAZVPE010000588.1:0-1712 GCA_964628155.1 uncultured Polyangiaceae bacterium | reverse complement strand
AAGGTAGTTGAGCGACGAGATCGGGCGCCGCCAAGGAAGGTCCCGCGTGACCTTCAACCATTTGGCGTGCTGGTTGAACATCGAATCCACGATGTGGATGAACGCTTCGTAGCAAGAGAAAAAGCCGTGCCGGCCGGTGAGCAAGTACCCCTCGAGCCAGCCCTGGCACTGATGCTCGCTCAACATTTCCATCACGCGTCCGTCGATCGCGACGTGATCGTCGTTCTTCATGATTTCGGCCACCGACTCGCGATTGGTCACTTCGAATACTGCGCCCCAGCGGTTCGACGTGGTCTCGTCCGGGCTGAAGATGCGGAAGTTTCGGCGTTCGCGATTCAGTTCGAGCACGTCGCGAATGAGCTTTCCTTGCACACTCGTCGCTTCACCGTCGACCGCTCCCGGTGCAGGGACGTCGATCGCGTAGCTTCGGAAATCGGGCATCCGCAGATCCTTGCGGAGGAGCCCACCGTTGGCGTTGGGGTTGGCGCTCATGCGCCGGTCGCCGCTCGGCGCGAGCTCTGCGAGGTGGGCGTGAAGCCGTCCCCGTTCGTCGAAAAGCTCGTCGGGCTTGTAGCTCTTCATCCAAGCCTCGAGCATCTCGAGGTGGCGCGGGTGTTGAGCCAGCCCCGCGAGAGGAACCTGATGCGCTCGGAAGGTCCCCTCGACGGGCACGCCGTCGACGACCTTTGGTCCCGTCCATCCCTTGGGGGTGCGCATGACGATCATCGGCCAGCGCGGTCGCGCCTTGAAGCCCCGCGTACGCGCGGCCTCCTGGATTGCGCGAATCTCGCCGATCACCCCTGCGAGCGTTGCGGCCATCTTCTGGTGCATCTCCGCGGGCTCGTCTCCCTCGACGAAGTGCGGCGCGTAGCCGTAGCCGAGAAAGAGTTGCTCGAGCTCGTGTTTCGGGATGCGGGCGAGAACCGTCGGGCCGGCGATCTTGTAGCCGTTGAGGTGCAAGATCGGGAGGACCGCGCCGTCGCACACGGGGTCCAAGAATTTGTTCGAGTGCCAGCTCGTCGCGAGCGGCCCCGTCTCCGCTTCGCCGTCGCCCACCACGCAGCAGACGAGGAGGTTCGGATTGTCGAATACGGCGCCGTACGCATGAGAAAGGGAGTATCCGAGCTCGCCTCCCTCGTGGATGCTGCCGGGAGTCTCGGGAGCGACGTGGCTCGGAATGCCGCCGGGGAACGAGAACTGCTTGAATAGGAGGCGCATGCCCGCGGCGTCTTGGGAGACGTTCGGATACACCTCGCTATAGGTGCCCTCGAGGTAGGCATTCGCAACAATTCCCGGGCCTCCGTGCCCGGGCCCGGCGACGTAAATCGCGTCGAGGTCCATCTCTTTGATGACGCGATTCATGTGCACGTAAATGAAGTTGAGCCCTGGCGTCGTTCCCCAGTGGCCCAAGAGTCGGGGTTTTACGTGCTCGATGCGTAACGGCTCGCGCAGCAGCGGGTTCGCAAGAAGGTAAATCTGGCCGACCGAGAGGTAGTTCGCCGCGCGCCAGTACGCGTCCATCTTGCGCAGCAAATCGGGGGACAGCGTGTCGTCCATGGCAGCCTCGCAGGAACCTCTGCCCGAACGGAGCGCCGGCCGCAAGGATCGCGCTGTCGGCTCTCCCTACGAACGACAGGGACGACCAGCCGTTAGTGCGTCGAGCACTTCATCATGCACATCAGGTCGCCGTTGCAGCCGCAGTCGCCCTTCTT
>CAZVPE010000587.1:0-1714 GCA_964628155.1 uncultured Polyangiaceae bacterium | reverse complement strand
TTGGCGCCGCGGCCAGCCGCGCTTGTCGTGCGGGGCGCTGGTCCGGGCCGCCGATCCCCGGCCAGGAGAGCTGAGGGGCATCACGTCGTTTAGGGTTGAGCGGTCGAGAAGATTGAGGGCTCGGTTGGCTGAGCCAAAGACGGGTCGTCTTGGAAGTCGGTTTCTCGGACGATGGTGAGAACAACACCGCGGTAAGCGCGTAGGGCGCGGAGAAGCGGTGCGCGTCGAACTCGAGCGGCGCGCCGACGAGCGCCAACTCGTCGCGAGCTCGACGCCGGAAGACCGAGTCGTCGTCGGAGCTCGGATCGTCACCAGTCAGCACCAGTCGAGTGGTCGTAGCGGTCGTCCAGGACCTCCTAGCGTCGATCCGGCACTTCAGGACGCTCGATTGCAGCGCGAAGAGATGGAAGTTTCTTGTCAAGCGACCGGTGAAGGGCGCCCGGCGAAAACGACGGGTCGGTGATCTTCTTCACACGCGCGCCTCGCGCGCCTCACGCGCCGAGGTGCGCGATGCAGCGGAGGCGGGGCCAGTGGGCTTTATTGGCGAAAACACTCATTTGCCAGCGATTCTCCGGACGGCTCGAAAGCGGATTCGAGCGCGACATGCTCCATGAGACTCACGAGCTCCGGCGTCAGGGGCGACCGACCCACGGTGCGAGACCTCTGGGTGGGGGATCAACCCATCGAGGTTTCCGGGCGACCGCCATCACCACCTTTTGAGACTGATTCAGCAGCCCGCGGAGTACCGTAGGTCCACCCGGTGACCCTGACGCGAGCCGAAGCGAACGCCGCCGCCTTTCGCGTCGTGCGCACCATCCTGGATGCCACCGACGCACTTGCCGCTCGACGCGATGATCGCGGCGGTCTCGATTAAAGGCATGCTTCGAGCGCGCGACGACGGCCGGCTAGAGGTCGTGGCCGACGACCCCAGATCCCGCTTTTGGCCGACGAAACGGGGCCTACAAGCGCGAGGTAGGACGGCGCCACTGGGATCAGCGATCTGCCTGCGGGCACGCTTCGCGAGGCTATTCGTTCGA
The DNA here is from genome assembly GCA_964628155.1 of uncultured Polyangiaceae bacterium. Classification (GTDB taxonomy): domain Bacteria; phylum Myxococcota_A; class Polyangia; order Polyangiales; family Polyangiaceae; genus Palsa-1150. The sequence goes on along the minus strand of CAZVPE010000587.1, from coordinate 677 downwards.
TCGTGCGAGAGCTCTCAACCTGCTCGGGTCCGGCCGCAAAGCGCCGCTGCCTCGCGGGCGCTGGAGGAAACGGGCGGACGGGGCTGAGAGCGAGCACGCCAATGAGTAGTCACTCATTCGAGTAGATGCTCACATTCGGCGGAGCTTTGCGAGGAAGGCCTCGACGAGCTTCTTCGGAACATAGCGCGCGTTCTTCGCGTGGATGGCCCACGCCGCCTTTTCGAGGCGCGCAACCGTGACCTTCGGAGCGGCGAGGCCCAGCATCTCGAGGCCCCACAGCACCGGGACGCTGAGAGCCGCACAGGCGGCGCGCAGGGGTTTGTCGTTCGAAACGCACGTCCACCGCTGCCGGGCAGCCACGAGGATGCACAGGCGGTCCTGAAACGAGAGGGAACCGCGCGGCGTCCTCGCCGCTTCCAGCAGGTCCTCGAGCACCGGTTCGACGATAGCCAGGCCGACAGCAGCAGCGGCGGCCTCGTCGATCTGCTTCACCTCATCGAAGACGGGCTTCGCGACGTGTACCGAGCCGACCGTGCGACATACCTCGGCGAGAACGTCTCGGTCGATGTGCGACAGATCGATCAGAACGCAGGCGTCGAGGATGAGAAAGCGGGTCGGCTTGGACACGTCGAGCTGTTCTCATGCTACCCAGGAGTTCGCGAGGTCCCGCATTTCCG
>CAZVPE010000586.1:0-1722 GCA_964628155.1 uncultured Polyangiaceae bacterium | reverse complement strand
CGGTGCTTCGCAAAGAGGAGGATGTTTCAAAAACACCCTGATAGAGAGACAAACGGCACGTCGCTTCGCTCCGATCACGATGCCCCGTTCCATCTGATCACGATGTGGCGAAACGGGCGAGCACGATTGACGGCGCCGACGACATTGAAGGCGCAGGCTCCACCGAGCGCCACCGTACCCGGGGCGAGTCCGCAGTCCAATGGCCGAAGAGCTGGCACAGCCTTGAATCGTTCCGATCATCAAGCCAGCCGCGCCGAGGGTGTCGGCAGAGCCTTCTCGGCATCCGCTCTTATTCTCGCTCCATTAGCACCGGACCATGGTGAGCGTTCTGCCGGTAGCTTGCGGACACGCCTCCGACCGCCCTCACGAGCCGTTTTGCAGTGTTCAAGGAGGGAGTTGCTATCTCGAGGGTCGGCTGTCCCCGCACTTTGATGGCCACGCCGCGGTCGGTGATGGCGACCGCCTGCACGGCATCGAAGCTCACCGTGCGCGGCTTGCACCCGGGCCGCAGCCAAAGGCGAGGTCCGTCGATGGTCACGGCCGCTTGCAGCCAATAGAGCGGGAGGAGGGAAGCGGCTAAGGCGGCTGCGCCCAGAAGCATGAGCCACGGAAGGCGAAGGAGCATCGGCTCTGCGCTCGGCAGCCACACTACCAGAAGGAAGATCCAACCGGCCCCGGCAGCCAAGGCAAGCGCAATCCAGGGTGCCTGAGAGGCGCGTCGAAGTTCGAACCGCGCTACGTGCGGGACGACGGGTCTCGCGGCAAGAAGCTCGTCGAGCGCGGCGGGATCACGCCAATCGAGCTTCCGACTTCTGCCATCTCGCGAGCGAATCGCAAGGGACGCTCCCGTTTCCCGGTAGGTGACTTCGAGGCTGGCCGCATTCGTTAGGTCCGTGACCTGCCCATTGACCTTGATGCGGGCGTCGGCGTCAGTCGTGGCCCGTCGCCAACGCGCGCGGTGCGTCGCCGGGGCCCATACGAGAAGCCCGACGAGCATTAATAGGATGCCTGCAAACCGGGCTTGCGGGACGCAAAGCATACCCACTATCACCAGAGACCAGCCGGCCGCGGCAAGCCAGTGCGTCGATACGTCGCGAACTTCGGTGTCCATTGCTTCCTCCGATGGTAGTCCGGGTGCCCGATACGCTACTACGTGGAACGCGCGAGAGCGCGCCCGGACCGAGCCATCGCGCACCCTCACGCTTGAATTCCTGTCATCCAGCTGAGGGCGATACCAGTCCCACCCGAGGAAATCGAAGAGGCGGGGACCGCGACATTCAACCCTATAGCGTTGCCGCCCATTGCGAGGAACGTGCTCTCGCTGGGCCCTGGGCCGTGAATGGGAGCCCCCGGCGGCAGCGTTGCGCCTCCACCCGAGTCGCCGCTCGGGTCGACCATGCTGCCCCCAGAGCCGCCTGCCGGAGCGCTCGGCACGGTGCCGTCGCCGCCTTGGGCTGCACCGCCTGCGCCTGCGCCGTCGTTGTTTCCGCCGCAGGTGCCCGTGCTCACATTGTTGTCCGTGTTCGTGGGGGCGCTGCACATGCCCCCGCCACTCGTCGTTTTGTCCTGGTTGTCCGTCGTGTTGTCGGAACTGCCGGGCGTCGGACACGCGCAGGTCGTCGCGGCCGGAACACCTGCGTCCGCGTCGCCCGGCGCAGGCGCAGACTGAGGGTTCGCCGCGTCCGTAGCGGAATCGCTCAGAATGGACCCGCAGACGAGACC
>CAZVPE010000585.1:0-1734 GCA_964628155.1 uncultured Polyangiaceae bacterium | reverse complement strand
CTAGCCTGTTCGAGGGTATCGATTTGCTGCTCGGCCGACGGAGTGGAGTCGGGCCTGGGTAGATCGCAAAAGACGATTGGCCGCGCGCGTGATGGACCGGGTGGCCAAGGACCCGATCATCCCTGGCATCCCGCGGCACGAGCAGGAAGGCATCGAGAAAGCATCCGAGCTCGCGTCAAAGCTACAGTGCTCGCCCAAGGACATCTACCGCGCGCGCGAACGGCTCGCGGCGGATGTTCAGTTCTGGGTATCGCGGCTCGTCTCGGAATTTAATCGAATGGGGCAGCGGCGTCCCTCTGACCGCCTCCAGGCGGTGCTTCTCCTCGACGAAGCCGACTTGTACCTGCCGGCGAACGCCCGGCCAGCGTCCAAACAACCGGTTGAGGACCTCCTCCGGCGAGGACGCTCGGCGGGCCTTGGCGTCTTTCTCGCCACGCAAAGCCCAGGCGATCTCGATTACCGTTGCCGAGACAACGTGATTTCCTGGTTTATCGGACGGGTCGGGCAAAGAACGGCGATGGCGAAGCTCGAACCACTGTTCGAGGGCCGTAACGGCAGCGTCCAGGCGCTTCCCCAGCAGGACGTCGGGCAGTTCCACTACGTTGGCGAGCGCAGCCTTGAACGCCTGCAGTTCACTCGAAATTTGATCCGCCTGCCGGCGCAGGTCTCGGACGCCGAAATCCTGAGCCTGGCGGCGCGAGGCCGTAAAGCCGGGAAGGCGGACACGGTGCCTGCACCCGTTGGCGCGGCGTAGGTCATTCGGAATTTCGACAGTTCTCCCGAGCCCGTTGCTAGCGCCCCCTAGGGGGGCTTACGTGGTCCGTCGCCCGTTCTCGATCGCGATCGGGTAGCCCGCCCTCTCTACGGCGGCGAAGTGGACCGTGTTCCCAGTCACGACGGGGAGCCGGAAGCAAACGGCGGTCCGCGATCATGACGTCGGACGCATCGATGGGCACCCCGGCCTTCATGACGTCGGACGCATCGATGGGCCCCCGGCCTTCTCCAGTGCCGCCTGGATTCGTCCGGCAAGAAGGGCCGCGTCCGCGTCGAAGGGAAGCATGTTGCAGGTGGAGCCGCGCCGGCACGCTCACCAAAGTCGCGGCGGCGGCCCAGCATCTCGCGAGCGCGTTGGCCGAGCTCGCGCTCGACGAAGCGCGCTTCGCGCGTTTGGCGCTCGGGTCCTCGATACCCGAGAGCTCTCGGGCGTGCGCGGCATTCGCACCGAGCGTTCCCGCTGGCGCGTTCATTTGCTGTGCGCGCCGTTTGTGGACGACCCGATCTCGGGCATTTCAAAGGCCGATGTGGCCGCCTTCCTCCTCGATCTTTCCACGAAGCGGGCGAAGGATCGGCGCGCTCCGCGCCGGGTCTCGCGCCAGACCGTGCAGCGCTGCGCAGCCCTTCTTGGAGCGATCTTCGACGAGGCCGTGTTGACTGGGCTCCGTGCGGACAACCCCTGCGCGGGGCTGAAGATGCTGCGTCGACTGAAACTCGACGCCGCCGACACCGAGGACAAGTGGACCGTTCTCACGCCGGCCGAACAGGAGGCGTCCGCACGAGCGAACGCGTGCCCGAGGCGGCCCGCCTGATGATCGACTTCGCCATTGGAACCGGGCTTCGCCAAGGCGAGCAATGGAATCTGGAACTGCGCGACCTGCATCTCCATGTCGACCGCCCACACATGGTCGTGCGCTTCGGTAGCCAGGGCAAGAAGCCCAAGAACGGCAAGATGCGTCG
>CAZVPE010000584.1:0-1735 GCA_964628155.1 uncultured Polyangiaceae bacterium | reverse complement strand
AAAGGACGTCGTATGCGGCCACGAGATGCGTCGTGTTCACGCAAAGCAGCGGGATCCCCTTCATTTCGCGCAACCAGACGCCGAACTGCAGAAGCATCGTCGTCGATTGCGCGAAACAAAGGTCGAAGTTCCAGCGATCGGGGTCGAAAACCCACGGTGCGAGCGGCATCGGAATGTGCACCCCGGGGTACGTTTTCAGCGGAATACTGGGGAGCGCAACCGTGCCCGGCGCCAACTCATCGGGGCTGGCATCGGGGTCGCGAGGTCCGATGACTGTGACTTGGTGACCACAGCGTCGTAATTCTTGATACAGGAACCGTGTCTGAAAGACTGCACCGTTCGCGTATGGGATACGGGTGAAGTCGCTGAGTATGGCAATCCGAAGTGGTCTTCCCTGCCGCGCGGCGAGTGCGGCGAATGGCGCCAGGGGCTGCTGCCCCTGTTGGGTCGCCGCGAGGCCTGGCGGCCGGCGGGTACTCCCGTTCGCGCTGGGAGATGCCCTTTGAGGATCCTCGACATCACCGAATTCTATTCCGAACGGGGAGGTGGGGTTCGAAGCCATCTGACGACCAGGGGTCATGTTTTGTGCCAGCTCGGTCATGATCACGCGGTGATTGCTCCGGGTCCGCGCGATGAACTCGGCGCGCCTAACGCAAGCATCGCGCCTGCGGGTTTGAAGGAGCCACGCGCCCGAGTCTTGCGCGTGGCAGGCCCCGCCCTGCCATACGACCGCACGTACCATCTGCTTGGCCGTTTCGACAAGATCCGATCGATGGTCCAAGACGAGCGGCCCGACGTCTTCGAGGCGCACTCACCCTATCTCGCCACCGCGGCCCTCGTCAGGTGCGGAAGGCAAGCAGCAAAAGTAAGAACGGCCTTTTGGCACGCCGACCACTTGGGGGCGTACGTCGAGCCGGCGCTCGCTCGGTTGCTGGGCGAGCGCGTCGCAGAAGTTGTTGCGAATCAGCTTTGGACTTGGGCGCGTGCTCTCCTGGCTCCCTTTGATGCCATCTTCGTGGCAGGCGTCGCGCAGGCCGAGAAGTTACGCAGCGCGGGTGTGCGGCGGGTGATCCACGTACCGTTCGGCGTCGACGTTCGGCTCTTTCAACCCGGGGCTCGAAGCGAGGCGCGCAAGCGGGAGCTAACCAGGGGCGCGCCCGGCACATTGCTCGTAGGGGTCGGACGCTTCGCGGTCGAGAAGCGCTGGGACGTGGTGCTCGACGCGTTCGGGCGGTTGCGCAAGGACGCCCCGGTGACGCTGCTACTTTTTGGCGACGGCCCCGAGCGCGAGCGCCTGGTGCGACGGGCTCCGCCGGGCGTGCACTTTGCCGACTTCGAGAAGGACCGGGGGAAACTGGCGAGCGCGCTCGCGAGCGCCGACATGCTCGTGCACCCGTGCCCGTACGAGACTTTCGGTCTCGCCGTAGCGGAGGCCGTGGCCTGCGGGGTTCCGGTCGTCGTCCCCGACAAGGGCGGCGCCAGAGAAAGCGCGGACCCCTCCTGCTCGGAGGTCTACAGAAGCCTGGACGCGGACGCCTGCGCCGCGGCCATCGAGCGCCTGCTTGCGCGCGGGGGCCCCGATCTCGACGCCCGCGCGCTCGATGCCGCAGCGCGCGTTCCGACGGTCGATCAGCACTTCGCTCGCGTGCTCTCGGTATACGACTCGCTCCTGCACAAGTGCTAAGTACAGGTCCCCGTAAATAAGTGCCCATCCGCTGGCGATCCATCCCCGGCG
>CAZVPE010000583.1:0-1748 GCA_964628155.1 uncultured Polyangiaceae bacterium | reverse complement strand
CGGCATCGCGGTTCCGACCCCCGCCGGAAGCGCTCTCGCTTGGAACGCAAACGTCGCGCACTGGGGCGGCACCTGCGACGCGTCGTTTTCTGCGCCCCGGATCAGCATGTCCTTCACGGTGCGCCGATGCTCGCACCGGGACCAGGACCTCCCAGTTGTTCGCCGTCCACTCTCGTTTCGCGAGCGCCTCGACCTCATCGCCCAGCAGTTCGAAACCTACGGCGAGCAGGAGCTCGATCCGGCTGGAAACGAGATGCGCTGGGCGGAGGCGGTGAACGGCATGCGCCGGGTTGCTCGTCGGTTCGGTTCGGTCGTCTAGCCGAGAACTCGGTCGACCTGCGCCCACAGCGCGTCGACGTCCACGACAAGGCCGTCACAACCGGGCACGACGTGGATCTGCCCCGAGATCGCGGAGAAAGCACGCACGTACCGACCCCGCGCGTCGAGCTCCCAGACTTCGAAACTGCGAAGCTCCGGGTCGACGACCCAGTAGTAGCGAACGCCGAACGCGGCGTAGTCCTCGGGCTTTTCGATCCGGTCACGGCGTTCATCAGCGGCCGAGGGGGAAACGACTTCGATCGCGACGTCGGGCGGGACATGGACGGCGCCCCGGGGCTCCGGTCGCTTCCCCGGTCCGAAGCATACGACATCGGCGAGGCGCCCGCGGTTTGGTTGGACAGCCAGCTTCACGCCAGATCCGAAAACCTGGCCGCCGCGGGCCTCGAAGTAGGGCGCGAGGAGGAGGATCAGCCACCGCACGACGCACTCGTGAACGATGCTGGGCACCTCTTCCTCCGTGATGCTTCCGTCCACGAGCTCGCCGGGGACGTCTTCGTCCAACGCGGCCCATTGGTCTACCGACATCGAAGGGTGCTGTGCGGCGACCATCGTGCCCCGAAGATAGCATTGGCGCCGACCGGGCTGTCCCGGGCATCCCCTACATTCTGGCACACTGTCGAACAGTCCATTCTTGCCGCAAAGTCTACATGCGGAACGACGTGCACGGGCAATGCGCCGGTCTGCCTCGGGGGTGCCTGTGTCGCGTGCTCCCCGAAGGCGACGCAATGCAGCGGCGCGGTTCCGCAAACGTGCGACGCCGCAGGAGCCTGGCAGAGCGGCTCGGTAACGGCCGGACTCTGCGGCGCGCTGTGCGCGCCAACCGCGGCGCGGTGCTCGGGCAACAACGTGCAGGCCTGTGGGTCGGACGGACGGTGGCAAACCACCAGAAATTGCCCCAAATGCTCTGGGGCGGGGCAGTGCATCCCGGCCGTCGCCGTGGGTGCGGGCGGATATCACACCTGCGCCGCGCTTTCGGACGGCACGGTGGCGTGCTGGGGCGAGAACCAACACGGAGAGCTTGGAAACGGATCGACATCCACGGGACCCACGTCGTCGCCCGTCGCCGTTTCGGGCCTGAGCGGCGTGACCGCCGTCTCTCTCGGCGATCAACACTCGTGCGCGCTGGTTTCGAGCGGTGCCGTCGAATGCTGGGGCGAGGGCACCAATGGGGAGCTCGGCAACGGGGCAATGACCAATTCGTCCAACCCGGTCCTCGCTTCGGGGCTGAGCGGTGTTGTGAGCGTGTCGGTCGGCTTGTACTACTCGTCCGCCCTTCTGTCGAACGGCACCGTGCAAAGCTGGGGCAACAACGGCAACGGTTCGCTCGGCAATCAGCCGACTGCATTATGCCCTTTCGGATTCTCCACGTGTGCGTGGACGCCGATTCTCTTGACGAACGTGAGTGGTGT
>CAZVPE010000582.1:0-1754 GCA_964628155.1 uncultured Polyangiaceae bacterium | reverse complement strand
AGTGTAGCCGAGGATCCGCGGCAGGCCATGCCATCCGCTTTCACAGGCGTGGGCTTCTCGACGTGGAGAGGCGTCCTCCTGCGTCCCGAATGCGCCAACGAAGAGAAGGAAGGCTATGATGCTCAAAGAGCCGCTTGTTTGTCAGCCGTACGATGGCCGCCCGCATGGAGATCGCTCGCGTAATTTCAGCTCTCGTCATCGTGGGCCTTACCGCGGCATGCGGAGGCAAGACGGGCGAAGGAGGAGCCACCAAGAGCGAGACGAGCGCGGACTCCGGTGTCCGTACCACTGATTCAGGCCTCGGAACCCGCACCGTCGATAGCGCCTCCGCATGCGCGGAGCTCGACGTCGCCCCCTCCGATTTGTCGTGCGGAACCGATCAGGACTGCGCGCTCGTCCGCATCGGGGAAGTATGCAGCGGCCAATGCGACTTGGGCTGCGGCGGTACCCCCGTCAACGTGGCGGCGGCGACGCGCTTTCGGTCCGATACGGCGTCGCTGACCTTGGAGGCATGCCCCTGCAACTTCCCGGGTGAAGCGCGCTGTCTTGGCGGTCAGTGCACCCTCTGCGCACTCGGTCCAAATCAGCTGGCGGCTTGCGGCGACGCGGGGCTCGCAGCCCCGACCGATGCGAGCGGCGAGCCGGCCGCCGCGGAAGCCGGAGCGAGCGATGCGCCGGGCGACGCGGGCGACGAAGCCAAAGCGGGCGATGCGCCGGGCGACGCTCGCGACGGGGAAGCCGATGCAAGCGATGCCCGCCCGACGCCGTCCATCGCAGAGTCCTGCCTCGATGGCGGTCAGCTCGCACAAGAGTGCGTCCTCAGCTGGTCGGTCGCCGAGAACCCCTCGCTCTGGTGCCCGAAGATGAACGCGCTGTACTTTGAACGGGTGACGAGAGAGACCAACTGCAGCGGGTACGATGTGCTCATTCTGAGCGGTATGGACAGCGCATCGCTGCTTTTCTATTCGGCGGCGACCGGCGCTCTCGTGGGCATCGGCGGCGCCGGCAACTTCGGCCCGACGTGCCTGGCTGGGGAGTGCCCGGACACCTCTTTGCTCGACTGTTCCGATGAGGGCACCGAAGTCGTATTCTTCTGCGAGAGCGACGGGGCCGTCAGGGATTGATGGAAACACCAAACCTTACGATCCACGGTAGTCGTCACCCTTTTTCGGTCGAACGAGGAATGGCGTTTGGGTACTCTCCGCGAGCATGCACATTGAGCACGTCGCCGTCTGGAAGCCCAACGTGGAGAGGTTAAAGCGCTTTTACGAGGACTACTTCGGCGCTCGCGCCGGCGATCGCTACGAGAATCCCGCCAAGCACTTCAAGAGCTACTTTCTCACCTTCGAGCGCGGCGCGCGACTCGAGCTGATGGAGCGGCCCGACATCCCCTGCGATCGCGCCGATCCCGCGACGCAGCGCACAGGCTTCATTCACCTCGCCTTCGTCGTGGGCGACGAGTCCGCCGTGGCCGCGCTGACGATGCGCCTCCGGGCGGACGGCTATCCGCTGCTCGACGGGCCACGGCGGACCGGCGACGGCTACTACGAGAGCGTGATGCTGGACCCTGATGGAAACCGGCTCGAGATAGCCGCGCAGAAACCGTGAGCGAGAGCCCGCGACGCGGACCGCTCTCCCGACCTCTGCTCGTGATCCGCCCCGCCCGGACGAGAAGCCTGAGTGATTTTCGCTGAGAGCGAGCGAGGCCGGCGGCGAGCGCGCGGAGCCTACTCCTGTAGGCGAGCACGCTCGAC
>CAZVPE010000581.1:0-1767 GCA_964628155.1 uncultured Polyangiaceae bacterium | reverse complement strand
GACCCGCCCCTCGTCGAGTCCGGCAAGAGCCGCCACCTCGGTCGCGCTGAGAGTTTCCGTCGTCATAAGTATTACCTGGACAGGTTACAGTATGACGCTGATCGAGCCGCGCCGCAAGGCGGTCCGAGCACGATCACCCCGTCCGACCCTTTCTGTGGCTTCGGCTGGGGGGGGATATCGCGTCGCTAATCGAACCAGAAGCGGGCTCGATTGTCGTCGTCGCTCACGATGAGCGCGCCGGACTCCTCGAAGCCGTCGAATCGAAGCTGGAATGCGGTAGCTCGCCTGCCGCGAAGAGGCAGGCGACAACGAGGCCCCAGCCGACGACCTTGTCGCGACGCTCGACCGATTCCGAAGCCGTCACCCAGCCGACTCTCGCGCCGTATACCGCGGCCGGTACCAGGAGCGCGAACAGCATCCACCCGGCCGGTGCCCCCAGCATCACCGCCGCCGCTCTTTGCAGCGGCGCGGCGATCTCCCCCTTCGCTACCCAGAAGGGCTTCACCGGCGCAGCCAGGCTGTATCCCGCGCTGAGGCACAGCGCCCCGAACGCCACTAACGCGGCCAAGAGCATCGTTACCCGGTGAACCCCCACGGGCCTCTCGGCCAAGCGGCGTGCGATCGCGACGCTCGTCTCCGCGACCTTCTCCGAGAGTGTCCGCTGCGCGTGGGCGGCCTCGCGCGCGGCTGCCGCCGGGAATGCCGCGCGTGCATCCTCGATGCAGCGTTCGGTGTGCTCTGCGAGCTGCGCGGGGTATTGCCGGAAGAAGGAGTCGTAATACTCGCGCGCCATGACGATGCTCCAGAACGCGTCATTGTCGCGTAGCCCCAGCGCATCGCGGAGCCGGTAGAGGCGCTGTCGCTCTTCGTCCGAAGCGTGTCGCCCCAACACCTTCGCGAACGTGTCCTCGACGCTCACTACAAGACTCCGGCAAGGACCTTGCGCACGTTCCCGCGCCACCTCCCCCGCTCCGCGGGGTTTGCCAATGGGAAGCTCCCGCGCCGCCACCTTGAGCGAGATACGTCTCACGTAGATGTCATCGGCGACGCGATCGGCGAGGTCGGGGAGCGTTATCGACTTGCCCCCGCGGCTCTCCACCTCCTCGCGGATCTTGGATCCATTGTAGAGCTCGAACTTTCTCTCCTCGCCGAAGTACCCATTGCGTACGACGTGCACGGCCGCCTTCGGGACGGCGTCGATGAACTCTCGCAATAGTTCGAGACTGTCGCGCTGCCGATTGATCACCCAGAGCGCAACGAGCTTGCTCCCGAGCTCCTCCAGGCTGCTATCGAGCGTGCTTCCGTATTGCTTGACGGCGAGGTTATTGCGCGCCGCCGTGTTGATGACCACGACGCTATCGCGGCGACGGTCGCACGTGTTGACGAGGTGTATCCAGCCGTCCGCCTCGTCGAGGTCGATGAGCTCCGTCTCGACCTCCTCCTTGTATGCCTTCCATACGTCCGGGTTCGAGGTGTCGCATTCCACGAGCAGCACATTCGCTCCTTGCTCGAGCAGGTGGTCCACCGTCGCCAGCGTTATCATCGACTTGCCGACGCCGCCCTTACTGCCGCCAACCCAGTAGATCCGCCCTGAACTATCGCCGGCGGCACCCGATACCGTGACTTGCTCGCTGACCGAGACGCTGATGCTTTCGTTCATTGCCAGTACCTTCTTCGTCTACTCTGCTGTCACCTGGTGCTGTACCGAGCGCTGGACTTTCAGATGTCTCTCGTGTCCTCCTTCGGCACGAACGCAGACCGCCGAGC
>CAZVPE010000580.1:0-1772 GCA_964628155.1 uncultured Polyangiaceae bacterium | reverse complement strand
CCCGCCAGGATGACCGCGCGTCGCGCTTTCCTTCGCAGCAGGCCGTTCATCAGTAGGCCTCCCCGATGCCGAAGGCCACGCCGATGGGCAGGCCGGCGACGTCACCGGGGTAGTCGGGATCGCCCGGGGACGGGTTCAAACCAGGGATGCGGTAGGCGATGTCGAGACGGACGGGCCCGACCGGCGTCTTGTAACGGAGGCCGATGCCGCACGACAAGTGCGTGTTGAGTACGTAGTGCGCGCGGCCTTCCTGGACGTCGCTCGCGTCGCAGAACGTCGCTTCCGTGAAATCGGACGAAAGCGGGTAGCGAATCTCCGCCGAGAAAGCCCACATGGTGAGTCCGCCGAGAGGCTGAAAGCAGCGATTGCCGGAAAGCGTCTCGATGCCCAGACCGGGCGCACATTGACTGGCGATCTGTTGATTGATGTTCGGCAGCAGGAACGGCACAGGACCGTGCGGTCCGACACCATAAAGAGGATATCCGCGGTTGCTTCCAGGACCGCCGGAGAACAGGCCTCGGAGATAAACGAGCTGGAGGTCGCGCACGTAGGCCGCTTGGTCGACGCCCGGTGGTGCGAAACCCGGCGGCGCACGTCCGAGCGAGTTGCCGTAGTTGGCGGGAAAGAGCAGCCCTGTCGTCGCCCGAAGCGCGAGCGTTCCCGCCCCGAGCGGAACGTAGCCGCGCACCTCCGGCAGGACGCGAAGGTCTTCCGCTTGGCCGGCGAGCGGTCCGCCGGCGAGCTGAAGGTCGTTGGAGAGATAAACGCCCTCGCGAGGTTCGATGGCCTCGTTGCGCAAATCGAGTGTGGTCCGCAGGTGTACGTAGGAAACGACCGCCGTGCGCAGATCGGGATCGAGCGCCCCCACGTACGTGAAGGGGGAATCGTATTGCAGGTCGTATCCGAACTCGGCGAAGAGCTTCCAGAAGACGCGGTTGACGCCCGCCGCGGCTCGGGCTTCGCGATATCCCACGACCGGGGACCCGGCAGGCTGTGTCGACGTGACCAGCAGCGGATAGATGTTGAACTCGCTTCGGAGATACCCGCTCGTTCGCGGTTCGAGGAAACCAGGCTGACTCAGCTGAGTCCGAAATCTCTCCTCGGGCAGGAAGTCAGTCGGTTTCTCGAAGCCGGGTAGCCGCGTCGGGTAGAGCGCAAGACCAGGTCGGCACTGGACGTCGAACCGGCGAAGCCCTCCGAACCAATTGTCGTCCGACCAGCCGCCTAGAATGTGCAAATCGGTCTTGATGACGTCGAGCTCCAAGCCGCCACCCAAAATCACGCTGCGGAGCTTGGTCGGCGTCACCCGTACGGTCAGCGGGACCTCCGGGTCCTGCGCAGGCGGGTCGCTGCGCTCCGGCGTGACGGTCACGGAACTGAAGACGCCCAGATCGAGGACGGCCTGCTGCGCGCGCTCGATCGCCGTCGCCGAATAGACCGCGCCTTCTTTGATGTCGAGCGCGCGAAGCACGGGCCCGAGTGGAAGCGGCTCGAGCCCTTCGACCATGACTTTCCCGAACGTCGAGGGCTGGCCGGGCGCGACTCGATAAACGACGTCGGCGACCTGGCGGAACACGTCGACGTGCGCACTTCGCTCCACGCTCGCGAACGCGTACGCGTCGTCCTGCAGCGCGTGCTCGATGTGCAACTGCGCGCCGGCGAATTGGTCTTCGTCGAAGCGTTCCCCCGGCTTGAGCCCGGCGACGCGCAGAGACTCATCGACGTCGCGCTGCACGCGCGCCGGGAGCTGCTGGAGCCCTTCGACGTGCACT
>CAZVPE010000579.1:0-1784 GCA_964628155.1 uncultured Polyangiaceae bacterium | reverse complement strand
CAGATGCGCGAGAACGACTTGCGGCCCGCTCGTTCCGGCCTCTCGCGCCGGAACGCGGACGCTGAGCGGATTGTCTTTGTACATCGGCGCGTCGTCGTCGAGCGGCGCGACCACCACAGTCTCGATGCCAGCGAGCCGATCCGACTGGACGACGACGAAGTGCTCGCGACGACCTTCCGCCCCGAACCCGAGCCTGCGCCGCGCGACCAACACGTCGGCGCGCGTGGCGCTGCCCGGGCTAGCCATGTAGGCGTTCGAGAGCCGAGGCGATTTCGCGCTCGCGCTCGCGGAGCTCAGCCGTGCGCGAGCGATCGAGCCGGCGACGGAACGATTCGCTTTCGGCCCGCTCGATCGCGTCGACCAGCAGGCTCCGGGCGTATACGGCCTCGGGAGTCCTCGCGGCCTTTGCCAAGCTGCGGAGCCGCTCGCGGGTTTCCGGCGGCAGGTTGAGGTTCACGCGCGCCAGAGCACCGGACATGATCGAATTTTGAGGTCTCCCGCAGAGGATGTCAAGCGAGGTCCCCGGCGGAGGTCCTCGCCCGGATCAGCTAAGAACGCTCGCGTTCGCCGCCGAAGCCGGCACTTTCAGGTCCCGCACATACTCGGCGAGCGTTGGCTCGCGCTCGGCCATCGCGAAGACCCGGCCCGAAGCGCGCGCGAGGTGACGCTTGGCGGTGGCCAGCGAGATGTTCATCGCGGCGGCGACGTCGACGAGCTCCAGTTTGTCGACGTAACGAAGGACGAAGACCCTTCGCGTCCGCGGCGCGAGCTTTTCGAGAATGGCCTCGAAGCGCGAGAGCGCCTGGCGGCCCGAGCCGTCGTCGGCACCCTGCTGCGGAAAGTCGGGTAGCTCGCCGGTGGCGGTGAGCCGCAGGCGCCACCGCCTTCGGCGTCGCAGCTCGGTACACGCGACGCGGAGGGTGATGCCGATGAGAAAACTGCGCAGGGCGCTGGGCTGGCGCAGGCGCGGGAGCTGTTCGAAGAGACGCGAAAAGACTTCCTGGACATGGTCGTCCAGGTCGTGGGCCCCCACCCAGCGCAACAGTTTACACCGGACTTGCACCCCGTAGCGGCGCCAGATCGCCATCGCGGCTCGGGGGTCCCCCTCGCACGCGGCCAGCGCAAGCTGATCGTCGGGTGTTTCGCCGTTGATGGCGAGGCGAGCGCTGGACGGGCGCGCCTCGACGTAGTCCGCGTGAACGCACGGTCTCAGGGCTTCGAACAGTGTCAGCGGAACTGTATTCGAGCGGGGCGCGGGGACCGCGGTGCACGGACCCGGCGCGGGATCCGGGGAATCAAGCAGCGAAAGGGGCGTCGAGACGCAAGCCGACATGCGGCGAATACTATGAGGCGCATCTCCCCGAGACGAGGAGGAAACGACGGCGAGCCCACAGTGAGACGCTGCGCAGCACAACGCATCGTGCACCGCGTCACGGCCGGCGGCCGCCCGCGTCCACGCAACCGGGTTCTCCGTATAAGTGCGGAACGAGCCGGGCAACGGCTCAACGAAACGTGCGGCCGGCTGAATTCGCTCGCGTGAGAAACCTCATCCCGAGAGGCCGTTTACTTTCGGTCTTCCGATCGCATAAAACGCCCGACCATGAGCGCCAAAACGCGCGTCGTCGCTCCGGCGACTTGGGTGCCCACCCTGTACTTTGCCATGGGGATGCCGTTCGCCATGGCGAACTGGGTCGTGGCGACGATGTTCAAGAATCTCGGCTACTCCGACACGCAAATCATGGCGTCGACGGGGAGCATCGTCATCGTCTGGTCGCTCAAGCCGT
>CAZVPE010000578.1:0-1799 GCA_964628155.1 uncultured Polyangiaceae bacterium | reverse complement strand
CGAGGGCTCGACCTGCACCCGAAATCCCAGGGCCTCAGGCCGACGCACCAGGCGGCGCGACGTGCGGACTTTGTGCAGCGAGTCGAGGTAGCCACCACCGAGGTCGCGGTAGGGTCTGCCGTCCGCGAGGATGTGGTAGGCGGCGACGAGGATCTTGTGGCCGATCGCGAGGGCGGCGCGCTTGCTGCCTCTTCGCGCCTTGAGGCGGTAGTACTTGTCCCGGAAGTAGCTGCCCTTCTTCCGCACGGCCGCGATCGAGGCTTCGACCAAGGCTCGGAGCGAACGTGCACGTTGCCCCTGCGTGCAGTTCCGCGCATAGGTTTACCGGCGCTCTCGTGATTGCCCGGGCACACTCCCGCCCACGCGGCGAGGTGGTGATCGTTCTTGAAGACGGTCATGTCGACGCCGATCTCGGCGATCAGCGCGCGCGCCGTCGTCACTCCCACGCCCGGGATCTCCTCAAGGGCCTGCTGCTGCGTCAGATACGGGTCCATCTTCGCGTCGATGCACTCGTCGAGGGTTCGCAGGCTCGCATCAAAGCCACGCAGGCGATCGAGCTGCAAGCGAAGCAGGAAGCGATGGTGCTGCTCGACACGGCCGTCGAGGGCAACGGCGAGCTTCTCGCGCTTGTTCCGTAGCCTTCCTTTGGCGAACTCCGCGAGCGTTTCCCCGGACGTTTCGCCGCGTGCGATCGCCTCGAGCATGGCGATCCCACTCTTTCCGAACACGTCGGTCGCAACGCTCGCGACCTTGATGTTGGCCGTCTCGAGCAGGCGAAAAAACCGATTGCGTTCGCTGCTGCGTGAGTTGAGCAGCTTGCGTCGGTAGCGCATCAAATCGCGCAGCACCCGTATCGGCTTGGGCGGCACGAAGCTCTTCGCGATGAGCCCGTGGCGCACGAGATCGGCGATCCATTCGCTGTCCTTCGCGTCCGTCTTACGGCCCGGCACGTTCTTGATGTGGTGCGCATTGCCCACCACCAGCTCGAAGGACCCTTCGAGCACCGTGTAGACGGGCTTCCAGTACACGCCCGTGCTCCCCATGCCGACATGGGTGACCCCACGGTCGGTGAGCCAGTCCCGCAACTCTTCGAGGTCGCGCAGACACGTTCCAAATGTCCTGACCTCCTTTGTCGGCTTGCGTCCCGCCTCACCGGCAAGCACGCATGCCACGACCGTCGCTTGATGAACATCCAGCCCGCAGGCTCGCTCGACCAAAATCTCCATGGGACCTCCAACGAAATGGAGTCGCGATCGCCGCGCCAGGCATCGACAACGAGATGTTGTGGTGCGTCCTTCCCGTTTCCGGGTACGACAAAGCGGGGCTCTTCCAGCTGGCGCCGATCACGTTGCAGTCGCGGGGTCCGAGCCACCATTCAACTTCGACCTCAGAGGCGATCGCTCCTCCGCCCTTTCCTCAAGCACGTCGGGGGGATCGCGCCAATTTTCACCGCATCGAGGGCGCGCGGCCCCGCGCGCATGAACCGTTGCGTTAAAAAATGAGCCGGCCCTGTCGATCTCTTGGGCGGGGTTCCTCCGGTCAGGCCAACCCGGCGAAATCCCGGTGGTTCCGTGTGGCCAGCGCCCGGTGTCGTCTCAAAAACCTCTCGACGAACGAAAACAGGCAACAACCACCCTCCTCGCGCCGAGGTGCAGCCGAGGGGCGACGGCCCCCAATTTGGGCGATCGGGTTTGAATTCGCGGACGGCGGGTGCGCGCGCTCCGCGTCCGATTTCGAACCCTCAACTGCCCCAAGCGCGCGCTCTCTCCTTAAATACTCGCAAACTCCGGTGGGCTCGC
>CAZVPE010000577.1:0-1801 GCA_964628155.1 uncultured Polyangiaceae bacterium | reverse complement strand
TGAGTGTGCTGCACAACGCGGTGCCGGGGCCGTCGGCGGTCCCCAGCCGCCCCGCCGAGGGGACCTGCCGGCTGCTATTTCTGGGCGTCGTCGGAGTGCGCAAAGGGATCGAGACGCTTCTCCAGGCGCTGCCACTGTTGCCCGCTCGCACCAGCTGGCACCTCGACGTTGCTGGGAACGGCAACATCGAGGCCTGCCGCGCCGAGGTGAGCCGCCTCGGCGTCGCCGACCGGGTCACGGTGATGGGCTGGGTGGACGAACGACGCGCGGCGAGGCTGCTGGCCGAGTCGGACGTTCTCGTGCTCCCGTCGCGTAACGAAGGGCTGCCCCTGGCGATTCTCGAGGGGATGTCCTACGGCCTGCCGATCGTCACGACGCCGGTCGGCTCGATCATGGACGCCGTCAGCCACGGCGAGACGGGCTTGCTCGTGCCCCCTGGGGATCACGTCGCCCTCGCCGCAGCCTTGACCAGCCTGGTCGAGGATCCCGACCTTCGTCGCAAGCTCGGCCGGGGTGCGCGCGATCAGTACGAAAGGACCTTCCAGCTCTCGACGTTCAAAGCGAAGCTCGCTGGCGTTTTCCATAGAGTGCTGGCGAACGGCGACGCGCCACAGTTCCAACCGGTGCGACTGGTTTCGCGTAGGTCCTCGCGGAAGGGCGCCGCGGCCGTCGGCGCCGACGCTCCTAAGGTCGTGGCCGAGAGTGCATAAGAGGAAGATGGGCATGCTGGCGTCGCACATCGCAGGGTACGTGCCGGCGAACGTGGTGCCGGCGGCCTTCTCCTTCCTCTCCATTTACATCTTCACGCGTCTGGTCTCGCCCGAGGAGTACGGCGCCTACGCGCTGGTGCTGTCGGTCACACTGCTGTGTCAGGCGCTCTTCTACTACTGGCTGCAGGTTGGCGCGATGCGGTTCACTGCGCTAGCCCGAAAAGAGGGCCACCTCGAGCAGCTCGTATCGACGACCTACCGGCTGTTCTTCGGGTCGTCGATGCTCTTTGCGGGCTGTTACGCGCTCGCGGTCCTTTTCGTGCCCGCGCTTCACCTTGCGAAGAGCGCCATCTGGCTCGGCGTGCCGCTGGTCATCGCGCGCTCGCTGACGGCCATTAACCAGTCGTTCAACCGGAGCGAGCTGCGCGTGCTCCGATACAACCTCGTCGAGTGCGGTCAGTCGGCGCTGGGCCTCGCATTCGGGCTCGCGCTAGTCGTGCGGTTCAACCTTGCCGCGCGCGGCATGCTCCTCGGTCTCATCGCCAGCTCCGTCGTGGTCGGTGCCCCCGGTCTGGTGGCTGTCGGCCGCTCGATCCTACGCCGTGGAGAGGCGGAGCAGGCGCGCATCCTTCTGCGGTTCGGTCTACCGCTGACGCTGTCGTACGCGATGAACTACGTGCTCTCGACGTCTGACCGCTTGCTCGTAGCCTGGTTTCTAGGCCCGGCCGCAGTCGGCGTGTACTCCGTGTCGTACAACACGATGGACCGCGCTCTCACCTCGGTGTTCCTCGCCGTGTCGCTCGCGTCGTTCCCCCTCGCCGTCTCGAGGCTCGAGCGGGAGGGCGTCGAAGCGGCTCGACGCCAGATTTATAGCAACGGCACCGCTCTCGTGGCGCTGACGCTTCCTGCTTGCGTGGGCCTCATCATGCTGAACGGGCCGCTTTCCGCCGCCTTGATTGGCGCGCCGTTCCGCGCTCAGGCACGCGAGATCATGCCGTGGATCGCGGCTTCGTCGCTCCTCGCGGGCTTCCAGGTACATTTTTTCGACCACGCGTTCCACCTCGGCAAGCGGACGACGCTCTGCGCATGGA
>CAZVPE010000576.1:0-1824 GCA_964628155.1 uncultured Polyangiaceae bacterium | reverse complement strand
CGCCGTGGGCGAGGTTGACGACGACACCGCCCTGACTCGTACCGACCGCGCCGGCTACGCGCTGCGACAGCCCGTCGATAGCATGACAGTTGCCGCACGGACTGCCGTACGTCGTCCACTCGGCGGCCTCGGGTCCGCCGGCGGTGCTCAAGTGCGTCGTGAAATGGACGCTGGACTGGTACTGTGTGACGACGCCGTTGAAGCCGTGGCATGGCGAAAGGCATGACACCGGAACGATGGCGGTCATGAGGCCGCTGTCGCCTGCGATCACTTGCCCCGGCGCGCCCGCTTCGCCGGCCGAACCTGGTGGCCCGGGAGGACCCGCCTCACCGGCCGGACCGGTTGCCCCCGGCGGGCCTGGGGGCCCTGCCTCTCCCGTGGGCCCCTCGGGGCCCGCCGGACCGGTCGGCCCAGAGCACGCCCAGAGTGTGATGAAAAGCCCCGACAATGCGATCCATTTTGCGCTCATAAGGTTCCCCCCTCCCAGTGCCCTTCGGCGTCAAGCTCTTGCGACTGCGTGCGGGACGCTACGCCCCTCGGCTGGCAACGCGACACAGAATTGCGCGAGCCCCGTGATTTTTCTCCCACACTGGACCCGCGACGGTTGAAATCGCCGAGCGCAAATGGCGAGTCGAGGAGAAGCCAAGCCGAATCCTTCGCTCGCGGGCTCACGCGTTTGGCTCCCGCAGCGTCCCCTCCGCTGCCGGCGCTAGGCTCTGGACCAGCGCATCGACGAACTTGTCGAGGGAGACCCAGTCGGTCATCTCGTAGTCGCGGGACGTGTCGGTCGGTCCGCCTTCCATCTTCGAGATGTGCCGCATCACCAACCGCGTCACCCATCCGTACGCGCTGTACGGGAGCGCCCCCGCGACAGGTACAATCCACTTCGGGCGGAGCTCTGTCTGGCCAAGGAAGCCGTCGATCATCGTCTTGATCGCCTTCCGGGCCTCTGTGCGCGCGGTCTGCGGGCGGGTCTCGTCTTCGACCGTCGCCTCGGCTAGGCTCACGGACAGGAACGCCGTAGGCACGCGCTCGAGCTCGCCGTGGTGCCCCTTCGCGAATGCGATCATCTCGCGTTCGTACTTGCCCATGTGGATCGACGCGGCGAGGACCACGAGCTGATAGCGCGCGAGGTCCAGATCCGGCGGCGGTGCGGCGGCATCGATGACGTCCACTCCGTGGTTGCGCGCGCGCATCGTCGCGGCGACGTGGTCGGCAACCTTCCGCGTATGACCTTCGCGCGTGGCGTACACGACGAGCGTTCGTTTCATCACCGGTCCTCCGTTTCGGTAGGCGCTGCAACGAGCGTTCCCCCGCGAGGGACATTGGATCCCCAATTGAGAAGCCACACGTGGCGCTCGCGTAAAGGGGCGTCCCGTGACGGAGAACGAACCAACGAGCGTCGTGAAACCGGCCTCCGGCATAGAGCGCTCAGTCGCCGAGCACGCGCCGAATTTGCGCTCGCAGCGCACGGCGTGCGCCGTTGGACTGGGGAAGTCGCGAGTGCGTGGTAACAGCGTGGTAACGGACTCACGGGCGCCTTGGAGACCCGCGACTTCGGAGGGCGGCATTAGCGGGGTTCGCGCTCCTGCGCTGAATTCATGGCCTCGAGTAGCCGCCCGTCAGGGCTTCACGAATTTCGCCACGAAGCGGTCGCTGGTTCCAAGCTTCTCACTGGCGTCACCCGGCGAGTCGCTCCAGTCGCGTGTGTCGGCAGGGTTTCGCAGGAAGTCGGCGTCAGCGGCGTGCATGAAGCCGGCACGCTCCACGTCGCGGATCACCGACAGCTCGTCGATGCGGTGGAGCGTCTTCACGTCGGATTTG
>CAZVPE010000575.1:0-1832 GCA_964628155.1 uncultured Polyangiaceae bacterium | reverse complement strand
GTTCGACACCTTGCGAGGGACTGTCACATCGGTCACTACAAGGTCGATGTCGTCAAGGACGTCCTCGGTTCGAGCTACCCCCTGGGGGCCAAACCAGCGATCGCATTTCGAGGCGACATCCTCACGACGACGAACCCCAAGTTCGCCGACGACCTGGGTAAGGCGACCCTGCTCGTCGACGCGACGACCACGCTCGAAGTGCCTCGCGAGCTGTCGCGGCGTGAGGACGTTCCGCGATGCGTCTCGGTGTTCCTGACTCCATCCGGCAACGCCAGCGTCTTGCTCTTGGAGGAAGCAAAACGCCTGGTGCGACTCGACGAGCTCGAAGCCCAGTACTACGGCGCAATCCTTTCAAGCGCCTGGGGTAGCGACCACCTCGCAGGTCACAACGGGGAACTCTGGGTGGGCGCTGGGTGCCGCGACATTTCGCTCATTCTCTCGAACGAGGTCGTGCAGCTTCACGGGGCAATCCTGGCACGACAGGTCCGCTTGCTTTCCGTCGCCGGTCCGGCCCGTATTCGTATGTGGCTAACCGACGAACAGACCTCCGAGGTCCGAATCGCCGACATTCCTGTGCAGACGCCGATCCGCCAGGCGTGCGGAGCCTGGACTGTTGTGTCTCACGAGGGCGTTTCGGAGAAGCTGAAGCGCCTCCGCGCCGCGCGCCTTCCAACAGAGACCGGAGGCGTGATCGTCGGCTACGTCGACCATCCGCTGAAGATCGTCTTTATGGTCGACGTTCTCCCGGCGCCCGTCGACAGTGAGGAAACCGAGACCGGTTTCGTTCGCGGAGTCGAAGGCCTCGCCGAGTCGCTCCAAGAAGTTCGCGACAAGACCGCAGGGATCGTCGGCTACATCGGCGAGTGGCATTCGCATCCGCCTTTCAACAGACCGAGCCCGAGCGGCGACGACATTGGGCTTCTTGCGCACTGCACGCGAACACTCTCGCTGGACGGCGTGCCGGCGCTCATGGTCATCGTCGGCACGGCAGGCGAGATCTCGTATTCCCTGGGCGGTCAAAGCGGGAGCATGGCCGCCCGCGCACCGAGCTAAACCGAATCGATGGGCAATGAGGTCGCGCGCCCGTCGGACTCAACCTCGTAGACGTACGCCTCGAATCTGTCCTTACGCGCTCCTCGACGAACGACGAGGAGTCGTCGCCCGTCAGTCCTGACGTGAATGATGCCGTAGGCCGTACGCTCCCTCGCATAGAAGACGCCCTGCGCGACGTCCGGTTTCCAAGACTCCCCGTCCTTGATGGCGCGAAACGCTTCCCCAGCCCACTCGTCGAAGGCTGCAAGGTTTGTCACGAACACCACGGGCTCTGCCCCGCGCCGCGACTGCCCCAGCATGGCGAGGAGATTCGCGCGGGGGTGAAGATAATCACGCCTCGCGTCTTCGTCGCCTGCGGAGATCACCGAAATGAGCGGCTCGACCTGCTCGATGAACTGACGGCTCACGTCGTCCGAACCGTGGTGCGGGACCTTGAGGACGTCGGCGCGGATAGGAACCTTTCGTGCGATCAGAGACGCCTCCATGTTCGCGTGGAGATCTCCCGTCAGCAGCGTGACGACGTTGCCGTAGGTGATGCGGAGGACAACCGAATGGCCGTTGATTGTCCGACCGGCGGAGACGCCGCTGCCGTTCTCGTCTCCGAGCAGCGGGAGCCCGGGCCTGCCGTCGGGCAGCGGCTCGACGCGAGGCCCGAGCACGGAGATCTTCACTTCGCCGAGGAAGTCGAACGCGCCTGACGTCGTGTCGTCGAGTCGTGAGACAGCAACCGGGGCACGTGCGGCGAGGGCATCGAGCGCCGCCTGCCACCGCTTGAAGAC
>CAZVPE010000574.1:0-1856 GCA_964628155.1 uncultured Polyangiaceae bacterium | reverse complement strand
GCTTTTTGTCAAGCCAAGTCCTTTAGTCATGTCTGCCGGATACCCCGGCCGCAGCATGGCCTATCGACCAACGCGAGGCGGTGGGTCTCGGGCCAACGGCCGGGGGTGCCGGTGAGTTTCAGGATAGTTGTCGGCTCGGCGTGTAACTGGTCTACGAGACGAGCTTGGCCTCCTCGGTCGATGTCTTTGCCGGGTTGAGCGTGACAGTTCCAATGGGGTTGCAATTACGAGTTTCGCCAGTCCAGCGGGTCGGGTTTTTCCTTCGCGCGGCCTCGTAGGTGGCTTTGCGTCGGCGGAGAATTTCTGCGTCGCGGCCTTGATGGCGATCGTCGGGGGACACGAAGCGGATGGCGCTGTGACGGTGCACGAAGTTGTACCAGTGGACGAAGCGGGCGACCCAGGCGCGCGCGGCGTCTATGGTCTCGAAGGGCGCGCTGGGGAACTCGGGCATGTACTTGAGCGTCCGAAAGAGGGCTTCCGAGTAGGGGTTGTCATCGCTGACCCGTGGACGACTGAAGGACGGCACGACGCCGAGCTTCTCCATTGTGGCCAACATGGTTGCCCCCCGCATCGGGCCTCCGTTGTCGGAATGAAGGACGAGATGCTGGGAGTCGATGTTGTCGGCTGCGCATGTTTCGCGGAGCAGCAGTGCGGCGCGGTCAGCACATTCAGTCGGCTCGATGCAAAACCCTACGATCTTCCGACTCCACACGTCAAGCATCAAATACAGATAAAGGAACGTACCGCGGATATTCGTACGGAGATAAGTGATGTCCCAACTCCATACTCGCGACGGTCCGTCGGCCTCGTGAGTATCGAGGGGACGGGCCACTGGCGCCCTGGCCTTGCCCCGATGCGCGAGCTGTCCTGCGGCTCTGAGAAGCCTGTAGAACGTCGACTCGGACGCCACGTAGGTCCCCGCGTCTGCGAGCTTGGGAACAATTTGCTTCGGCGATAGGTCGCGGTGCTCTGGACGATTCGCCAAACGAAGTACTTCGGCACGTTCCTTGTCCGTCAACGCATTCGGCGGTCGCCCGTTCGGCCCCTGGCGTTCATCCTCGCTATCGGGATCGGCGCGCCAGCGCTCGTAGGTGCGACTGGAGACGTTCGCGATCGCGCAGCTTCGCTCGACGCAGGCGCCCGCTGTGACGGCTTCCCTCACGGCAGCAACGACTACGAGTCGCTCTCGTCGTTGGTGCCGTCGTCCGCGTCCCCCAAGAGATTGTGGAGTTTTTTTTGGAGGATCAGAAGCGCCGCGGCCTCTGCGAGTGCCCGGTCTTTGCGCCGTAGTTCCCGCTCCAGCTCCTTGACCCGACGCGCCTGCGTGCCGGTGCCGCGGGCAACTGCACCGTTGCTCTGCAGGCCCGCAAGCATGGCAGCACGCCATTCGTCGAGTTGAGCCCCGTGAAGCCCCTGCGTGCGGAGCCACACCCCGAGCTCCTCCTCCGATAGCTTGCTCGCCTCGAGCACGGCTGCCAAACGGCCTTCCGCCGTATCGGTCTTCGCCACCCGCGTCTCCTTCGCTGTCGTTACTTTGGCTCGAATTTCCCCGGCCCGCCGCAACCATGACGACAGCGACGTCTGCGATACACCAACCTCCTGCGACAATTCGTTCGCGCTCATCGCCCGCAGGCCTGTCATGCGCTGCACCATCCGTGACTTGAATGCATCCGTGTATGCGGGAGTCATCTCCTCGTGCCTTCTCTGCCCCTTCGATCATGCCGGAATTTTGTTGGAATCTATCCGAAACGAAGAGATTCCATCCGAACAACGGAGCCGACAACTTCCCTGACGCAGGGGGAAAGCCTCTGGTGTTCGATCCGCCTTGGCTACGCGATGACTCGCCCGTGCGCGTG
>CAZVPE010000573.1:0-1871 GCA_964628155.1 uncultured Polyangiaceae bacterium | reverse complement strand
CTCGCCGGTCGACTCGCCGCCTACGACGCGCTCGTGGAGGTCTCGCCTTCGCGCGTCGTGACGCTGAACGGAAGCGGTCGCCGTCTCGATGCTCGCAGGCCCCTCCGCAGGCCTCGCGGCTCTGAAGGTGCTCGAGCGACCCCTCGCGGACTATCACCTCTTCTACGCCGCGCGCGCGGACATGCTCGAGCGTACGAGAGGTGACCCATGACCCGACTTGGAGAGAGCGATCTCTCGCGTGACGAACGAAGGCGAGAAGCGGCTGCTCGAGCGGCGGCTGCGCGATCGTCTCGCGCGCCGGCAGCCGAGGGACTGATTGGAGTTGGCACGCCCCCACGATGGGAAGACCGGCATCCACGCGCGAGTGACAGGAGATGTTGTGACAGCGATCCAGGCGGCCAACGTCGCGGCCGGAGTTATGCGTCCTCCAGTACCCTTGCGAACGGGGACAATCTACCCGTAAGTTGACTCCGATCGTAGAATGGATGGAGCCGGAGCTGCCGCCGCACAGCGGGTGGGGACCACCCTCAAAGGGAAATATCGCCTCGAGCAGTTGATTGGTGTGGGAGGCATGGCTGCGGTCTATCGGGGAACGCACCGAAATGGGAATCGCGTCGCCGTAAAGGTTCTTCACACGAGCATCTCGGGCCACGCGGAGCTGCGGGAGCGATTCCTTCGCGAAGGCTACGTCGCGAACAGGGTTGAGCACCGCGGGGCGGTGCGCGTTCTCGATGACGACACCTCGGAGGATGGGTCTGTATTTCTAGTCATGGAGCTGCTTGAGGGCGATTCTCTGGACGCCCGGTGGGAGCGCGCGGGGCGGCAGCTGCCGCACCGCGAAGTGGCGGAATTGACACACCAGCTGCTGGATGTCCTGGCTACCGCGCACGAGAAAGGCATCATCCACCGGGATATCAAACCGGAGAACTTGTTTATCACCCACGAGGGAATGCTTAAGGTCCTAGATTTCGGGATCGCGCGGCTTCGCGAGACGGGAGCGGCCGCGATGATGTCGATGACGCGCACGGGAAATATGCTGGGAACGCCTGCATACATGCCTCCCGAGCAAGTGCTCGGCCGAAGCCGCGAAGTCGACGGACAAACCGACGTGTGGGCGGTCGGTGCGACCATGTTCACTTTGATCTCCGGGCGGTACGTTCATGAGGCAGAGACCATCCAAGAGATGCTCGTTTACGCGGGGAGCCGGCACGCGCGGTCGCTTGGTTCCGTGGCTCCCAACACGCCTCCGGCGCTTGCCGCTGTGATTGACCGAGCACTGATATTCGACAAGGCGATGCGCTGGCCCACGGCACGCGCGATGAGAAGTGCGCTGGGGAATGCCTACTTCTCCTCTTTCGGCGAGACGCTTTCGGGGACCAGGCCGGCACTCACGCCCATCGCACGGACCGTGCCTGACTCGCCCTGGCTGCCCCCTTCGAATCCACCACCAACGCCCCCGACGACATTGCCGATGGGAGGCCCGCGGGCGACTGCACTCGCAGCGGCTCGGCGGGCCCAAAGGATACGCACGACCACCGGGGGCATCGAGAGACGCGGTTCCCGCGCTTCGGATCTCGGCCACTTTCGCGGCGCCAGAGTGGCCATTGGGGCCGTAGCAGCGACATTGGTCGTCGGCGCTGTCGGGGCCGTGTTGACGCTGCGACACGGAAGCGATGCGCCGATACCCTCACCGAATCCGGGGGCGGCTCCCCTGAGCCAATCTGGTGCGGAGCGGCCCGATGTGTCCAAACTCATTGAGTCGGCTGAGCGGCTGAAATCCGCCGAACCGATTCCAATGGCGACCGCGGAGACGCGCGTTGGAGTCGACGCGGCGGTACTGAGGGTCAATCGTTCGCCTCGCGGAGGATCGA
>CAZVPE010000572.1:0-1877 GCA_964628155.1 uncultured Polyangiaceae bacterium | reverse complement strand
AAAGCCGTGCGGAAGAACCAACCCCACGGAGCGAAAAGCGAAGTGCAAGATAAAGAGCCGGCGCCAGAGGGTGTTCAAGTTATGGATTCGATTCTGCAAAACCCGTGTCACTCGGAGTCATTGTGACGCCGACCATCCGCTAAGTCACTAATTGAGCAACAGAAATCGTGTCGCCGGCTAGGGCCGTGGGGTGACTTCCCTGCTTTCTCGGCGTCCGTTTGGCGTCTGTTGGCCACCGCACTGGGGCGCGCTCCGTACAATGACCCAAGCCCTACGGCGGAGTGCTCTCCGAGTGAGGCCCAGAATTGAGCGATAAGGCTCGTGGCGCCGGCCTTCGCGTCGCGCTGCGAGGAGTTCGCGGGGTCCAAAAAGGCAATGAACCCTTGCCGACAAAGGCCTCCCCTTGAGGTCGTGATCGATCGTGACCGGGTCGTGTACCTTCAGATCATGAATCTCGTTTCGCTTTTCGGGGCCGTGGCTCTCTGCCTTGTCGCCTGCGGGCGGGTGGTCAAGGAAGAGTCCCCTCTCGGCCCGCGTGACTCGGCGTCCGATGGCTCGCGATTAGATGACGGCGGTGGCTCCGAAGCGCGCGTGGGCTACCCCGAGGGGAGCCTGAGTGATTCCCCCCCGGAGGGAAGCGGCAGTGGTTCTGGGTCGACCAGCGAAGGCGATTCGGGGCCAGAGGCGAGCGCCGGAAGCGATTCGGGCGACGCAGGCGTTTGCCCGCCCGCGCCCATGGGGGAATGCGTTCCAGGCGGCACGATTTGCTCCGGCACCTCACCGCCCCCGATCTGCGGCGCGATCCCCGGGACCTCGGCCTTGCAGACCTGCGCCGTGACCGCGCTGTGGGACACGCCGTGGCCATGTGCGACGGGCATATGCAGCCGGCTCCCTCAAACGGTGGTGGAAGCCGCCGGTAGTGCTTGCGCGGGCACTACGACGAACGGCACCAGCTGTCAGATTAGCGGTACTGGCCTGGACGACTGCGGCGCGAGTAGCGAAAGCTGCTGCGCGAGCTTGGAGGTGCCGGGAGGAAGGTATTACCGGACCTACACAAACGATGGAACCGAAGCGACCGACGTTGCCGACCCGGCTACGGTTAGCGGGTTTCGGTTGGACAAGTACCTGGTGACGGTGGGTCGGTTTCGCCAATTCGTGAACGTCGTATTTCCGCCGGGCGGTGGCTCAGGCTGGTTGTCGGCACCGGAAGCCGGCAAGCACGTTCATTTGAACGGAGGCAGCGGCCTCCGCGCGACCGCGGGGGGCTACGAGCCGGGCTGGTCGACAGCCGACAACGGCAACATCGCGCCCACGGACGGCAACCTCGGATGCGACGCGTTTGCCACCTGGACAAGCACGGCGCGCGCCCAGGACAACCTCCCGATCAACTGCGTGAATTGGTACGAGGCGTACGCGTTTTGCATCTGGGATGGCGGATTTCTTCCGAGCGAGGCGGAGTGGGAGTACGCGGCGGGCGGGGGGAGCCAACAGCGCGAGTTCCCTTGGGGCGCCACGTATGAGACGAACAATCAGTACGCGATCGTCAATTGTGATGTTCCGAGTCTTGGCTGCCAAGCCATCGCGCCGGTGGGAACGGCCACGCTAGGAGCTGGATATTGGGGCCAGCTCGATTTGGCCGGGGAGGTCGCCGAGTGGACCCTGGACTTGTACGCGCCCTATGTGGATCCATGCGCAGATTGTGTGGCTGCCGCGGGAGGCTCGGGCGGTGGCGCCACTCGGGTGCTCCGCGGCGGCAGCGTCGTGGCAGTCCAATCCGCCGCGAACCGCACGCTTGGCGACCCAACCCAGCGCAACTTCATCACCGGATTCCGCTGCGCGAGGACACCGTAAAGGCGCCCGCGATCTCGCGCGACGGC
>CAZVPE010000571.1:0-1878 GCA_964628155.1 uncultured Polyangiaceae bacterium | reverse complement strand
CCGGCCCACCCTGCACGGAGTTATTCACGTCGTCGCCAACGGTTACCTGTCGCTTCGCCATGATGAAGTCGAGGCCACCTTTGTGCATCAAGGGTTAAAAACTCTCGCGGAGTTCCGAAAGGTCCGATTAAAGCAGGAACGTGACGACCTGGAGCGATTGTGCCATTATATCGGCGACTGCCACCGTCGCCACAATGGCCGTTAGCGATGGTTGATCGTGGCGGTCAGCAAGGCTGATTTGTACTTGCCTGACATAGGCGAGGTTCGCTCCGCGTACATGGATGGTGAATTCGGAAAGCGACTCGACAGTCTAAAGGCGCAGCTCGGTAGCCACAAATTCGGGTGGACGGCATTGCCGGTATGTGCACGCTTCGAACCATTCAAATACAATGGTGACACGGCTTCAAGCGAGATGAGTGACGACGTGCGCGCGCTGTACGCGAGGCATTTTCTCAATGCGCTGGGTGACCATTGTGGGTGACGACTCGATCCTGCCAGCGTCTCCGGGTACGAGGGAGACGACGCCCGCCCCGTCGGCACCGCCGCTAAATGAGGCGAAGAGTGCGGTTCAAGAACGCGTCGAGCAGCTGCTGGCAACCGCCGAGGCGCATCAAGACCAGTGTGACCGCAGGGAATTTCGAATTGACTTCATAAATACAGCGGGCGGGGCATCTGTTGTTATGATGATCGGATTTAACGTCTGGCTCGTCGCCACAACAAGCCGATGGTCTTGGGCTGCTTTGGGTATCTCGTTCGTCCTTGGGTGGGCTCTGATATTTGGAACCACTCTACGCGCTAGCAGGATTAAACTTCGACGGAATCAGCGAACGCTGGGCGAAATAGTAAAATTGCTTCGCGAAACAGAAGAAATTATGTCTATTCAGGAAATGTGGTCGCCATTCGAACGCGCTCAGATTCGAATTCGATTATCTAGGTTTGACAGCGGATTGGAGCGCGGAGGGAGTATGGGCACTCGTGGCCAATAATTGCAACGCGCCGTTCTCGTGCTGTTGACCGTTTCGGGCTCGTCCGTTTTTCCTCGAGAGCCGTCGCGCGCGCTCGCGCACGTGCCGCACGGCCTCGTAGAGCGCGCCCTGCAAGAGCGGGCCAAGCACTGAACGACTGACGTTCAGCCGCCTCGCCAGCTCCTTTTCGTCCGCCAGCTCGGCGCCGCTCGCGATCAGGTTGTGCGGGTCGATCGTGGTCATGGCCTCTTCTCTCTCTCCTTATTCCAGGCGAACGCATCCACTCTGATGGCCTGCTGTCTACCGTCTCGGTCACGGTCACGGCGAGGGCCCCTCCAAACGTCGTAAGCCGCGATGTTGTCGCCGTACTTTGATATGAGGTATTCTCGCGTTATCTTGTCCGGCGCAGGTGAGGCAGGTCCCAAGGATGGGATGTCGTTGGCCAGCCAATATTCGCGCGCGCCCGCATCTTCCGCGTTCCAGAGTTCGGTGGCCGTCTTCGTCTCGGCTCTAGCCCTGTCAGCCGCGGCTATCGCCCGCTCCCGCTTTGCTCTTTTGACGTCTTTCTTATGTTCTAGCCACCACTTCATCGCGCGCATGGCGCAATACCCCAGGCAGATAGTCCAAAGAAGGCTCTCGATGCTCATCGTCCAAACCTCGGTCGGCACCTGTGCGCCTGTCGGCAGGGGCAGAGCCCCCGCGCCGCGTTCGTTTCGATCGTCGCCGTCATGGGTGCGCCCCTCCGTTTCGTGCCGTCGGCTTCGGCGACAGCTCGGCGAGAGCGGCTCGCAGGTGCCGCCGCGCCTTCGCCAGCAGGGTGCGGATCGCTTCCAATTCCTCGTCCGACGGGTCGGACACCACTTCGAGCTCCACGATCCCACCGATCGCCGCGCTTACGTTCTGTTCCGCCGCT
>CAZVPE010000570.1:0-1878 GCA_964628155.1 uncultured Polyangiaceae bacterium | reverse complement strand
TTGCTTCCGATCTCGGGAGCGATCCAGACGCTCCAGGCGGACTCGAGATCGCGACTCCGGCGCACCTTTCCGGTCGCCCGGCGATGCTCGAGAAAGCGACCGAAATACCGGGTGCACGTCTCGCCCTGGCGCGCGTCGTGCTGCTGGCCTTGCTCGGCCTTGCGCTTCTTCCTCGCCTCGAAGAGCTCGCCGGTTTCGTCCTCGCGCTCTTGCCTGGCGAGGGCGTAGAGCTCGGCGCGCTCGCGTGCGGTCCTGCCACCCGCCGGCTTGGAGTAGCTCTCGGGCACCTTGACTCGCTCGCGCGACCCGTCGCGGAGGCGGATGCGGGCGACGAAGTGCGGGCTGCCATCGGCGCGGCGGCCGGGCTCGACGTAGCCCGTGCGAGGAGGAGCCATGACCCTAGGCCCTCTCCACAGACGAGGTGCGCACCGCGACCCGCCGCGGGCACCAACCAGCGCGTCCTCCGCCAGCCGGGGATGCCGAGCGCGAGACGCTCACCGGCTGACCGCCCTGCGCTTGCCGGCGAGCTCCTGCTCCGCCGCCCAGAGGTCGCAAGCGTTCTGCAGGTTCAACCAGAACTGCGGCGTCGTATCGAGCGCCTTGGCGAGAAGCAGCGCGGTCTTGGCCGTGACGGCCCGACGCCCCTGAACGATGCCGTTCACGACCTGCACATGCAGGCCCATCTTCTCGGCCAGCGCGGTCTGGGTCATCCCCTTCGGCTTGAGCCACTCCTCTTCGAGCACCTCTCCTGGCAGCGTCGGAGGCGGCAACCGGTGCGGATGGGGACGAACTTCCTGGCGCTTCATGGGAGGACTCCTTCGCTAGTGATAGTCAGCGATCCGCACGCCGCTCGCCTGGCCCTTCTCGAACACGAAGAGGATGCGCCACTGGTCATTGATTCGGACGCTGTACCAGCCGGCCAGGTTGCCCTTCAGCTTCTCGACGTTGTTGCCGGGGCTCGCGAGGTCGCCGAGCTGGGTTGCTGCAGCGATCTGGTTGAGCTTTCGGCGACAAATCGGCCAGATGTCCTTGGGAACGGTCCTCGCCGCTTTGGTGTTGTCGGCGTAGTGCACATCGCGTGTGGCTTCGTCTCCGTACGAGGCGATCACTTTAGGAGAGCGTAGCATATGAACGCTTGACGTCAATCGATCAGTCAACCCGAGTTCGGCCGCGCTTCAGTTGCGTGAGTCGGTTGACCCGTCGAGCAATGTCGGCATCATCGACACCTTCCACCGGTTTCAGCGCGCGGCCGGCCATCCAGGCGGCGAGGTCGGCGTGGCGCACGGCGCGGTCGCGCATCCGGCCGAACGCCGCGAGCTCCCCTCGGCGGATCGCATCGCGGACAACGCGCACCGAGGTCGCCGCGAGACGCGCCGCTTCGGCGACGGGAATGAGGGCATCGTCCCAGGCCTCGGGCCGATCGGAAGCGGCCTCCCGTGCGAGGCGCGCAAGCGCCTCAGCGGCATCGGCGAGAGCGTACAAGGCCGCCGGTTTCATCGATCCGCTCCTTCCTGAACTGGCCGCGCTGTGCGATTCGCCGGTTGGGCGATCGGAGGCTCTACCCGCAAAAGATGCAGCAGAACCTTGTGACCCGGCAGCCGGCCTCCAAGCAGGGCCCCAACGCGCGTGTAGAAGGGGTCGGGCAGCGCCGAAGGATTCCGGCCCGTGCGAACGAGGTACGCGAAGAGACTTCGCGCAAGCCGGATCCGACCCGCTGTGCCGAGCTGCATGAGGAGCTGTACATGCGGACGGACGCCCGGAACGGCGACCGCGAAGGCGTCATCGACGTCAAGAGTGCGGAAGACGAAGAGCCGCCGTCGCCGCCGGCTCCGTATCAGATACGCGACGACCTCGCCGGAGTCGAAGCGCGCGACCGGA
>CAZVPE010000569.1:0-1881 GCA_964628155.1 uncultured Polyangiaceae bacterium | reverse complement strand
TGAGGTTCGCGGCGTCAGGCAGGCACGGCCTACTGGCCGGGTACGCTAGCCGGGTTCGGCGGGTGATTGAGCAAATGGTGCTCGACGTCGTCGGCAAAGGGGCTGTTCGGATATTTCCGAAGCAAGACGAGCGCTTCTTGCTCGGCTTCTTTGTAACGCTCCATGTTCGCGAGTGCCTTGACGACGTTCCACTCGAATTCGGGTGCGTTGGGGCTATCGGAAAACCTAGCGACCGCGTCTTTCGCCAGTGTCAGGGACAAGGACGGATCCGACGCCGCGAGATCGCGCAGCTTGGCCACCAAGGACGCCTCGTCGAGGCGGCCACCCCCGGCCGCCTCCTGCTCTTGCCGTCCGGGTGCCTTCGGCGGGTTCGCTGGCAACAGCGGCGACGGCTGTCTCCGGGCCTCGGCGGGCACCGACGGCGTCGGGGCCGCCGTGGATTCCTGCTTCTCGTTCCCGTCGCGCGACTGGGTGTCGGGGTGGGCGAATACGACGAAGACGACCGCCAGCGCCAACGCGGCAGCGGCGAGAACGAGGATGACGGCGGGCTTGGACACGGCCTCCAAAGACGACGCAGCGTTACAGATTCGCCGAGGGAAAGCGATCGCTTCGGGGCTCTCCTCTACTTGAGGTTGGGCACGAGGTCGCGGGTTATCGTGTGGGAATCGGCGTAGCCGGCCTTCACGGTGGCCGCCGCCATGGTCTGGTAGCCGGCCCAGATGTTCCACAGCACGAACGGCGACCCGGGGAACCAACCCGCCGGGTTCACAGCGTTCGATTCGTGAAGGGCAATCGGCATGGTGGCCCCGACGACAGCCTTGACCTCGGCGAACGTCGCCGCGTCGTCCTGATAGTCCGGGCCGGAGATATCGACCATGTTCTTGGCAGGGAAATACGGGGCAATGGAAGCGGTTACGTTGGAGAGGCCGCTATAGGGCATGAGCCAGACGATGTTGGTAAGTCCTTTCGTGGCGGTCAGGTAATCGAACGCGTACTTCCAAAGGGCGACGTATTGCGCTCCAGTTCCCTTGCTCCACCAGAACCACCCATTGGGCTGCGCCTCGTGGAAAAGCGCAAAGAGCACGGGGACGTTCGCGGTTTCCATCGCTTTGAGTTGAACCGCGACGTAGTCGAGTTTGGCGTTGAGCGATGTGTTCTCCGCGGTGCCTGCCTTAACGGCGTTGTCGAGGGCCGTGGCGCTGGGCGTCGACTCGGCACAATTCGTTCCCATGTAGCAATCGTCCGAGCAGGTCAGGCCGGCGGCCGGCATTCCCATGTGGTATCGGATCATCGTAATGCCGCCGGCGTTCCAATAGGCAATGGCGCGCGTCGTCGTCGGCGTTACCGTGGCGCAGTCGGCCCCGTCCCGGTAGAGGAAGTCGCCCCCCAGAATGGCCGGGTCTTTCAGCCCATTGGTGGCATACCAACTGATGTCACCTGCGGGATTGGCCCAGCTGGTTTCCTGCTGTCCCGAGAGGACGTTCTTCCCGTAGATACTGTAGATGTAGCAGAGCAGTTTCTGCGCTTGAGTTGAGGCGTTCGGCGTGGCCGCGGTGACGCCGCACGATGTGGTCGATCCTCCCCCGGACCCGCCCCCGGAAGAGCTCGAGCCGGCCATCATCATGCCGCCGGACGAGCTGGAGCCTGACGGTTTCATGCCTCCAGACGAGCTGGAACCCCCCGTCGTCATCGAGCCCCCGGACGAGCTGGAACCCGACGCCGCCGTGCCTCCAGACGAGCTGGAACCCCCCGTCGTCATCGAGCCCCCGGACGAGCTCGAGCCACCCGTTGCCACGGTCCCCCCCGAGGAGCTCGAACTGGACGAACCGGCGCCGGTCATACTGGGCGAGCCGGACCCGCCCGAACCCGACGAGATTGGCG
>CAZVPE010000568.1:0-1897 GCA_964628155.1 uncultured Polyangiaceae bacterium | reverse complement strand
CCCTGTGTAACAGACGGGCACAAGCGTTAATTCCGGATGGACGGCGGTGCACTAGCGCGGTGGTCGATCGGATAATCCGAAAAACTGACGGATCTGAGTAATGAGGCGACGGGATCGTTCCTCCGCAGGCGGCGCGCTGCTCTCGGAGACCGCTGCTCGGGCCAGCTCT
This sequence comes from uncultured Polyangiaceae bacterium, assembly GCA_964628155.1. Lineage (GTDB taxonomy): Bacteria > Myxococcota_A > Polyangia > Polyangiales > Polyangiaceae > Palsa-1150. Next base: position 1,728 of record CAZVPE010000568.1, on the reverse strand, counting down.
GCCTGTCGTGACGCCAGAAGCGAACCCAGTCCTTCTACAACTTCAGGGTGCGCGGCGAGGACCTGATGGAACGCTTCCTGATCGAGCGCCACCAAGTGGCAGAGTGTTTTCGCGCGCACCGTCGCCGATCGGACCTCGCCCGTCAGGAGCCCCATCTCGCCGAAGCATTGCCCGGGACCGAGCTGCGACACTTCGTGGCTCGCGCCGCCCTCGCGTGGGACTTCTACGGTTACGATGCCGCGTTCGATGATGAAGAGCTCCACGCTCGGGTCTCCCTTGCACACGATCGTTTCGCCTGGTCCGAAAAGTCGTAGCGTCGCCCGTGCGGCCAGAAGGTGACGCGCGTCGTCGGGGAGAGGTCGCAAGAGCCCGACGGCGCTGACGGCGGCGGCGCGGCGCGCCCGGTGCGCCAGCCGTTGGTCTGGCTCTTCGGTTGCGGCGCGGATCGCGATTGTCTGCGTGGGGAACGGGATGTCGATTCCGCGTCGCAAGAGCGTGTAAAAGACGCGATCGCGCACGGCGCCGTCCACGTTGAGCGCTTCGCCGAAGTCGTTCACGAAAAAGAGCAGTTCGTATTCGACGGCGCTGTCGCCGAACGCGCGCGTTCGCGCTTGTGGAATGGGTGATGGGAGGACGCCCGGCACGTTGCGCGCAGCAGTGGTGAGCGCGTCGTGCACGTCGTCCGGAGGCGCCGCATACGTCACGTTGACCAAGACGCGCCTGCGCGAGACCGTCGACGGGCGCGAGTAGTTGCGTATCGCGGCCTTTGCCAGCGTCGCGTTCGGAAGGATGACTTCTACGTGGTCCAGCGTCATGACGCTCGTCGCTCGCCAGGTCACTTCCGTCACCCGCCCCGCTTGCGCGCCGTCGCCCACCTCGATCCAATCGCCGACGTCGAATGGGCGCTCGAGCTGAAGCGCCAATCCGGACACGAAGTTTCCGAGCGTGTCTTGCATGGCGAGGCCCACGACCGCCGTGAGCACGGCGGACGTCGCGAGGATCGAACCCGGCTCGACTCCGATGGTGCGAAGGGCAAGGAGGGCCACGGCGAGGTACGTGACCCCGGTCGAGAGGTCCCTGAAGATCCGGGGCGAGGGCCGAGCCGAGCGGCGATCGACCACGACGTCGATGACCAGCAGCACGGCGCTGCGGCCCATCGAGCCGAAGAGACAGAACGCGCCGATAAAAAGGAGCAGGCGATGCGCGGATGCGCCGGACGCGAACGTGAAGCGGAGCGCGAAACAGAGCACGGACAGCCCCAAAAGGACTGCCCCTTGGCGCACCCGAACTCGCTGCCCGGGATGCAGAAGGGCCGCCGTCGCGCCCAGGAGCATCAGCGCCAGCGGAAATCCGATCAGATCGCCTGTCAGGTCCGACGGATCGAATTCTTGCACAGCGCGCATCCGAGGATCGTACCCGATGCATGGAAGCGAAGGGGAAGAAGGCCGCGCCGGGTCGGGGCCTCGTGCCGATGCTTTCGGTAAGCACGCCCTACTTGCCGTGCGGTCGCAGCTCCTCGCGAGCCATGGCTCGTAGGGCGGATCGTCGACGCTCGTGTCGCGGATCATTAACTCTCGCCCGGCAAACACGAAGCAGCCGGACCTGGCGACGAGGTCGAACGTGAGCTGACCTGACAGGTTCTCAAGCGTCTGTCCGAAATCGAAGATCTCGAAGGAATTTGCTCAATGAGGCTTCACACGCCCATTGACATGCGCGGTCCGCCGACCG
>CAZVPE010000567.1:0-1906 GCA_964628155.1 uncultured Polyangiaceae bacterium | reverse complement strand
CCGGCGGACCACCGGCCACCGAAGCGCGGTTGGCAAAACGCGACTGAGCCGTCGCTGGGAGCGCGACAATCGCGCCTTGGCGCCAATAGGCCACTGGGCCCAACGTCGCCGCGCGCACTGGCTGTCTTCAGCTCGACACGCTTGCCCGCTGCTTGTTTGCGGAAGTCGGGCTTCTTCATGGATTCGTTGGTCACGGTCGCCTCGCGGGCTTGCTTTCAGTCGTATGGTGTTGCAGAGGCGTTTGGCCGCGGGCGCGCCGCCGCCCGATCTCGTTCGTGGCACTGCAATAAACGAGCCCTACCTCCACGGTAGCGAGGGATGGCTCAATTCCTGACTTGTCCGGGTATTCGGTGACCTCCATGTGGGCTCGGACGTTGGCGCTTTGCCAAAACGATCCGAGTGAGGCGGAAGTGTTCGCGCCCACGCCCGAGGCGCGCGATCCGCTCGAGGAGACAGGTTGCCGCTCGCTTCCACAAGGCGGCTACCGAGAAGGCGGCTACCAAGCGCCAACGCAGGACGGAGCCAGCAAGTGCTGGGACGAAGACCCGTTCGCGCGCGGCGTCTACGCGTACTTCAAGCCGGGCCAGATCATGGAGCTCGGCCCCGCCATCGCTAGCGGCGAAGGTCGCGTGCACTTCGCCGGAGACCACACGTCTTGCAGGCCGGGATTCATGCATGGAGCCGTGTCGTCGGCGAGGCGCGTCGTGCGCGAGATTCTCGCGGCAGACAAGTAGTCGTGTTCGCATCCGCAGCTGTGCTGCGTGTTCGACGACCCTTAGCGGCTCGCCAGAAATGGTCCGCTTCTGCTCGGCAAAAGAGGTCGTGCCGCATCGTGACGCTCTCGGGGATGTTCTCAAACGTGCTCGAGGCGGAGACCCGAATGTCGAAGCGCGGGAGTCGTGGGTCGACGCGCCGCGAGATGCAAGGTCCGCGTGAATCGCTTCGCGATGCTCGCCAACCTTGCTCAGTTTCTCGGGAGCGGGCTGCGCTCGATTTCGGAAATGAGGTGAACTGAAAGGCGTACTTTTCTTCCTCACCTTCGCAGGCGCGTCGCAATCGCAGCCAGGCGCGACGCGCCCGCGGCGTCGCCGCGAGATTGCCGGACTTCGGCCTCGGCTTCGAGCAGGGCCGCCGCCGCGATTCGCTTGTCACCGAGGAGAGCGCAAAGCGTCGGGGTATCGAGCCTGTCGACGTCGCTCCGTCGCAACCCGAGGACTCCCAACCACGTCGCAGCGAGTTCGCGCTCGGCCTCCTCCGGTTGTTCGCCTTTCGCAAGGCCGAGAATGTGGCCGATGGCGGCAGCCACTTGGGCGATCATCCGCTCGATGTAATCTCGCTGTTGCATGCGTGGCCTCGCTTGGGTGCATACCGATCGAAACGCGCGATGCCATAGCACTGATTCCGAACATCCCGGGCAACGACCGCGCCGCGCTTCGCGGCCGCGCCCTGCCGACGCCCGGATGGTCGAGCGCGTGTCGTCGGTCCGAGCTCGTCGCCGACCTATCGCGAGAGCGCCGACGCCCGAGCGAATGCCGAGAACTGAAAAACGGTCGCCATTCGACGCTCGGACGAATCCACGCACGAAGACTCCGCAACGCAGGTACGGCGGCCGGCGCTCTTACCCGGAGCAGGCGGGACTCATACCGACAACGCAAGGGTCTGGCATCGTCGCGGGGGCATCCACGCATTGGAACTGAAGCTCAAAAGTAATGCACTTCTCGAACTGATCGACTGTAAGCGGGCAATCCGCGTAGGTCACATTATACTGCAGAAGATCAGATACGCACGACGCTTGATCGACCGGCCCAGCCCCTCCGCCAGCGCCGCCATCGCACCCGACACTCCCACCGTAACCACCGTACGCGGCGGCCTCCCAATCGCACAGTCGCTTTGTCTGCTCTGCCGA
>CAZVPE010000566.1:0-1909 GCA_964628155.1 uncultured Polyangiaceae bacterium | reverse complement strand
CTGAGCGACAGTGCTTCGTCCCGAACTCGGGCATCGCGCAAAAACTGGCGATGCAGCGGGACCTTGTCTTCGTCGCCGAGATGGACGGATCCGTCGTAATGCACCTCCATGGCGGGTAAGAAAGGCATCGAGGCTGGCTCTACACCGTCGCAGTGCGACCCGATGTGCAACGGCGGGGAATTCTCTGGTGGCGACACGCTCGCGGCGACCATTATGAATGCTGAAAATTGCATGATGCGTTGAAATTATGTATTGATAAGCCGTGCCCCTCAGCGTCCGCCAGAGCACCGAGATGTTCCATCTCGTCTTCCTCCGCGTGCTCGTCGCCCGGGGCGAGGACAAGGGCCTCATCGCGCTAAAGGGTGGCTGCAACCTGCGCTTCTACTTCGGCAGCGTTCGTTACTCCGACGACATGGATCTCGATGTCGTCGTGATCGCGAGGGAGACTCTGAAGAACAAGGTCGACCGCCTCCTTCAGTCGCCGGCGGTCACCGCGCCGCTCAAGGCGCACGGCCTCACCATCGTCGAAACGTCGGCGCCGAAGCAGACCGAGACGACGCAGCGCTGGAAGGTAGGTCTGCGTCGCGATGGCGACGAGCTCCCCATCCGCACGAAGGTCGAGTTCTCGCGGCGCGATGCCATCGAGGGGACGAAGTTCGAGGCGGCCGATCGGCAGGTGCTTCGACCCTACGGGCTCACGCCGGTGCTCGCGCTGCACTACACGAGCGGGACCGCGATTAGACAGAAGATCCATGCTCTTGCAGCGCGCACCGAGCCGCAAGCGCGGGACGTCTTCGACCTCTCGCTGCTCCTAGCGCGGTCCGACGCGGCTGGGCTCACGCTGGATGCTGCGGCCAAGGAATGGCTCGCCGACGCCATCGACCACGCAATGGGCATCTCGTTCGACGAGTACGCATCCAGGGTCGTCGCCTTCCTCGAGCCGACCCACGCGGAGGTCTACGCAGAGCGCTCGGCATGGCACGCCATGCAGGAGGACGTGATCGCGCGCCTCGAGGCGCTCCGATGAACGGCCCCGACGCCCTCGCCATCTTACGGAAGCTCGGCGTACCCGCTATCGACACCGCAGACGCCGCGGCGGCGTTCAGGCTCAGCCCGGCCGCGGCAAGCCAGACGCTCGCGCGCCTCGCTAACGCAGGGCTTATTCATTCGGTGCGCCACGGGACGTGGTGGCTCGAGGAGACGCTCGATCCGCTGCGCTTGCCCGAGTACCTGACCGCGCCGCTCCCGAGCTACGTCTCGCTCCAGACGGCGCTGCATCGACGCGGCCTCATCGAGCAGATCCCCGAGGTGGTGTACGCGGTGTCGCTGGCGCGGACGCAACGGGTGAAGACGACAGCGGGGACGTTCTCGATCCACCACCTCGCTCCCGAGGTCTTTGGCGGCTACGAGGAGACCAGTCGCGGCGCGAAGTTGGCGACAGCCGAAAAGGCGCTCTTCGACTTCGCCTACCTGTCGAGCGGTCGCTCTCGACTATTCACCAGCCTGCCAGAGCTCGAGCTGCCACGAGGCTTCCGGCGCAAGGAGCTGTCGCGTTGGCTCGCGAAGATCCCATCGGAGCGAAGCCGCACGCTGACGAAGCAGAAACTTGACGCGCTGCTCACGACGTAGGGCATCCCCGGGCGCGGTTCGTGTTCGCGGGTCGACCGGCACGGCCGCGAGGGGCGACTGGATCGTGGGTACGGTCGAACGGCCTACGCTGGTGTGCCCAGGCGCTCGCCACCGAGCAGCTAGGGCCACGGTGGGATTCAGAGATCGAGCGAGCCCAGGCGAAGGAAGTCAATAGCGGTGCGCCGAGCATGCCGGGACGCGGTCGAGTCGTGTTTGCCACCAGACCACATTCTGGCAGCGCGTGAGGCGAGGCGCGTGGAGGACTCGGCATAGCCGAGCT
>CAZVPE010000565.1:0-1914 GCA_964628155.1 uncultured Polyangiaceae bacterium | reverse complement strand
ACCCGACACGGTGCTCAGGCCCCGCTTCTCAACGAGCACGACATCGCGCTCGCGCAGAGTCTCGCCGAGCACGCGGCGCTCGCGGTCACGGCCACCCGCCTCGTCGCCGAATCCGAGCGTGAGCTCGCCGAGCGCGAACGAATGGCCGTGCGCCTTCGCCTCCTCGCGGACGCGTCGCACGAGTTTGCCGACGTGACGGGTGACTACCCCCGGCTGATCGCCGTCGTTGCGCGGCGCCTTGGAGAAATCATAGGCGACCTGTGCACGATCCGTGCGGTGAGCGAGGACGGCGCGACGCTCGAATCGGGGGCGGTTTACCATCGCGACCCCGCGGTCGTCGCGTGGGCCGACAGCCTGTTGACGTCTCACCCGCAACGCGTCGGCGAGGGGGTCATGGGTGGGGTTGCGGCCTCCGCGCAACCCGTCTTCCTGCCGCGTCTCACGAGCTCCAACTATGCGGCCTTGTCGGCGCCTCAATATCGGGAGATCATCGAGCACTTGGGTGTGGGCAGTGTAATCGTCGTACCGATGCAGTGCCGCGGAAGAGTCGTCGGCGTCGCGGCGCTCTTGCGATCTGGTTCGGAGAGTCCCTACACCGACAGTGACTTCGACCTCGTGCGCAACCTCGCCGACCACGCAGCGCTTGCGATTGCGAACGCGCGGTCGTACGCCGCCGAGAGCGCCGCGTTGGCGCGCGCCGTGGCGGCGAATCAAGCGCTCCAGGAATCCGAAGTGGCCCACAGGCTCCTCTTCGAGGCGAGCCCGATCCCTCTCTTCGTATTCGATGTCGAGACATTCGAAATTCTAACCGCCAATGACGCGATGGTCCGCCTCTACGGTTATTCGCGCGATGAATTGTTGCGAATGACGGTGATCGATCTCCGACGTCCCGCTGACCGCGACTCCGCAAGGAGAACCATTACCGCCCTCGACGACGCCGAAGCCGCAGGAAACGCGCATCATTGTCGCAAGGACGGCTCGCTGCTCTTCATCGAGTATGTCTCACGCGTCCTCGCGTTCGGTGTTGCGGGTCGTCGCGCGCGCATCACGGTGATCACCGACGTGACGGCGCGCCACGAAGCCGAGGAAATGCGAGCTCTGCTTGCGGCGATCGTGCAGTCGTCTAACGACGCCATCGTGAGCCAGGATCTCGACGGCACGATCACAAGCTGGAATGCCGCAGCCGAACAGCTTTTGGGCTACTCCGGCGCAGAAGCTGTCGGAATGCCGATTGGGCTGGTGATTCCTCCCGATCGACTTGCCGAGGAACGCGGACTCCTCCGCTTGGTCGCCGCAGGCGAGCGCGTCGAGCGCCACGAGACCATCCGCCGACGCAAAGACGGCACGGAGGTCGCGGTCTCTCTTTCGCTCGCGCCGATCTTTAATGGGTCGGGCAAGGTGGTCGCCGCATCGAAGTCCGTCCGCGATCTCACGCAACAGCGCAAAGCCGACGCCGCCCTTCGGAGCACGGAGGATCAGCTCCGCCAGGCGCAGAAGATGGAGGCCATTGGCCGCTTGGCCGGCGGCATCGCGCACGACTTCAACAACATATTGTCGGTCATTCTGAGCTACAGCGAGATGTGCCTCGCCGATCTGGAGCCCCCCGACGCGATGAGCGAAGAACTCGGCGAAATCCACAAAGCCGCGCTTCGGGCCGCCGAGCTCACACGGCAATTGCTCCTGTTCAGCCGTCAACAGGTGGTGGCGCCCAAAGTGCTCGACTTGAATGAAGTGCTCGTCGGCATGGATAAGTTGCTAAAGCGTATCGTGGGCGAGGACGTCGATCTGGTGTCGCTGCCGGCGCAAGGGCTCGGCCGGGTATTCGTGGACCCGGGCAGCGTCGAGCAGGTGGTCATGAATTTGGTGGTCAATGCGCGGGATGCCATGCCCCAGGGTGGCAAGCTCACGCTCGAG
>CAZVPE010000564.1:0-1915 GCA_964628155.1 uncultured Polyangiaceae bacterium | reverse complement strand
CCCGGAAGCAGAAGCGAAAACGCCAAGGCGGTAACCATCACGAGAGGCGGAAATACCCACCCAAAAAGAAACCACCGGTTGGGACGAAAGTGCAGTCCGAACGGCTCGACGTTGGGTTGGCGGAATACCAACCGCTGAAGGGTCAGCGCGACGGCACCCAGGCAAAGCATCAAAGCGTTGGCGACCGCGAATGAGCTCGGGCTTCCCAAAGAGCCGCCCGCCCACACGTATCCCAGCGGCAGAGCGTGCGTCACGGCGAAGGTGCCGACGTAGAAAAGTACGACGCGTCTCCAGTTCGGACTCCTCGTCGTCGCAGACAGCCTAGCCACTCACGGGTTCCCGCGATACCGTCCACGCGATGATCAGCCGCGAGTTCGCCGAGCACTTTGCGGAAGAATGGGTCAGTGCCTGGAACGCTCACGACCTCGTCCGCATCCTGTCGCATTACGAAGATGACTTCGAGATGGCATCGCCCCGGATCGCCGATATCGCAGGCGAGCCGTCTGGCGTCTTGCGGGGCAAGGAAAGCGTCGGCGCGTATTGGGCGAAAGCCCTTTGGCTCATCCCAGATCTTCGGTTCGAGAAGCTCGGCATCTTCGTCGGCGCGCGCAGCATCGCCATACACTATCGAAATCAAGTAGGACGACTGGTGGTAGAGACGTTCGAGATTGGCACGAGCGGGCTGGTCACCCGAGCTGCAGCGCACTACGCGTAGGCGATCCCCTTCCATCTTGATCAATCGACTCAAAGAGATGAGCGCGTCGCTCGGAAGAGTCATGGACCTGATCCTTGTGGGTCAAAGGAGCGGGTGACAGAACATGCGCGAGCGGCATCCTCTGAGAAGGCGCGCCTGGCGAGTCGTTCATGCAAGAAGTAGTACTGCCACTAGCCGACGCCAATCGCCGTGAATTCGACGACGCGGTAACGGGGACTCTATGAAATGCGGACGAGCTACGGGTACGCGAGAGCGACGCGGTCCCACCCGGCGAGCGTCGAGCCCGCGTCGTATGTGCTTTCCGCGAACTCGAGGATCGTCTTGGCGGGGTCGGCCGAGCGGCGCACGACGTCGTAGGGGAGAACGAACTCCTTCAGCGTCTGGCTGAAGAAGGCGGCGTCAGGAGCACCTCGCGGTCTTGTTACTGGTGGCGCGCGGCCGTTGGAGGACTCAGTTACGTAGTGGCGTCGCCCGGCAGGAACGTCTCGACGACCTCATACATGCCGGGCTCGAACGTCGCGAACGTGAGTGCCTCTAGCAGGAAGGGAGGTGGGGCCTTGCGCATGGCCTCGTAGTCTTCGATCGTTCGCCACTGCGAGTACATTGGCACCTTCGTGCCGTCGAGGCTGCGATGGGGGCCGACGAGATGAAGCCCGGCGCGTGCCGGACCGAGGTATCGGTGAAGCGAGAGAGCAGATCAACCAGCCGTTGCTGATTCGCGGGCTCGACCTTGAAGACGTTGATGAAGGTGACGACCTTGGCGTCCTTCGAGATGGCGGTCATGGGGACGGATGGTCATCCTCGCGGGTGAGGCGCGCAACGCAGCAACGGTCTTCGGCACCCTAACCGAGCGTGAGCGGCCGCCGCGAATCCGTCGGACCGCTCTCACTTCGGCCCCGGATAGCGAGCGCGCCCGTCCAGTAGCGAACGCCCGCCCGCAGCGCTCAAGCGTCGGGCCTCGAGCTCGCGCGCCAGCTGCGCGACGACGGCCCATTCGTGAGCGGCCGACGCCCGGGCGAGGGCGACCGCGAGCGCGTCCTCGACGGTCAGGGGACCTGCTGCCGAGTGCATTTTGCTTGGCCCAACGGCAACCGGCTCACGCGTACTTACGTCAACTCGCGTAGGGTCGTCCGTACGCGAGTCGACGCGAATCGCCGCGATTTCAACAGTTTGGTCGGGTTCGATCCCCCGTTGCTCCAC
>CAZVPE010000563.1:0-1919 GCA_964628155.1 uncultured Polyangiaceae bacterium | reverse complement strand
TCTTGTCCGAGGCGTTCGGCCGGTACATGCGGCTCTGGTTTCTGACGCACGCGCCCAACACGGCCGAGGCAGGCAAGGCGGCGGCCCGCGGCGCCGCCGAGACGCAATACAGGCAGTTCGCGCAACATCTCGGCGAGCATTTCAAGCAGGGCCACCGCTTCATCGACGATCTGCCCGTCGATGCGTTGAGCGAAGACGACGGCAAGTAGAGCACGTGGTGTCTGCTGTCATGGCCAACGGGATCCGAGCAAGAATGACGGCCCGGAGCGTTGCCGCGACCAGAGAGTAAAGTGCCCCGGATGCGCGCCACGCTCCCGCCCATTTCAGGAGTTGCCCCAGCCCTCCGCGCGAAGCAGCTCCGCGACGCGATGGCGGACGTCGTCGCGGATCTCGCGCACGCGCTCGATCTGCTTGCCCTTGGGGTCCTCGAGGGCCAGTCGTCGCGCTTGAGCCCCGGGACGACAGGGCCTTGCTCGCCGCAGCCTATTGTGACGAGCATCTTCGCACCGCGCGCGAGATCGTCGGTGAGCTTTTGCGGTTTCCGGTCGACCTCGAGCATCGCCTCGAGCACCTCCGGGTGCACGCGTGCCCCGGGCTCGGTCCCCGGCAGCTCGATGCGAATCTCGGGCAGGTCGCACTTGGAGAGATCGCGTCGGCCCGTCGGAGCTGTATTTCTCGTCGCTTGCGGCTTGTCGCGTGGCGGAGGCGACGCGGCGTCTTTCGGCTCGTCCGACGGCGTGGCGTCGTCGAGCAACTTCTTGATGGCCTGCGTCTCGGCTAGGAGCTTGTCGAAGGCGAGCTGCGCGTCGGCGATATCGTCGAGGCGCTCGGCTTTCGCGACGACCAAACGTCGCTTGAGCAGGTGAAGCTCCTCGAGCAATTGATGATATCGGACACGCAAATTTGCGAGCGCGTCCTGGGCCTTCTCGAGCTCGTCGCGCAGCGACGCGTTGTCGTCGCGCAGCGACGCGACCTCGCTTGCCATCGCAACGAAGCGCTCGTCGTCTTGTAGGGATTGCGCACTCCGCGCGTCCAGCACGCGCGGGTTGTATTAAATCCAGAGATCGCTGTCCAGAGCGAATGCGATGTTTTTTTCGCGCGCGAGAGTGTCAGTGCACACGGGGTCGGGGAGAGCGTCGCGTCGACCTCTCCGTCGAGGGCGCGAGATCAAGACCGTCGAGCAACGCATCCAGCGTGGCCTCATCGACTTCGACGTGCGACGCGTCCGCGGCGGGCGACGCGGGAAGTGAAAATACTCCCTTGTCGAGACGCTTCGCAAACACGCATATCCCGGTCGCGTCGGCGAAAAGTATCTTCACGAGTTGATGGCGGCGGCCGATAAAGACGAAGAGTGCGCCGCTTCGCGGCTCGTACCCCATGCGCTCGCGAACCATCGCCGAGAGACGCTCGAATCCACGCCTCATGTCCACCGGCTCAAGCGCCACGAAGACCTGCACGCCCGCCGGGATCATCGGACGGTCCCTCCGAGCGCGCGGACCACCTCACCAAGAAGCGACGCGTCGAAACCCCGTACCACGCGAACCCGCGCGGCACCGATCTCGATCACCATCTCCGCGACAGCTGAAGGTCCGGCGGCACGGGTGTGCACGGGCAAGAACCGCGGTGTCTTGCTAGAGGATGGGCGCCGCCGCTCCGTCCGCGCCCGGGAGGGGACCTCCCCGGCCACCGGCACCGTCGGTAAGGCAGACTCGCTTGTGCGCTGCTGCAGTAGCGACGCCGCCCAACACAGCGTCGACGCCTTGTACCCCTTGGCCATCGCGAACTCCTTGGCCGAAAGACCACTCGCGCGCCATTCCCGAATGCGCTCGACCCACCTCGCTTCCGTCTCCTTCGTCATGCCCGGCAGCTTGCCGCCGAAACGACCGCCGCGGAAGAACGCCTTCTTATGCAGCGGTTAC
>CAZVPE010000562.1:0-1920 GCA_964628155.1 uncultured Polyangiaceae bacterium | reverse complement strand
TGCTCGCGGTCGGTGAGGCCGATGAGCGCATGCAGCGCGTGGGCACTGGTGGTCGCGTCGCTGAGGGTCGTCTCCGCCAAGCGTAGCGGTCGCCGGGATTGCACGAGGCGAACTTCATAGACCGGGACTTTGTGGACGGGGGCTTTTGTCGAGCTCACGGGGACCTGCCTTGTGGGGAGCCGCTCTCGTCGGCTCGTTCGTCCAGGCGCGGACCGCGCGGCGCTCCTTGGTATGGCGGAGCGCATTCCCCGAGGGTTTCCCGCGTGCGGGACACGGGGAAAGCAGAGCTCTGTCACCCGAAGGGCCGAAGGTGACAAGGCGCGCTGCGTCTCGGCGGACCGCGAGAACGAGGCGGCCGGGAGAGGCTTCCGGCGGGCCGTCCCGCGTGATCACAAAAGTTCAAGAGGCCACGGCATCTCCGACGTTGCCGAAGGGAACACGTGATAGGGTCCCGCGGCATATGAAAGACAAGAAAACCAGCAGTGAGTCTGTTCGCGAGCAACCGCAGGCGACGTCGGCAGCCGAGGTCGTGGAGAAGAGCAAGGCGGCGGGATCTACGTACGACGGGTCTATGGCAGGCAAGGTTCGGCGTCGGGGCCCCAAGGATGGCCACGCGAAAACCGCAAGGACGGCACGGAGGACCTCGACCGCCCCTAGCCTTCGCTCGAGCAAGCCGGTCCAGAGCAAAGCGGAATTCGTGCGCACCTTGCCTTCAAGCACGCCGGCCAACGAGGTCGTTGCAAAAGCCAAAGCGGCCGGGCTCCCCATCACCAAGGACTACGTCTACAGCGTGCGGTCGGCGGACAAGCGGGCCAAAAAGAAGGGTGCGGCGAAAGGCAATGCCCCGAAGCCCGCTGTAATCGCCGCAGCAGTCGTTACCGGATCAGCGTCCGCCCCGAAGGTCAGCACCAAGGCGGAATTGCTCCTCAAGGCCGTTGGAGCCGAGATCGGCTTGGGCAATGCGATCGCGCTTCTTCAGAGCGAACGGGCGCGGGTGCGGGAGCTACTCGGCGGGTAACGAAAGTTAGGCGGCTCGCGACACGGCGGCCCCCCGCGGTTCATCTTGTGCTTTCTCTGCTCGCTATCACGCGGACGAAGTCGGGCCGCTTGGTTCTCGGTGTAGTTACCCCACCCAGGTAGATTCTGCGTGAAGGAGAGGGACGAGATGAGCCAGCATGCCAAAGGACCGTTTGAAGTGAAGCTCGCCCCGCAGAAGGTGGACAATCCGCAAGCCGAGCGGTCGGGCCACGGTCGTATGTCGATTGACAAGCAGTTTTACGGGGAGCTCGAGGCAACAAGCCAAGGCGAGATGCTGAGTTTTATGACGAGCACCAAGGGTTCGGCTGGCTATGTCGCGATCGAAAAGGTGACAGGAGCACTCGGGGGACGCAAAGGTACCTTTGTGCTTCAGCACAGCGGCACGATGAAGCGGGGAGGAGAGCAGCTCAGTATTGCCGTAGTGCCTGACTCGGGCACCGACGAACTGAAGGGGCTGTCCGGCAGCATGATTATCACCATCGCGCCGGACGGAGCGCACTCTTACGAGATGGACTACACGGTCCCCGGAACGGATTGACCATCCACAGACCGCGACGCGGCGGAGGTTCGGCGCTGTAGGGCATCGCGCCCAGCAGGCGCGCTCGCAACGCCGAGCGTGCCCGACCGCCCCGCCGCCGCACGGAGTAAAAGTGAAGGATGGCAAGACAGGTAGCCGTCGTGCTTTACGTGTTCGCGCTGGTAGCCCTTGTGGTTGGCGTGGACGTCGTCTTCTTCCGGAACCGGTTCTGGGAACGGCTAATGGCGAACGCCGGAATCGTCCTGGTGTTCGCGGCGTTCTATTTGAGGTTCCTGAGGGGCCGATGAGGAGCCGCTACGACTCGTAAGCGTGCGCTCCGATTTCGAAGGCGCCCGGCCCGCGCC
>CAZVPE010000561.1:0-1921 GCA_964628155.1 uncultured Polyangiaceae bacterium | reverse complement strand
GGTCGGTCGGCCTATCTATTTCAGGAGATACACGACCGTGGTCTCGGTCTTCGACGGATCCGGCGTCGGGTCGCCGTAGATTTCCCATGAATGGCCTGCGTATTCCCTCTCGTTCGCGGCCATCCATTTCTTGATCGCGTCGTGCGCTTCGTGCATGCGGTCGTAGGGACCGCGGTGGATGGCAACGGCCGCTTCGCCGGCGGGTGTTTCGGTCGCATAGACCTCGCCCGCGCGTTCGAAGCTGCGCGTTACCTCGACGCCGAAGTCGCATTGTATGGGCGCGCCGGGCCGCGGCGGATCGTGATAAAGAAAGATGTTGTGGCCGTCAGTCCGCAGTCCCGCCTGGCTGCGTAGAAAGTCCCAGACTTTGCCCAGCGCCGGTCCCCACGCCGCACCGACTCCCCCAAGCGCGACCTCGCGTCGCACGGCGGCCAACTTGCGGGGCTGAACGATCTGGAGGGTGACGGAGCTCATCGGGTCGAGTCTAATGCAGCAGGTCCGCCCCGCCGCTTTGACCGAACCAGGCCCGCGACTGCGCAACGAGGTCGGCCACAGGCGACCAGCACTGCCGATTCTCTTCGTCCTCGATAATCGCGAATCGATTGCGCTGCGCCGGGCACTCCCAGCGGACCGACGCAGTACCCGGTCACGTGCTGCGCGATGTGCTCCACCTCGAGTATGCCGGGAACCTGCCGCACGCCTTGATGCTTCGCTACATCGACAAGCGGCGAGCCGATGGCGGCCGGGATACGACGATCAAGAGGGAGCTACGCGTCTTCGGCGGCGCGTCGAAGCAGGGGCCGAGCGAGCTTGTTCGGTATTTGTCCGGCAGACCCGGTCAAACGGGGCGATCGGAGGGCACCGCTGACAAAACGTCAACGGTGGCGACCGGCCAGAATCTCTCGCAAATCGAGGTGCGCAGGGGCGGAATCGAACCGCCGACACGGGGATTTTCAGTCCGCCCGATATCGGCCGTTTCGTCGAAGAAAGCTCGACGCGCAGGGGGTAAGTGGGGAGCCAATGGGGAAAACGCGGGTTGCGCGGCCGTCCTGGCGGGCCGCCTAGCCGCCGGCGCGCCGGAGTCGCGGCTTGCTTTCGTTCGCCCCGACAGCGCCTCGCGTGCCGCTCTTCGTTCGCGCCCGCTCGGCCTGCCACGTCGAGAAGTCGATCGGGCGGATCGCGTCAAGCTTCTTCGCCTCCCGTGAGGCCTCGAAGGTGCGCAGATCGTAGGACTGCTGAAGGTTCAGCCAGAACTCGACCGATGTCCCCAGGGCTCGCGCAAGCCTCGACGCGGTCTCCGCCGTGACCCCCCGGCGCTCTCGCACCATCTCGGTCACGCGGTTCGTCGGAACGTCGAGCAGCTGAGCCAAGGCGTTCGCGCTCATGCCCATGGGTTCGAGGTACTCTTCTCGGAGGATCTCTCCGGGGTGAATCGGGCGCATGCGGTTGACTGGCGTGCTCATGGTGACCTCGCGGCCTCAGCGGTGATAGTCGACGAACTCTATGTCTTCGGGGCCGTCGGGCGTCCAGCGGAAGCAGATGCGGAACTGATCGTTGACGCGGATCGAGTGTTGCCCCTTGCGGTCGCGGTCGAGCTCTTCCAGGCGGTTACCGGGCGGAGAGCGCAAGTCATCGAGAGTCGTGGCGTCCGCAAGCATCTGTAGCTTGCGTTCGATGACTCTCTGGTAGGCGGCAAATCGCTTGGATGCATGGCCCTCGTAGATCCGCCGCGTTTCCTTGCATCGAAACGAGCGGATCATCAGAAGACAGCTTAGCGCCTGTACGTTGTACGTCAAGCATACAACGGGCAGGCCTCATGAGACCTTCCCAATGCCCCAGAGCAGGCGGAGTCCACAGACTCGAAACCCCGCTGATTTCGTGCGCAGGGGCGGAATCGAACCGCCGACACGGGGATTTTCAG
>CAZVPE010000560.1:0-1938 GCA_964628155.1 uncultured Polyangiaceae bacterium | reverse complement strand
GATCTGACGCAAAGTCAATGGTTGCGACCACTTGTGAAAGCCGCGACCGGTTGAGGCCTTGCCCTGATCTCCCTTGTTTTTGCCTGTCTCCGAATGATTCGTCCCGAAAAGCCGCGGAGAACGGTGCAGTGTGCACCGATCAGCCGGATCGACCGGATCCGCAACCAACCACCGCCGGGCACGAAGTTGATCCCGAGGTTGCGCCTCCGACGGCACCGGTGGAGCGACGAGGGACGAGCTCCGTGCCGACCGAGTTGGAGGCAGCGCTCGCCCGCGCCCTCGAGCGCGCGGCCGATGCCGGTCGTTTCGACGTCGTGATGCAGCTTGCGCGCGAGTTGGAGGCACGCCGTCGCCGCTGAGGCGTGCTACGGCACGAGCCGCCCTGCCGTCAACCGAAGCTGCTCGACGTGCTGGTGAAGCCGCGGCGGGTTGCCGTCGCGAAGGTACTCGCCAACGAGTGGCGCTGAAGTGATCTTCCGTCGCAGCAGGAGTTCTTCGTACGTCTGCTCACTCTGCCGGCTGCGGTGCACGATGAAGTTGCGTAGCACCCGTAGTTCGTTGGCCGCATCGACGTCGGCCTGCTGCATGCGCTCGAACGGGCTCCGTGCCTGCCCGAGCCATTTCCGCGCGCGGCCCTTCAGATCGCTCACGTCGCGAAACTCCAGGTACCCACGCGCCGTGAGGAGCGCCTCGGCCATGTCGGCCGTGACGCGCCTGGGCTTGATCGACAGTCCCGTTTCGGTCGCAAGCTCCTTGGTGTCGGTGGCCAACGTGAGGATCAGAACGTCGTGGGAGAAACTCTCCCACGCCGTGTACGCGCGAACGGCAAGCATCTCGAAGGTGGCGTGCGTCTTCCATAGGTGAGTCGCCCACGTCCCGCCGACGGCGCCGAACGTCGTCACGTCATCCGCAATCGCCTCGACTCCATCAAGGTCTTCGACGAACTCCTGCCGGCGCTGAACGATCCTCCGGGCCCGGGGCATCCGCTCAGGCAGCAGTATGGACGTTGAAACGCGGCAGGAGGCGTTCGACGAGTTCCCGTTCGAGTTTGCTGGCTTCCGCGTCCGTCTTGGTCTCGGCGTACGCGAACGTCGCCGCCGGGATGCGTCCGGTGTTGAGCTGGTCCGCCAGGCGCGCTCGAAGGGACCGGCCACGGCCGACGTAGGCAGGCGATCCCTGCGTCCCGTAGAGTACATAGACGCCCCAAGTCGGCGGTGTGGAAGCGACGTTCTTCTCGCTGAGCTTGCGGCGTCGGCTCAGGGTGGCCACGGATTTCACCGTAGCACACAGGCGAGACTCGTCTCGGCGCTGCGCTTCGATGACGAGCACGCGGTCGAAGGCTCGACGGGGTGCGAGCCATTGCTCTCGCTACTCCGCGGGCGGGTCGAGCCCAGACTCCTTCGCAGCAGCGAACACTTTCCCTCCCCGCCGGGCGCCGTTTTCACGAGGTCATCCAGGATCTGGCGAGGCGCACGAAGGAGAGTCGCCACTGACCAAGAGCGGCCGAGTCCTGCTCGGGCTCGTCTTCTTATTGTTCGGCCTCGGCGGGTTTCTGAACTTTCTTCGGACAGTCCTCGACCGAGGGTGCGCTGGTCTTCGCCCACTCTCCTTGTGCTGGAGACCCCGCGACAGCCGTGAGCGCAAAGCTACGACGCCCCCCGCGCTGGCAATGGTCGTTCGCCCCCACGGCTCAATCGTAGCACCAGCCGTCGACAGTGCGCGCGGACCCTGCGCGGCGCGCGCCATACTCGGCGCTACCGTCCGCAGCATCAGGGCCGGCGATCAGCACCGGCATCGGTCGACGCATCCGCGGCGTCGGCCCCCGTTTCCGCGGCGTCATCTCCTGTATCAGCGGCTGCATCAGCGGCCACCGCGGGGCATTGGCCTGTTGTCGATGTTTGACACTTGCCGCCAACGCAACATGGAGCGAACGCCGCC
>CAZVPE010000559.1:0-1940 GCA_964628155.1 uncultured Polyangiaceae bacterium | reverse complement strand
AGGACATGAAAGCGCCGAGTTCGATCGAGTACCTGATTGGCCAGCCCATGCCGGGAACCAAGTGGGTCGTGCGCGGCAAGCTTGGCCAAGGGGGCATGGGCATCGTTCTCGACGTCGTGAAGGAGCAGCTCATCCGGGGCGCGATGAAGGTGCTGCTTCCGCCGTTCGCGAAGCAGCCGGAGTTCGCGGCGAAGTTTTTCGAAGAGGTCAAGGTCACCGCGCGCCTTCAGCACCCCAACATCGTGCAGGTGCTCGACTTCGATCGGCTCTCGGATGGGACGCCCTTCATGGTGATGGAGCGCCTTCGAGGTCGGACGCTCCGAGCCGCGCTTCGCGAGACGCGCCAGCGCGGCAAGCTTTGGACTGCAGCGAATACCTACGCGGTGGCGGCGCAGGCATCCGAGGGCCTTTATCGGGCCCACTCGCACGAGCCGTCGATCGTGCACCTGGACGTCAAGCCCGAGAACATCTTTCTCCACCGTACGGAAGCGTCCTTCGACTCCGTCGTGAAGGTGATGGACTTCGGCGTCGCCGCCATCGTCGGCGAAGGCGATCGGCAGAACATCGGCACGCCGCGCTACATGGCGCCCGAGCAGGTGGCCGGAGGGGACGTATCGCCCCAGACCGACCAATATGCGCTGGCGCTCGTCATCTACGAGATGCTGACCGGCCGGCTTCCCTGGGACGTGAACGTGCGCGACTCCAAGGCGCTCGGCGAGGCCCATCTGTATGCCGCCCCGGCGCCTCCATCGCATTTCTGTCCGTGGCTGCCGTCGCGGATGGACGCCGCGCTACTCAAGGGTCTCTCCAAGGATCCCCGTGCGCGCCACGACACGCTGCACGGGCTGATGTTCGAGCTTCGGGGGCTGCAGCGGATTGGCGATCGGCCCGCGACGGGGGACGCGAACACCACCGATCCGATGGTGGGAACGCTCGCCGAGGGCGGGGCCTTTGTTCGCGAGGAGGACGACACGTTCGAGCGCATGGCGTCGCCGCACGCCGGCCCGCCGCGGCTCGCGGCGGCGGGGCCAGCCGGCGCGTTCGACGTGAGCGTGCAGTTCTCGGAATCGTCGGAGCCGCCCACCTGGCCCAGGCCCGAGCGAGCAGGCTCGTTGGCCAGGCAGCCCTCGCTGGCCGAGGCCGGGCGCCCGAGAGTCGGCAGCGAGTCGATGACCGGGGCGGTTCGGGCCGAGGGCTCAGAAGAACATGAGCCCGTGGCTGACCAAGCGCTCGATACGCCGATGACGGGCGAGTCGGGGCCGAGGTCGGAGTCGCACCGTCCCGGAAAGTCCTCGCGCGGCGGCGGCAAGAAGATGGCTCTGAGGGTCGCATCTTTCTCCTGCTCGACGAGAAGCTGAAGGAGATCGCGAAGGCGCTAGGCAAGGTGGATGAGCACGGCAACGTCGCAGAGGACCTGCGCGGTCAGGTGCTCGGTCAGCTCTCGGAGCGGCTGACGTACGATCGCCTTTATCGTGAAGCCCTCGGGGACCCTGAGCTGCGCCGAACGAAGGAGGAACTGGAGGCGGCCCTGTCGAACGCCTCAGAGGCCCGCAAGGTGGTCTTCGAGCTGTTCCAGGACCTCGATGGCTTCTCACTCGACGACTACAAGCCCTTCGCGGACGTGAAGCCGGGGCTCGACCGTGTCCTCGAGTTCCTCCGCGCTTCGCTCACAGCCGACGGCCGCCGGGTCGAAGCGAAGGATGACGGCACCTACCTCGTGAAGGGGCCGAACGACGAGAGGGTGTGTCACTTCACTTTGAACCGCGATGCCGCTCGCGAGCGCGCTGACCTGGATCTTCTCGGCCTCGACCACCCGCTCGTACAGGATGCCCTCAAACGCTGGCAAGCGGCGGCGCCTGAGCGCATCGGCGTCGCGGTCGCGGGCCCCAAGACGTACTTGATGGCCAGCACGTGGGCGATCATCGACGGGGCGAGGATGC
>CAZVPE010000558.1:0-1960 GCA_964628155.1 uncultured Polyangiaceae bacterium | reverse complement strand
AGAAGGGCTTCTCCGGCGGAGGCGTCGCTCACTCCATGGTCGGGAGACGGTCCCGCGTCACTGTCAGCCGCATCCGCGGTCGAAATCGCTGCATCGCCGCGGCCAGCATCGACTTCGAACGCCTCGCTGTCGGCGGCGCCTTCGGGAATGGCGGACCCGTCCGAAGCTAGGATCGGGACAGTCGAGCCGGCGGCTCCGTCCTCGCTCGCCCCGGCGTCCGCACCGAACGCCATGCCGCCACCAGCCCTGCCAGCATCCGCGCCAAGGCCGCCTGCGCCACCGTTTTCTCCTCCTCCAGGTGCCGACGATGGGTTGCTCGCCTGCGGGGGAAAGGGCTGCGGGTTGAGGCCGCAGTCGGCGACCGCTCCGGACGCCAGAAAAAGGATTGCGCCGACGAGGGCGCGCTTCACTCGCCGCCTCCGTCCCCGTCGCCTGATGGGTGCTGGCTAACGTCGGTCGATGAATCCCGATCACCGGCATGGGCCGAGCCTTCGTCTCCGCTGCCGTCTGTATTCGCCGAACCGGGGCCATCTTCGTGCGCATCCCTCGGTCGGCGGTTGTGGTGATCTTCTGTCCCTTGCGCGTCCCGCGGACCGCCATCGGACTCCGCGTCGTCCGAAGAGCTAGCGTCCAATCCGAATGCGCCAGCGTCGATGGCTTCGCCCGGCGGAGTTCCCGCGTCGCTGCCCATTTCTGCGCCGGAGCCCCCATTTCCAGCACCGCCGCTTGCGCCTGGACCGCCCGAGGTTCCTGAACCACTACCTCCGCCGCCGGAGCTGCTTCCGCCGCCGGAGCTGCCGGCGGCGCTGTTCCCGCTTCCGCTGCCGGTCGTCGCAGCGCCGCTGCCCGCCGCTCCACTGCCCGCGGGGGGTGGAGCACCAGCGGGGCCGCCGCCGTTGCTGCCAGGAGAGGGAGCCCCCGCTGCACCACCCCCGCCCGAGGCTCCGCCCGCAGAAGGTCCGGGGCAGTAGGGGGGATGTGGCTGGGGGTTCAGGCAATCGGAAGGCGGTGCGCTCGCGACGCACCCGTCCATCGATGCGCCCAAAAGGAGCGCACCGAGCAGGCACAAGTCGCGGGGGATGGGCGGAATCCTCATGTCCCCTAAGGATGAGATGCATGGCCGGTGCCACGCAGATTCGTGGCGCAACGATTAGGACACATGGCGCGGGAGCAAGGCACCCGTGTCAGACTGCGGCTCAAACTGGCACACCCGGGCAATTGGGCTCCTAAGTCTTGAGCTGACCGTCCAAGCGTGTTAACCGGGGGCTTGATGAGCAAGACTACGGCTTCTTCGGACCTTCCACCTAGAGTCCGCCGCCTTCTCGAGCTGGTGTACGGAGTGGAGGGAGTCGTTGGCGCGCGGGTCTGGCACTGGTCGGGGCGAATCGCCGTGGGTGTCCGGGGCGGAACGACGACACTCCCGTCTTCGCTGCTTCGAGAGGTCGAAGCCGCGGTCGCGGGACTTCGCCAGCCCGATGAGCGGTGGGACTTCGGCATTCTCGAAAGCGGCACCGAAGCCGGTTCACAAGGATAGGCTCCCGCGCAGCCGCGATCGCGATTCGACCTTCGCGCAAGCTCAAAAAGCTCAGCCGCGTCGACGGCCGGACGTGCAAAAAGTGCGCTACCGCGAAGCGCGAGCGCCGTTGCGCTTGTCGGGGCGGTCCCTCGTCGCCGTCAGTTGGCGACGAAAATTGCCTCGATCTCGGCCTTGACGTGGTCTTCGGTCTGTTTGCGCGCGATCGCAATCTCTTTGACGATGAGCGAGCGAGCCGTATCGAGCATACGACGCTCGCCGAAGCTTAGTTGCTTGTCCGTCTTCAAACGGTAGAGATCCCGTAGGACCTCTGCGACGTCATAAATGGACCCCGTCTTGATCTTGTCCATGAACCCGCGATAGCGGCGGTTCCAAGTCTGGTTGTCGAATGCAATCGTTCGCTCGCGCAAAATGTCGAAGATCTCA
>CAZVPE010000557.1:0-1968 GCA_964628155.1 uncultured Polyangiaceae bacterium | reverse complement strand
CCAGGGCGGCTGGGAAGCGGTGCTCCGGGGCTAGCCTGTACTCGGCGATGAAGACGGCTGCCTTCGTGCGCGCGGCGATTTGCCCGGCGAGGTGCCGGTAAGCGTTGGCCGAGCCGAGCACGTAGGCGCCGCCGTGGAGGTAGAGGGTCGCGGCGCCCGGGCGCGTACGCTCGGGCGTACAAGAAATGCCGGGCACGCCGCCCACCGTCCTCTTTTCGTGCGTTACGCCGCGAGCATCGGGGGTGTGCTCCATGGCCTCGTCGAACGCGGGGCGAGCGCTCGGGTCGCCCATCTTGCCTTTGAATGGAGCGACCTCATTTCGCGTCGCGGCGACGGCCACACGGTCTTTCTCGCTCAGTGAGTGCCGAACGTCTGCTCCAACGGCGTTGCGCTGCTCTGTCCGCGTTTCGGGTTGCTGCATGGTATGCATTCTCCGGTTGTGGAATCGGCGATGCGGAGTCCTTCGAACGAAAAAGGAGCCGTTCTTGAATTCAAACTTCGTTTGGAAAGGCCGTAATCGGCAGCCGCGCGAAAGCGACGCTACTGAAATTGCTTGAATTCCCAGCTGCTGGAAGACGGTCCGAGCACCAGGGCCACGCTTCATTTCAACCACGCGCCGTCTTCGCGATGCGTCGCCGCGACGGCGCCGCCTTCGGTCGTGCCGCGGCGCGCGCGTGCCTGGAGAGTGCCACTGGCGACGCCGCCGCGGATCCCTCGTGCTTGAGCGCCTTGCGCATCGCTCGTGAGCGCGCCCGCGACGGCTTGTGGTGCGTCCGCGCAACCTCGGCGTCCCGCGCTGCCTGTTTCCGAACGGCCGCGGTGGCTCGCTTCGGCGGCGGCAGAGCCACCCCGGCGCGGCGCGCCTTGGAGAGCCCGATCGCGATCACCTGCTTCGCGGAGCGTGCGCCGTGCTTGCCGTCGCGGACGTGGTGAATCTCCTCTCGCACGAACTCGCCGGCCTGCGTGCTCGGAGACTTGCCCTCGCGCTTGTCCTCCGCGGCGCGCTCGCGGCTATTCTTGTTCGACATGTCATGTCCTTTCCTGAGTCGCCTGTGGGCGGCGCCCCTCACCGTGCGTAAAACATGCCGCCCCTCTATGTCCCCCACGGGCGATGGCCACGGCCGAGCCCGTCTTCGGGCTAGGAATGCGCGGCGAATTACCAAATGCGCGCCAAAGGCCTACGGATCATCGTGAAGGAGCCCCGCTTGTCGTCAGACGCCGTGCCGACGTACCCGACGAGGGGCCGCTCTTTGCCGAGTTCCGCGATCGCCTACGCAGGCATTGTGCGAGGCAGCGACGCCTCGCACATCGCATTTCGCCTCGGCGAATACACCTTCGAGCACACACCTTTCGCGGGCTGCGTCGTTGACCAAGCCAATCGTCGCCTCCCGGGCATGGGCGCGCCCCTCATGCGACAGAGAATCGCAGGATTCCGTTGGCGAGATCGCGGCTAAGCTGGCCGTCCGACTTCGAGCGCAGGGCAGACCGCGATCAGCCGGTCGGCGGCTTGCCAGCGTAAACCGCCAGTGCTCCCGAGACCGCGGGAGACGTCACAAGGACTGGACCCGCGCAAGCTGGCACGCTCGACCAATGATGCGCTTCACTTCGGGACGTGCGGCATCGAGCGGCGTGTTCAGTCGGATCGACCGGAGCGTCTTGCCGCTACCCTCGAGAAGGCCCGAGCCATCGTCGAGCTCGACGCCCCTGCGGAAGTAGAGGTGCGCGTGGGTCGAGAAGGTGCCGATGGCAGCGAACTCGGTTTCTCCGACGAAGTAGCGGGAGATCTTCCACATCGGGCCCTTCGAGCGGGGAGGCTTGCTCTGGCATGCAGTCTCTCTCGCCCCGGGAGCCGCAGCCCTCACCGCCCTGCGCGCCGATTGCACCATGGCCCGGAGCGGGGGGGCCATCATCGCGAGGTGATCTTTGACCGTGACCATTGGCACCTACCTTTGGAGAGCGCGTCGGGTC
>CAZVPE010000556.1:0-1971 GCA_964628155.1 uncultured Polyangiaceae bacterium | reverse complement strand
GGATGGCCTCGGCCATCGGCATCTCGCCGCGCGCCACGCGGCGCAGGTCGTTCGCCGTCGCCGCCGGCACCGTCAAGCCTTCGAGTTCCTGCTGCCCGACCGCGTGCGCGACCGCGCGCATGTTGCGGGCAATGTCCTGGTTGGTCATCCCGGCGCTCCTCAAAATCCCCTGCGACAACAGCAGTTTAGCCTGAAAAGGCTCCCCGTTCCAGGATTGGTCAAACGGCGGCCCTCCCCACTCAGGGGCAAGGCCGACTCCGGGATGCGGACCGCGTTCCTGACCCGACCTCCCAAAGAACGGCAAGGCCGCGGTGCCTCAATCCTGCGCATCCGCTTCGACGAACGCCCGTAGCGCGTCGAGCGCGACCCGCGCCGCCCTGGCGTCACCCACCGCGAATGCCGCGGCGACGCTGTCAGAGAGGGCGCGCACGAGCGCCACGCGAGGCGAAGGAGCCGAGCGATCCGTGCCTTCTGCAACTGGCCCAAACGCGACAGGCTCACGCGCACTTACGTCGACTCGCGGAAGGTCGTCCGTACGTGAGTCGACGGTAATCGTCGTGATTTCAACAACTTGGCCGGGTTCGATCCCCCGTTGCTCCACTCGATTTCACCGGGAAATCTGGCCCTTTTCGCTCTCCGGGTCAAGGCTTGCCACGCCCGTGCCACGACTTGGGCCGTTTGGGCCGTCGAAGAGGCGCACCGCAGCGGCCTGAACCCCGGGGGCGAGGTGCATGTACTTGGCGGTGGTCTGGGGCGATTCGTGGCCAGCCAGCGACTGGATGGCGATCATCGGGGCGCCGAGGGTTGCGAGCGCCGAGCAGGCCGAGTGCCGCATGATGTGTAGCCTCACGCCGAACCGCCGGGGGATGCCCGCCTCGTCCATGGCGGCGTCCATCCACTTGTAGAGGTGCTGCGCGAGCGCCGGCTGGCCGGTGTCCTGCAAGAAGATGCGGCCGGTCTTGGTGGCGGAGGCCCGGCGGTGCTTCTCGAGGGCCGCCGTGAGCTCGGTCGAGAGCTCGAGGACGCGGCCATGGCCGCTCTTGGGCGTGTCGACGTAGCGCGAGATCACGTTTCGCCGGACGACGAGCTGGCGGCGCTCGATGCTGATGTCGCCCCACTCGAGGCCGAGGATCTCGCCTCGGCGCAGGCCCCCGTGAAGGCCGATGAGCGCCAGGGCATGGGTGCGCGCGTCGATCGATGCTGCCGCATCGATGAGGCGGCGCATCTCGGCGAGCTCGTAGAAGACCGGCGGAGTGCGGGGCGACTTGGGGATCTTGATCTTGCACGGCATCTCCCGGAGCACATCCCAGTCGACCGCCGTGCGCAGGAGCTTCGCAAGCGTCGCGAGGATGTTCGCGAGCGTCTTTCGGCTGAAGCGGGTGAGACCCGCGCAAAGGCTCGCGACATGCTCGGTCGTTATTTGGTCGAGCCGCAGATCTCCGAGCGCGGGATAGATGTGGCGCCGGAGCATGTGCTCCTTCGTGAGGATCCCGGTCCTCTTCTGGCGGAGCGCCCGGCAGTGGCCCTCGATCCAGCGGGGCCCGAACTCGCGCAACGTGGGCATCCGCGTCGGGGCCGGCGAAGGCGCTTGCGCCTTCGCGGTGAGGACGGGCGATGGGATGGTCGCGACCTGCGCTGAGGTCTTGCCTCGCTCACGGAGGTAGGCCTCGCGACCCTCCGCTTCTCTCAGTGCCCCTGACTTCGACGTCACCGAGGCGAACCGCCGCTCTCGGTACACGGTTCGATCCGGCCACCGGAAGCGGATCTCGTACCGCCACGGCGCCGTCTTGCTGAGGATGCGTGCAGTCATGCGTCACCTTCTTGAAGGCGACGTCGCTGTCTTCTCGTCCAGCGCTCTTTCTAGCACGTCACGGCGGACGAGCACTCGACGGCCGACTCGCGTGACTGGCAGGGCCCCCCGGGCGATCATGCAGTACACGCCCTTGGGCGTGGTGCGCAGGTACTCGGCTA
>CAZVPE010000555.1:0-1982 GCA_964628155.1 uncultured Polyangiaceae bacterium | reverse complement strand
CGATGTGACCGATCGTCCCTACGTTCACGTGCGGCTTGGATCGTACGAATTTCTCCTTACCCATGACCAATCTCTCTCTTTCGATCGTGGTGTATTGTTGCCGCGCTCATTTAGGTTCCCTTCACCTTCGCGACAATCTCTTCCTGAATCGCCGGAGGTACCGGCGAGTAATTCGCAAACTGCATGGTGGACGTCCCGCGCCCTTGGGTCATCGTGCGCAGGTCGGTTACATAGCCGAACATCGTGGCGAGAGGCACCTCCGCGTCGATGACCTGGGCGTTTCCGCGCTGCCCCATGCCGAGGATGCGACCGCGTCGCGAGTTCAGGTTGCCGATGACGTCCCCCAAATACTGCTCGGGGACCACGACTTCAATCTTCATGATCGGCTCGAGCAACGTCAGCCCGGCTCGCGAGGCCCCGTCCTGGAAGCAGAGCGACGCGGCCACTTCGAAGGCCTGAGCGCTCGAGTCGACCTCGTGATAGCTGCCATCGGTCAAGCGACAGAGCATGTCGACGAGCGGAAACCCGGCCAGGACACCGCGGGCCATGGCCTCGCGCACGCCCTTCTCGATGGCGGGGATGAACTCTTTCGGAATGACGCCGCCGACGATGTCGTTGACGAACTCGAATCCCTTTCCGCGCTCGGCCGGTTCGAGCTCCATGACGACGTGTCCGTATTGACCGCGACCGCCCGTCTGCTTGGCGTACTTGTGCTCGCAGCTCACCTTCTTGGTGATGGCCTCGCGATACGCGACCTCGGGCTTGCCGACGTTCGACTCGACTTTGAACTCGCGCCTCAAGCGGTCGACGATGATCTCGAGGTGGAGCTCACCCATCCCACTGATGATCGTCTGGCCCGATTCGTCGTCGGTGTGCGTGCGAAACGACGGGTCCTCCTGGGCGAGCTTCTGTAGGCCGATCCCCAGTTTCTCGACATCGACCTTGGTCTTGGGTTCGATTGCGATCGAAATGACCGGGGTCGGAAAGATCATCTGCTCGAGCAGGATCGGACGCTTTTCGTCGCAGAGCGTATCGCCCGTGCGTGTGTCTCTGAAGCCAACCGCCGCGTAGATATTTCCCGAATCCGCTTCCTGGACTTCTTCGCGCTTGTTCGCGTGCATGCGGAGGATGCGCCCGATGCGCTCGCGCTTGTCGCGCGACGAGTTCAGCACCATCGTCCCGCTCACGACCTTGCCCGAGTAGACGCGGAAGAACGTCAGGTTCCCGTGTGGGTCATTGATGATCTTGAACGCCAGGGCGCTGAAGGGTTCATCGTCCGATGCCTGCCGCTCGATTTCCGGCTTGTCTTTCTTGCTCGGGTCGAGGCCCTTCACGGGAGGAATGTCGACCGGAGAGGGCAGGTAGTTCGTGACGGCGTCGAGGAGCATCTGCACCCCCTTGTTCTTGAACGCCGAACCGCAGATGACGGGGACAAGCTTGAAATGGATGGTGCCGTAACGGAGGGCCCGGTGAATCATCACGTCGGTCACCTTGTCGGTGCGGCCCTCGAGGTAAATCCCCATGATCTCGTCGTCCACGTCCGCGCACGACTCGATGAGCTTGTCGCGCCACTCGCGCGCGATTTTCTCGTACTCGGCGGGCACGTCTACCCACTCGTATTTTTGACCCTTGGATTCGTCGTCGAAGACGGCGGCCTTCATCTTGATGAGGTCGATGATTCCCTTGTGTCTCTCCTCTTCGCCGAGCGGCCACTGAATGGGAACTGGGTTGGTGCCGAGCCGTTCCTTCATGCTGTTGACGCACATGAGAAAGTCGGCCCCCACCTTGTCCATCTTGTTCATGAACGCCACGCGCGGAACGCGGTACTTGTCCGCCTGGCGCCAGACCGTTTCGCTTTGAGGCTCGACGCCGTTGCCGCCGTCGAAAACCGCTACGGCGCCGTCGAGCACGCGCAAGCTGCGCTCGACCTCGATGGTGAAGTCCACGTGCCCGGGCGTGTCGATGATGTTGATGCGGTGGGT
>CAZVPE010000554.1:0-1983 GCA_964628155.1 uncultured Polyangiaceae bacterium | reverse complement strand
AAGTGCGGGAACTGTGGGCAGGTTACCGGTTCACGTACCGAAATGAACCCGAAAGGCGAGCACGTCGTCGCCGCCACCTGGCCGCCCGAACCGTCGTGAGGGATCGGGTCGTAGTCGTGGCGGGCGCCAACGCGACGAAGTTGGACGCGATTCGGCTCATTGCGCTCGGGGTGTCTGCGGTCGCGGCGCTGCCCCTCGTGCCCGAGTCTCCACAGGGGCACCTCGGGGCTCCATCATATCTCGCGCTCATCGCGGGGAGCTCACAGTCGAGGTGGTCTTCGGACTGCGGGCATTTGGCGTCCGTGGCTCGCGGCTCGAACAGCTTGTGATCGCCGCGTTTCTCGACGCGGGGATGTTCACGTGTGGGGACACGCTCTGAAAAGCCGATAAGAAACGTTATGTAAACCTCGGTGAGTGGAATGGCTGAAAACATCGGTCGGGAAGCGATTGGCTGCTTGGGTGTTATGTGAAGTACCGGAACAACGGCAGCGGAGTCGCTTCGTAGCGTTCGCAGCCCGTCACGCATCGAGCCAGGGGTTGAAGACTGGAACTCGGCCGCTACAGTAGTCACTTCGGTCGCGCGTAACGATCGTGAGCCCGTGATGGTGGGCTGTCGCGGCGATGATGAGGTCAGGTTGCGAGAACGTGTGGCCCGCTTTGCGGCCCTCCTCGAGCAGCACCCGCCACGTAAACATGATGTCCTCGGTGACCGCGAGCACACGTTGATCGAACATCGGCCGTACTTTGAGCGCAAGCCACTCGCCGAGTGCGAGCCGCCGGCCGGCATCGTCGAGCCTCTCGATCCCGAACCGAATCTCCGCAAGCGTGACCGCGCTGACGTAGAGTTTCTCGATGGGCTCGCGCGCAACAAAGGCAACAACTTTGCGGTCTGGCCTAGGCCGGCGCAGCTCGGAGAGGACGTTCGTGTCGAGCAGCCAGTCGGTCACGGAAACGCGACGCCGCGCACGGGAAGCGGGTAGCGCTCCGGCTCGATGGAGATCTCGCGGTACGGCGAGGACTGCATCGCCTCGACCAAGGCCGCCCCCGTTTGGCTTCCCTTGAGGCGTCGGAACTCTTCCGCCGCGATCACGACGACTTCGTCCCGGCCATGGACTGTCACGTGTTGCGGTCCTTCGCTGCGTACGCGTCGTACGAGCTCGCTAAACCGCGCCTTGGCGTCCTGCAACACCCAGTGGCCGGGGGGCAAGGACCGCGGCCTGCGGATGATCTTGCGTGCACGAGGCGGAGGTGAACCTTTTGCGGTTCTAGTCATCCTGACTAGTGTACCAGAAACGGGCGGCCGTAGCTGCGCGACGACCGAAAAACTTCCGGGCTCCAGCCAGCGAGAACCGGACCCAATATGACCATGCTTGCACGCCGAACGTCGAAGAGGTTCTTCCGTACACCGAGAAGGATAGCCTCGTGCGGCCCTTCGGGTACGCGGCAGTCGTGCCCTGGGTCGGCGGGCTGACGACGATCACCCGCGGCCCATCAAGAAGGATGAGGGCCCGGAGACGCAAACTCCGAGCCCTCGTGTCGGTTCGCGTGCTCGCGTTCGACGAAGAGGTTGTCGCACGGGATCGCGCTGCTGGCCCATTTCGGGGCGGAGCGATGGACGGGTGCTCGACCTACGGCTTTTCCAATGTGTTCGCGATGGCTGTCGGCGGCCCGCATACGTCTGCCGATTCTGCGATCACAGCCGGATGTATTGCACCCGCCGATGCCGTGACGCGCAACGGGCCGCGTCGCGACGGCGATCGAAGCAGCGCTACTGGCGGAGCCCCAAGGGGCGGAGAGCGACGTCCAAACGGATGGTCCGGTTTCGTGGGTCTGTGCGCAAAAAAATAGTGACGGACACTGGTCGCCGAGAAGTTGGCCTTTCCGAGACTCTCTGCGGGCCCGCGGCGCCGATCCCCATGGAGGGGACATCCGCCGCGGTCGAGGAGACGACCGATGAGCGACATCTGGATGGGGATCGCGCCG
>CAZVPE010000553.1:0-1986 GCA_964628155.1 uncultured Polyangiaceae bacterium | reverse complement strand
GGCGACCGGGCGAGCGCTTGGGTCGCCGTCAGCCCACCGAATCCGCCGCCGATGATCACGACGTGAGGTTGCGGCTCGACATTCTGCGCCATGGGGCCCTCGGCGTGAGAACGTACGGGCGCGCCCGCGGGCGCTCAAGGTCCGCGGTCGATTCTCCCAATGCCGAGCGCACGAGCTCGGTCGCTCGCGTGGCGAGTGGCGATCGCTGGCGCTTTTTGCGGGCGTCCCTACGTTGACTGCGGCGATGAGATCCCTCCCGCGCACCCGCTTTCTGCTCCTGGCTGCCGCGCTCGTCCTCTGGGCGTCGACGCTCGTCCGTCCGGCTCATGCCGGAACGCTCCACGTTCGCGATTCGGCGCACGTGCTCTCGGCCGAGGCCGTGACGCAGCTTCGGGCCGTCGTGTCACCCGCGCCGTTCGACGCGCGTCTCGCCTTCACCAGCGAGTACCCGGATGCGAGGGAGCTCGGCCGCTTCGTCGCGTCCATCACGGAGCCGGGGATGGTCGCCGTGGGCGTCGACCCGCAGCACCACCAAGTGCAAGTGCACTTCGGGACCGGGAGCCACATCGCGCAGTCAAACTGGCCCGCGATCGAGCGCGCCGGGAACGACGCGTTCCGCCACGGGGATTGGGAGGGAGGCGCGGCCGCCATCTTCCGCGCGGCCGAGGCTTCCGTGGGAGCGGCGACCACTGAGTTGGCCCCAACCGCGAGCCATTCGCTCATCGGCCCCGGTACGCTTCTCCTCGTCGTGGCCGGCGCGATCGGCATCGGCATTTACTTTGCGAGACGGCGCGCCGCGTATGGCCCCCCGCAGCCCTATGGCACGATGGGTCCAAACCCTGGTTACGGGCCGGGTCCGTTCCCCGGTCCCGGCTATCCGGGAACACCGATGCAGGGCGGAATGGGGCCGGTGGGCGGCGGCCTCATTGGTGCGGGGCTTGGCGGCCTCGCGGGCTACGAGCTTGGCAAGCTAGAGGGCGAACGCGAAGGGCGCGAACACGAGGAACGTTTTCGCGAAGACCGCGGCGGAAGCTTCGACGAGGGCAGGGGTGGAAACGCGGACGAGGGCGGCGGCGGATCGAGCTGGGACGACGACGCCAGCGGCGGTTTCGACGGCGGCGGCGGCGATTCTGGCGGCGGCGATTCTGGCGGCGGCGGTTCGGACTTCGGCTAGAACGTACCGCTGAGGCCCATGCCCGCGCCGCTCTTTCCGAAGACCATCGGCCGCGGAAGAATCCAGGGCTTGGCGTAACCGTCTCGCATCAGAACGGTCTGAGGCGACGTCAGGCCCCAGACGAGCAGGATGGCGCCCGTGGTCTGTCCGAGCCCGTCCAGAATGAGGAAGAAGTCGGCGGTCGCGCTCGAAGATTGAGGGATCGTGATGAACGGGCCGAGCACAGGCACGAAGAGCCCGGTCACCGGATTGCTCTCCTGGGTCCCTTTCACGGCGTCGGTCCACACCGAGGCGACAAAGGCATTGATGAGGTAAAGGCTGCCGAGGGTGACGGCGCCGCCGACGATCGCGCCCGTTCGCGTGCGCTGCGCGGGGTGGTAGCCGAGGGGGATAGGCTCGCCGTCGTGCCACGCCGTGATCATGCGCGGACCGTCTTCGTGCACCACGACGTAGTGCTGCGGCGTCGGCAGGGGACTCGGTTGCGGCGGGAGACTCGGCAGCGGCGGCTGCACCTCCACTTGGACGGGGGGCGGGACCGCTGCGGCGTCTTGCGCCTGCGCGGCAGTGCTGGTCAGGGCCGCGGCGGCGAGCGAGGCGGTCGCGAGCCACCGATAGGCCCACGCGCGAGAACAGGTTCCGGCCGGCGTTCGGTTCATCAAATCCCTCCTATGAAACCGCCAGAGTACCGTGCGCTTCAAGGGCCGGATACGGTTTCGCGCGCCGCCGCTTCCACGCTCCCGCCATGGGTCGCACGACACCGGCGAATGCGCGCCTGTGTCGGACGAAACGCCACAAGGGAGGGGAAGGGGAGG
>CAZVPE010000552.1:0-1992 GCA_964628155.1 uncultured Polyangiaceae bacterium | reverse complement strand
ACACCCAGGTCATCGCCGAGCGCCTCACCGAACGCTCAGAGCTCTTCCTGCTCGACGGAAAGGGATTTCGCAATCCGCAGACCTGACACCGCCCCCACCCGCTGCACGACCACGCGCGCCAAGCCTCGCGCGTCCGCGCCTCACGCGACGAACGGGGTGATCCGTCCGCGCGCCACCGGGTGGGCTCCTGGTCCCCGGTGATCCCGCTGGAAGTGGGCCCCAACTTCCCCGGTGGCGACAACGCTGGACCGTTGCTCTTGAGCCGTATAGGCCGTGCCCAGCCGCGTCAGGCCCCGCCGACCTCGCGCCGGCCGAGCACGGTTCGATTCACTCATGACGACGCAAGGCAGGGCGCGAAGCCGCGCACCTTGCTACGCTTTGAACGTGAGTCAGCCCCTTGCGCTCGACAAAGCTGTAGAGGCCTTGCAGAGGGACCCGACTCACGTCGTGCGCGCGCGCGTCGGTCACCTGACGGTTGAGCTTCGCGCTGTGTCTGATTCGCCGCCAGAGACCGAACGATCCGCCGCCGAGATGCTCCGGGAGATCGGCCGTTGGGAGGGTGAAACCTACGAGGAGCTCGTCGCGCTGCTCGCAGGAGTAAGGCAGCGCACCACGCGGGCGGTGCCCGACCTCGACCGGTGAGGTATATCGTCGACACGAACGTCGCGATCGCGATGCTCGCGCAGCGGCAATCGGTCGTCGAACGGCTCTCGAACATAGCGCCCGAGGAACTCGGCCTGTCGGTGGTCGTGATCGGCGAGCTATTGTTCGGAGCGCGGAGGTCGGCGCGGATGCAATCCAACGTAGCCCGCGTGCAAGCGCTGGCTGAGCGCTTCCCGGTGTTGCCAGTCACGCGGGCCATCGTCGAACGCTACGGCATCGTGCGCGCCGACCTCGCGGCGCGAGGGCTCGCGAAGAGCGATTTCGATCTGATCATCGCATGCACCGCCCTGGACCGGGGCGCCACGCTAGTCACGAACGATGCGGCGCTGAAGGACGGGTCAATCGTGCAGCTGGTCGTGGAGGACTGGCTTAACTGACAAAAGGGGGCCCGCCGGGCGACACGTAAACCCTCGAATCGTGAGCGGCCCACCTCCGTCCCCTCGGCCGCTCGGCTTTGGAACGCACACCTACGCGCGCGTGTGCGTCTTTTGAAGGGGCCTGGGCACGTCGACAGTTGGACGTTCGACGCCGGCAGTGAACGAGTACACGCTCACTCGGGAATTTTGCGACCCCAACGGGAATTGAACACGGGCAGATGGCATTTCGTAACTAGGTGATGTCGCTCGTATTTCGTCGCTATCGCTCGAGCATCATTGCGGTTTCCGCCGCGCCGTCAGTCCGCCCGAGTCCACTGCAATCACCCCGGATCTACCGGATTCTTGGAGACTTTTTTGGAGACGATCGTGCCCTTTCCGCGCTCGCGGTCTAGCGCTGGGCCCAGGGTGCTCGGGGGGCTGCTTGCTATCGCAGCGACGCCAAGGCCTCGAGTCGTTCGCATAGGAGGGGCAATCGCGCTTGGCTGGCCGTGTCACCCGGGAGGTGTCCTGGCAGCGCCTCCAGAAACGCCGGGGTACCGAGAAGGCGTCGCAACTCCGCGGCGACATAGCGCCGCAGGTGGATGCTCGTCGCCGCGAACTCGGCGCGCAGCTCCGATCTTCCGTCGACGACGGCGATCAGGTCTTCCAGGTCGTGGTGGTACATGTCGCCGGCTCCACGATCGGAATGCGCATCCAGCTTGGTTGCGCAGAAATGCGGTGCATCGATAATGCGGAAGCGCTCGCCATCGGCGTGCACCTCAATGGCGCGGGCCATCGCGTCCGCGTACCAGCGATTGCGGAAGCCCAGCACGCCGCCTTCGGTCGGCATGACGTCGACCCTCACGCCTTCGACGATCCACCGGCAGATTGGGGCGCCAGGAGTCGTATCCTCCCGGAATCCCAGGGAGCGCAGTTCCGCCGCAAGGCGATGGTAGGCCGCCGTCGACGAGAG
>CAZVPE010000551.1:0-2013 GCA_964628155.1 uncultured Polyangiaceae bacterium | reverse complement strand
GCTGCGGCAACTTCGGAGAGCCGCCCGACGGTACCGACCCGTTCGTCGACTGCGGGCCGCTCGACAGGAGCACGTCCAACCTGTGCGCCTTTTTGCAGGGTTCGAGCTGGAGCTGCGATGACGATGGCTCGGGATTATGCGAGGGATTCGCGATCGTGCACGGGGGCTCAGATTATGGCGGCGCGCTCTGCTGTCGCGACTGAGGGGCCGATGCCCGCTCCGTCTCGTGGACCCCGCCCGCCCTGTTTCGCGTTGGACGCGAGCAAGGCCCTGGCGCAAGGCTCCACCACGGTCGCCAGCGCGATGCGGCGGAGGTCGCCGCGCCGCGCCTCCGTCAAGACACCGAAGCCACGCCAATCCGCGTCCTCTTCGGCACTGTTCCCGGAACGAACCCCAGGCGCGGCTTCGGCGAGCGCCCGCGCGACTTCGTCGCGCACTTTGGCGCGATCGACCCGGCCCGATTCGAGCAGCCAAGCGACCGTTCGCCAGGCCAACTCGGCGTGCTTCGTTTCGTCGCGGGCAATCGTGGCGAGAGCAGCTCGTACGGCCGGGTCGGTGGCATCTTCGAGCGCGTCGAGCGCCTCGATCGCGGCCAGTGTCTCGCCGATGCATCCTTCGCGCACGATCGTCGCCAGCATGCCGTCGACGTGGAAGCCGTCCAGGGATCCGTCGATGGCGATCTCGCCGGGGCCGACGTTTCCGCCCCCGTAGGTAGCGGCCAGCGCGAACGCGAGCCGCGCGTGTTCGGTTTCGTCGCCCATCGCCTCGTGAGTCGCCCGGACCAGATCCGAAGGCGCACCCACGGCGAGAAGTTGAAGCGCGAAGCGGGCAAACGCGGCAATCGACGCGTGTTCCATCAAGCCGACGCGGGTCCAATACTCCGCCAACCGGGCTCGCACGAGGGGTGGCACATCGCGCACGTCGGGCGTCACGTTTGGCGCGGACCAGTCGCTGCGTTCCACGCTGCGCGCGAAGCGCGCCGCGCCCTCGACGAGGAACGGACGACCGACTCCGCAATAGTTGGCGGGTTGGCACGTGTGTTTGCCGTTGTCCTCCGAGCAGATTTGCCCGCCGTCCGCGCAATCCTCGCCCCGGCTGCACTCGTCGGCCCTCGTTTGGCAATCGAACCGAGGGCCGCAGTTGCCCCCCGGAGTGCTCGAGATGCATTCGCAGCCCGACCCGCAGCTCGCGCCCGAAGCGCACGATGCCGGCACGCACATCCCCACCGGAGATCCGCAAAGGCACATTTCGGATGCCTTGCAGTCGGAGTCGTGGATGCAGCCGGGGAGGCACTGGCAGGACACGGGCGTGCCGCCGTCCTCCGACCATCGCTCACAATGACCATTGGGGTAGCCCGAGCAATCGCTATCGGAATTGCACGTGCCCCCCCCACCGTCGCCGAACAGCGGCACGCAGGCGCCACCCGAAGGTCGCGGAAGGAGCGAAGGACAGGCCACCACCGCGCGACGTCTCAGGTATCCGACATCTCCGCCGTTAAAAAAGGAGTCTTTTCCTTCGCACGTATCGTAGCCCGTGTCGGCATCGCCGATGATGATCGCCGTGGGATTCACGCAGGCGTGCGACGAACAGCCGAGGGCGCCGCCGCCGCCGTCCAAGGCGTCTGTCAAGCCAGCCTCGTTGGCACCGGCCTCGTTGCCGGCCGCTTCGTCGCCGGCCTCGCTTCCGCTGGCCGCTTCGTCGCCGGCCTCCTTTGCGAGGCCTGCCGTGCCGTCGCCACCCTCGTTCTCCGTCGGACCGGCGGCTGCGTCCCCTCCGCATCCCGCCAGTAAACCCATCGCGGCAAGAAACACAGCGCTGACGGCATCGAACGATGAAAGCTTTCGCATTGGACCCTCTCTCCCCGCTGTGCCAAAGCGAATCTCGTACCGTCGGAAAATACCCTTCGCGCGCCGGGTGGCCGCGTGTCCATGGCCTGTGCCGGGTTGCGCCATTCAGGTCGCAGATGTCGCGATCCGGGCCTCCCGTGCCGCACCGGGAGTCATCCGACGCCCT
>CAZVPE010000550.1:0-2015 GCA_964628155.1 uncultured Polyangiaceae bacterium | reverse complement strand
CGCCGTGCTTCCGCGCAAAGGAAGAGATTCCGCTGGGGGTGACGACTGTGGATAGCGGCGCGCTTTACGGTAGCCGCGGCGGAGCGTTGCTTCCCACTTCCATAGTCCGATCTCCGGTTCGTTCGATCGTCCAGCACTGGAACAGCCGCGCTCCACCCCAAGGTGGTCGAAGCATTCAAGCGACTTCGCCTCGAACGTGTCGCCCTGTCCCTTCCGCTCGCGGCGTGCTTCATTCGAGTTACTCCATGCGATCCCTCGCCCTCTTCCTGCTCATGGCGGTCGCGTGCTCGGGCGCAGTAGCGATCGGGTCGGGAGACGCCGGCCAGCGCTCCGAGGCGGAGCAAGGCGCTTCGCGTGGCGCCGAGGCAGGCGCCTGCACCTACCCGGCCGACGTCGTGGTCTCCTCCCCGTCCGGAGCCGGGTGCTTCGGCGGACCAGCGGGGCAGATCTGTCTGGTCAGCAATGGAGCGGCCATCGACAGCGAGGACGGAGCCGTCACGAACGGTACCGAGAGCTGCGCCTCGCTCTGCAAGGCGGGAGAGTTCGAGATGACCTGCAGCGATACGAGCATGTCGCCGGCGCCGTCACTGGGCTGCACCATCATCGCGATCCCGACACCTTTGTGCTGTCGATATTACTGTTGCCCGTGCGCGCAATGATGGGCACGACTCAGACACGGTGGATTCGGTCGGCGAGTGGGCGCGACGTTGCCTTTCGCGTTGGCGATCGTCGTCGCCGGCAGCGCGGCGAACGCGAGCCCTCTCGCCGAAGCGACGGTAATCTGCCGTTCGTGCTCAATGCTCTGCGTTCAGCCACATTCGCGTGCGCGACCGTGTCTTTGGCCTGCGTTGGCAAGGTCGCTCAGGAAGGCTCTCTTGACGCTTCGGCCACTCGGCCGTCCGACGGCGCTTCGCTAGCGACCCGGGACGACGCGACGGCCGATTCGAGTACGCCATCGTCGCCCTCCCTCGCGGCCGATGGCTACGCCCAGCCGCCCGAATCCGACTCCGGGACTGGCCCTGCGGCAGCGCCACCCGACGGCCGGTGCGGGTTGACGCCCCGGATGCTCGTTCCCGCGAGCTCGATCCCCGTTCCAACGGATGCCGGAACTGTCACCGTGGGCGTCGGCTCGATCGCCGTGAGCCCATCGGCGCTCTACTACACGACTATTGTTGTGGAGAATAACCTCCAAGGCTCAATCCTGGCCGGAAGCTTGATGAGCATTCCCCTCGGCGGAGGAGAGCCAACGCAAGTTGCTTCGTCGGGGCTCTACATGAAGCCTCTGATGACTGCGACCGGTGCGATCGTCGGCGTGTGGGGCGGTATTGCATCAAACCCCGGAGGTGACTCCATCATCTTCGTCCCGTTCTCGGGAGGCCCACCGGTGGTCCTCGCGGCGTTGGCCAACGGCTTTGCGCTCGGCAACGGCATCGCGACGGATGGCAAGTTCGTTTACTACAGCGACCAGGACGTCGAAGGAAACATGGGAGGCGTCGAGGCGACTCCGCTCGACGCGGCCGACGCCGGCCAGGTGATCGTGGTAGCTGCGGGGCCATACCCCTATGTTTTCCCGGACGTCATCGGCGCCTTTGGTCAGCGTCTCATGTTCATTTTCCCGCAGGGCGAGATCCAAAGCGTCGCATTACCGCCTCAGGCGAACAGCCCGGTCACGATGCTTGGCGTGACCGCGCCGGGACCGGGGGATCTGGTGCCCTGTGGAACGGACGCCTGCTGGCTGGGCGGGGACATCGACGAGATCGAGCCGATCGACGGCGGTCCGATCAAAGTCCATTCCTTGATCGGTCCGGTCGCGAGCGCATGGGACTACGCGTTTGATGGGACGAGCTTCTACGTGATGGGTAGCTCCGTAGGCGTCGCTTTGCCGGCAGTACAGAGCCTCGCGAGGATTCCATTCGGTAGAGGCGATGACCCCGTTGTGATGGTGAACATGCCGTACCATAACGACGGCGCGGTCACGGTCGACGACGAGTGCGTATACTGGTCAAACTCGGAAG
>CAZVPE010000549.1:0-2037 GCA_964628155.1 uncultured Polyangiaceae bacterium | reverse complement strand
CCGGGCCGCGCCAGATAGACCGCGGTCCGAAACGCGCCAGCGGCCGACGCTCCCGTGTTCTCTACCCGATACGATACGACGACGCGTGAGCCCGCAGGCCCGGCCGCGCTGCTCAGTCGGACGCCGTTGCTGGTGAGGTCCGGGGCGCGAAAGACCCAGTAAGGGGCGGCCTTGCCGTTGTTGTGGATGTGCTCGCCCATCGCGTCCCGCTCCCGCGGAGCGCGATGCGCGTTCCACCCGTCGTCGATCCCGCGTCGGGCGACACCACGAACGAGTCGTAATAGAAGCCCGCCGGTAGGGTTCGCTCTTGCGCCGTCGCGACGTTTCGAACGCGGATGTCCGCCGGTCCTGGCGTGCCCTGGGGCGTCACGACCGATGCGCGCGTGGGGTCGCTCGCGAGAACCGCGCTCGGGTCGAGCTGGGCCGACCCGATCCAAACCTCGAGCGAAGACGAGAAGCCGCGCCCCGCGATCGTCGCGTGGGTGCCGCCGGTCCACGGGCCGTGCGACGGCTGCAACCCGGTGATCGCAAACGGGTTCCCGAGATCGACGTCTCCCAAGCGGCCGGCGTCGTCACTGCCGAGCACAATCGCCGGAGGCGGCCCCGCGTCGTCCTGATACGGGATTAGGGGCGAACCCGACCGTAGGCAGCCGGGAGCCGCCCCTATCGCGGCAAGCGACGAGAGCGCTATCCCGGCCGCCCTCAGGCTAAGCCGTCGAGCCCAGCGGGCGCGCCAGGTTCCCATCACGTCCCAAGCGTAGGCCATGCGGCGCCATGCGCAATGGGCTGCCGGCTCGGCATGGCTGAAATGCTTTTGAAAAATCGGACTTGGGGCAGCGGAAGGTGCGGGCCGCCGGATCTTGCGCCGAGCCGCTCCGGGCCTACGATGGACGTCATGAAGTTCCCGCGCCCCCGGCAATCGCTTCGCGCGTACGTCGCTCAATACGACAAGGAGCACACAAAGCTCGGAACGAAGCTGACCCACATGGTGGGGATTCCCATGATCGTGGCCTCGATCCCGACGGCATTCGTCAATCCGCCGGCCGCCGGAGGTCTCTTCGTGGGGGGCTGGGCGCTGCAGTACATCGGGCACTACGTGTTCGAGAAGAACCAGCCGGCCTTCTACAGCGACCCGTACTACCTCTTGGTTGGCCCCGTTTGGGTCGCCGCCGAGTGGCTCCACCTGTTTGGCGTCCCCGTGCCCGAGATCTTTACGGGTGCGCCGGCGGACGGCAGCGAAACGGGCGGGTCGAAGATGGCGAACGGCGAAGCCGCCACAGCTTAGAAGCCGGCTTTTCGGTCGTGGTTTCTTCGTTTGCGCGATCGTGGGGTCTCCGCGCCGGTGAGTGATGCTCGGTCTCGGCTCGGCTTGGGTCCGGCGCTCGGTACCGGCCTTCGGTTGGGCGATACCCGCGCTCGCGGCTCTCGCAAGGAGGGCCCACTTTCGGCGGGAGATACCCCTGGGGATCGGGCTCCTTCGCTCGCGCCGCGACTGATGACGTTGCATCCTGGGCGTAGAAAGCCCAGTCTTTGAAGAGAGGAGCTCAGCGGCGACGCAGTTGCCTCATTTCGTGGGACAACGAAGCCCACTCCCATTGAAGCGAAGCTCACTCTCGTGAGAACGAGCTTCACTCGCGCAGGAACGAAGCTCGCTGACGCGTGAACTTGGCTCATTCACGCAAGAACGAAGGTCACTGACGCAAGGACGAGCTTCACGCACGCTCGGCGCCCTAGAAAAGCTTCTTCCGCTTGCTAGACGAAAGAATCCCGAGCATTTCTCGGTACTTCGCGACGGTTCTTCGCGCGATTTGGATACCGTCGCGCTTGGCGAGGAGCTCCACGATTTGCTGATCCGACAGCGGGTTCACCTTGTCTTCCCCGTCAATGATCTTCTTGATCGCCTGCTTGACGCTCTCGCTCGCGATGTCGTCCTCCGACACGCGCCGAATCGACGAGTTGAAGAAATATTTCAGCTCGAAAAGCCCCTGAGGCGTGTGCACGTATTTGTTCGTCGTAACGCGGCTGATGGTCGACTCG
>CAZVPE010000548.1:0-2050 GCA_964628155.1 uncultured Polyangiaceae bacterium | reverse complement strand
CGGGCGTGCCCCGACTCGCGAAGGCGATCGACAAGCCCCTGAATCTCGTGCGCCCGCGCTTCGGCCTCCGCGAGCGTCTTGCACGTTGGGACGAGTACGGCCGTCCGATGTTTCGGCGCATCGGTGACGCGAGCGAAGAACTTCCCGCGACTCTCGAATGCGCCGCCCGCAGCTTTGCGCGGCACCTTACCGACCCCCGCGCACGTTCTTGTTCTTCATACGCCAAAGCTCGGTCGCCGACGGGATCGGTGCGCCCTTCGCGTGCAGGACGCCGAAGAAGACGCACATGGCGTCATCCGTTATGCGAGCGTCCGCGATCCCTTGATCGACGAGCGTAGAGAAGTCCTTCGGCGAGATGTCCAGCCCACGGCACAAGAGGTCGAAACCGATGTGAAACTGCGTGTGCGCTCGGGACGAGTGATCTGCGGTCGACAGGACGAGCGCTTCCTCCGCCGGCCACGCGTCAAGCCCCTTTCTGATCTGCTCGGCATCTCCAAGGTGGTAGGCGAGCTGATTTCGGGCGATCGTTTCGAGCGGCCCTTGCCAGCGGGCAGCGATCTTGCGTAGCGACTTCCAGGAACCGATCGCTTCGCCGTCCTTGGGCCGGGAGGTCGTCAGGACCTCCGTGAGCCTTGCGGCCTTCAGGTCCTCCACGGCGGCGTTCAGCTCGTGGAAGACGCCCCAGATCATGCTCACAAGGACCATGCGGTTTCGAGCCGCACTCGTTGAGTCCGGATCGTGCGCAGTCTCAGGGCGATCAGGGCTCCACGGCGGAGATGTCCGACTGTTCAAATCGAGAAGTACGTGAAGCGCGTCGAGCCGGCCGACGGCCGTGAACAACTGCACAAGTCCAACCACCAGTGCATCCCCTACAGTCCGCCGGAATTCCGCGAGATCCCGGATCTCCCGCGTAAGCCGCTCGCCTCGCTGCGTCTCCCAAAGGCCAAACCCGATCTCCTGTGTGACGTCGCCGCCGCCCACGATTACCGCCCCCCGCCGTCGCGTTGTACTCTTCGATCCATCGGACTCGTCTCCGGTCAGGGCCCCGGGCGTGTCGAACGCCGCGGGGCCATTATCATAGCGCAAGCCCCCGGGGGTTGCGGATCGCCTTCCCCATGACGCAAGGGCCTTCGCTCCAACGGTGGTAGAGGATTCCCTTGCCGCGCGCGGCGCGCGACCGATACTCCGCGACGTGGCGAACGAAGATACCAGGAAAGTTGTATGGGTTCTCGGGGCGGGGTTCAGCGCGGCGCTTGGGGGGCCGATGTTGGCTCAGCTGCTGTCCTACCCGTCCGCAAGGGACATTCGTATTCGCTACGGCAAGGCCGACTTCCCGCAGCTGCACGACGACGCGGCCTTTTTTGTGAGGGGCCTCTATCAGCGAGGGACGACCAACGACGTTGCCCAGGTGCCCAATGGCGACACAATCGAGGGGGAAAGGATGTGGTCCAATGCAGAGGAGTTTCTCGATTACATCGACACTGCCGCGGACGCTCGCCCTGATGAGGCTCCAAATTACCTCGCCGCAAGGCTTAATGAGATCATGACGGGACAATATTGGAGCGTCAAGCAACCGGCGACACCAAAAGAGCTCCGGGCGGCCGCCCGACGTCTCATCGCAGCAGAGTGCTGCGCTTTCCTCGAAGGCGTAAATCCGTTGAGGGAGCAATGGGAGCCGTTTCGTGAATGGGAGCGAAAGCTCGGGGCCAACGACACCGTTATCACCTTCAATTACGACCTCGTCGTTGAAATGCTCATCGAGGTCCACGACGCCTATCCCACGGGGTTTGGTCCGAAACCCGGCAGTCCGGTCAAGGTGATCCGACCAGGACAGAAAGACGACATGCGCGATGCGCGTTCGACCGGCCGCTGCCCTTTGCTGAAACTTCACGGAAGCGTTGACTGGCGCGTGATCGGAAAAATCACGCCACGTGTGGAGGTCATGAGTGACCGGCCGCCCTTTGCTCTCCGGTGCGCCGCCTCCGAGCTTGCGATTGCGACGCCGGGCCCGTGTTCGACTGCGACGATCCCTGCCGGGCCATCGGTCGCG
>CAZVPE010000547.1:0-2062 GCA_964628155.1 uncultured Polyangiaceae bacterium | reverse complement strand
TAGAGCAGGCGGCTGTTAACCGCCGGGTCGTAGGTTCGAGTCCTACAGCCGGAGCAATCTGTGGCCCACTCGTGGCCCGCTCGATTTTGCGCCCCTCGCGGGAGGCCGGTCGGCGCGACGCAGGCCGGGTCGACTGGCCGGGCTGCGATGCCTCGCGGCTCATCTCGGGCAAGAGCGTGTCCAGGGGCGAGAGCGAGCCGAGGTTCAGCTCCGCCCACGTGCGCGCCTGTCTCGCGTAGAGCGCGATCATCTGGCTCGATTTATGGCCCGTGCGATCCATCACCCACTGCTCCGTCTTGCCGTTCGCCAAGTTCACGGTCACGAACGTTGCTCGCAGGTCGTGCAGGCGTATCGGTTGCCTGGACGCCGTGCGCTCGAAGAGCTCGGAGCGTGTGATGCCGGCGGTTCGAAGGTCCCCGATCTCGTTTTTGTGGCCCGTTTTCGGATCCCACGTCTTGCCACGCAGCCAGCGCGGTCCCTGGGTCAGATCGAGACGGATGACGAAGTCGCTATCCCCAGCGGCCGTCCTCTTCTTCCACCAGGCGAGGACGCGCGTGACGTCGGGAGAGAGCGCCCACGCGCGCGGATCGTCCGTCTTGTTCTCGTCGAGGCGCACGCGCCCGTGCTCCAAGTCGATGTCCCTCCACTTGAGCAAAGCGAGCTCCGATGCGCGCATCCCCTCACGGGTCAGGACCCCGTAGGCGATGCGGCGGGCGAGGTCGACCTTAGCGCAGCTGGCGAGCTTCGCGTCCTCCTCCGGCCAGAGAAACGCCTTCGCCTTGTTGGCGCTCTTCGGGATCTTCGGCATCCACTCGCGCGGGATCGGGTTGCTGGCGATGTACCGGCCCGGGTAGACGGCCAGGCTAAGCACCTTGCGTAGGCACTGCGCCGTGTGCCTCCGGGTCCTCGGCGCGAGCGACAACGGCAAGGCACGCATGACCCGCTCCGCATGCTCGAGCGTGACCTCGGGCAGGTGCAACATACCTATCAGCGGGTTGATCCGGTCGCGCAAGATCTGGACGTCTTCGCTCGGATCCTTTTTCTCGCGCACGTGGTCCGGGTGCTTCTTGCGAAGCTCCCCGCTCGTCCACTCCTTGGCGAATGCCTCGAGGGTGGGGGCCATCGCGCTCGTGGCCGTCGGTGCCTCCCCTCGAATAATGCACTCGGCGGCCTTCGTTGCCTCGCTA
This sequence comes from uncultured Polyangiaceae bacterium, assembly GCA_964628155.1. Lineage (GTDB taxonomy): Bacteria > Myxococcota_A > Polyangia > Polyangiales > Polyangiaceae > Palsa-1150. The sequence goes on along the minus strand of CAZVPE010000547.1, from coordinate 875 downwards.
AGGTCTCGCGGATTGCGCGCCTTGCCGGCGGCATCCAGGATGATCTGGATCTCCGTGGCGCTGGCGACGGGCCGCATGCGCTTCGCGAGGTCGGCCAGGAGCGCCGCGCGCTCCTCAGCGGCCTCGTCGCCGTGGGCGAAAAGCGTGAAGGATGGCCGCTCGTTGGGTCCGAGTCGGACGCGGGCGCTGTAGCCCTCGGAGTGCTTTCGGACGTTGCCAGTAGGCTTGGTGGGCATGGATTATCTGTCGGGGAAAACGGTCACGCAGTGCGCACCCATTCTGACGCTGGCGGCCGGGGGTGGCCCTTGCCGGCGGAAAGTATAGGTTCGGTGGGCGCTCGTGCACCTGCCTTGAGCCAGCCTTCCGATGCGCCCGAGATCATGGCGGCGTCAACCTCTAACTCTAACGACGCGAGTCCGCCCGAGGCGTTGAAGCAGTTCGCTCGCGGTAGGTCCCTGTTGGTCGTCGGCGTCTTCGGTGCCCGCAGGCGCGTCGTCGACTTCACTGGTCGACGCGGAGGCGAGCACCTCGCGCAAGACCTCAACATCCACGAGGATCCTCTGACCGCGACGAACATGCGGGATCTTCAGATCGCGGACAAGCTCCCGAAAGGACCGCTGCTCAAGACCGACGACCGCAGCCGCCGACAAATCCGTGACGACGACCGGGGCCACGGCCAACCCGCGCGTCTGGCGCGGTCGAAGGAGCCGTGGGGTTCTCGCCTCAGTTCTCACGATGTACCTCCGCATGTCCGAGGGTCTCGCCTGTCTACAGGGCGAGAGGACGTTCAGTCCGGCGAGCTCGCGGCGTCGCTTGTACAGGTCGGGTTGTGCGAGCGACGTCACCTCCGTTCATCGATCAGCGCACGCTAGGTG
>CAZVPE010000546.1:0-2091 GCA_964628155.1 uncultured Polyangiaceae bacterium | reverse complement strand
CTCGGTCCACGTTGAGCGTCATGGCGACCCGTCTCCTCGGCTTCTCACGAAGCCGGCTCGTCGGCCGCCTCGTGCTCCACGAACTCGTCGTCCTCTTGGTCCTGCAGCGTGTGGATCTTTGCTGCCGCGCCGATCGCCGCCTGAGCGCCGTCGTTCACACCCTGCTCGAACCCTCGGCGGACCGAACTTCCCTCGGGCAGCAGTTCCTTCGCGAAGACGCCGGTAAAGACGACACCGTAGGAGACGCCGTAAGCCGCGTAATATGCGCCTTTGCTGAGGCCGGATTGGACTTTGACCGCAGCCACCTTGGCGGAAGCCGAAGCGTCCGCCCGGGCGTCGTGCACAGATGATGCGGCGGCCTCGAGGGCTTCTCCGAGCACGGAAATGGGATTGGAGGAGGAAGTATCGGACTCGTTCGAATGGGTCGTCATCGTCAGCTCCCTTCGGTTCTCTCGTATACCTTTGCGTGGCGCAGGCGGCGGTAGAGCAGCAAACCCAGACCGATCGCCATGTAAGCCGTGAAGATGGCCACGAGGAGTCGGCCGCGCGCGCCGGGGGACGGAAAGAGGACGCTTCCCGGAATGCCGATGATCCCCACGATGGGCAGGAGCATCGAAGCAATGGCGCCACAGGAGTAGACAACCGCCTTCTTCGTGAGCTTTCCGAGCGAGGCGAGGAACACCGGCGCGGCCGCCGAGACGAGGATATAGACAACGATGAAGCCGAAGCTGCAGAGGGTCCCGAGGTATCCCTGGGAGTCCAGGGCGCCGACCCCTGCTGCGCACAGCGCCGCCGGCACGATGAACGTCACGAAAGCCGAGAGAGCGACCGCCACGTGTGGCGTCCGGTTTTCGGCATGCGCCTGACCGAGCAGGTTCGAGACGATACCCTCGCGAGCCATGGCATAGAGAATGCGTGCGGTCGCGTTGATCGAGCCGAGCGTGCAGGAGAAAAAGCTGAGTAGGATCCCGACGTCGATCAACTTCCCGAGGCCGGCCCAGCCTAGAGAGGTGGCGAGAACGGTGAGAGGAGCTTCGCAGTCGGCGAGCGACTGGCCGCTTCGCTGGAAGCCGAGCAGCACCGCGTACGATGTGGAGATGAAGAAGAACCCGGCCAGCACGACGCTCTGAAGAACGGAGCGGGGGATCGACTGGAGCGGATTGCGCGCCTCGCCTCCCAGGGCCGTGGAGCTCTCGAATCCAGAGAAACCGAAAATGACCAGGACCTCCCCTGCGAGCGCGCCGCCTGGTGTCGCGCCAGCGAGCGTGAGCTGGGAGGTGTCGACGGCGAAGCTCTGGCTCGCCCACGTGATGCCTCCGAGCAAGAGGACGACCAGCATCGACAAACCTTCGAAGGCGAGCATCATCTTTGCGGAAAGCTGAACGTTACGAAAGGCAACGTAAAAGGACGCGAACGCACCGAGCCCGAAGAGCCCAATTACGCCGACGTGAACTCCGAGCAGCTGCTTGAGCAGCACGTTCGCGATCACTGCGAACCCGCAAAGAGTCGACATACCCGTGAGCGCGTATGCGAAGAGGAGGGCCCAGCCGGCGGCGAGCCCAGCGGTCGGATCGAGCCCTTCCGCGACGTACGTGTAGAGCGAACCCGGCGACGCGGAGCGGCGCGCAAACTGATTGATGTTGAGGCCGACGAGGGTCAGACCGACCACACCAAGAAGAAAGCTCACCCAGGTGGCGTTCCCGGCCCGCGCGAAGATCAGCCCCAGAAGCGCCGCCGGCACGGTCGATGGCGCGACGACGGACACGGATTGGGCGAGGACCTCCGAATAGGAGAGGCAGGACCGGCGGAGCGCGCCGCGCTCCCGGCCTGCATTCGCCGTCGGAATGAAGGCCCCCGGCGCTTCCGGGTTCATCCGCGTTCTTCATCCCTGCCCCGCCTGCGGAAGGAGCTCTTGCTCGGCGGTCGCACTGGCGGCGAGGGGCGGTCCGCTTGTGTGGACGTTCGGTCTCCCATGGCGGAGCGTGTATTATTGTGGCCGACCCTGCTTTGTCAACGCGATGTCACCTCATTCTTGCGAAAACGTATCAAGCGTCTGGCTGGGCAACGAAGGTGTGATCCCCTATTATCTCG
>CAZVPE010000545.1:0-2102 GCA_964628155.1 uncultured Polyangiaceae bacterium | reverse complement strand
TCTCACGCGATCGCGATGCCGGATGTCGATTTTGCGAAGCACTTCGGATGGACCGTTCGATGAACGGAGGTGCCGTCGCAACCGAAGTCCGAGATGTCCGCGAGTCGAGCGAGGCGCGCGAGCGCGCTCGGTCCGCTCACTGATTTGCGCGACGACCCGCGCGTCGGCGAAGTGATCTTCCTCGCCGACGGCGTCGTCTGGGTGGAGGGGGTCGGCAAAGAGGTCGTCCGTAGGCGCGTCGGCGACACCGGTGCGCTTTCTCCGATGTGCGATCCGCTGACGATGCCCCCGATAGTGCCGTCTCGGTCGAGACCCTCTGCAACCGCATGTTGTGCGTGCCGGTCGTCCTTGTTTGCGCCGTTCGCTCGGCGCGGCAACGCCGCGTGCAACGTCGCCATGAAGGCAAATCCTGGAGGCAGCCAATGAGCCGCGCGAGACAACTGCAGGCGAACGTCATCGGGCGTGGGCCTACGGCGGAGGATGCCTTCGACGCCTTTGTCACCCTGATGGCATTCTGCGCAGCCGACCGTACGGCAGCGACGGTTTACGACCAGCGCTCCAGTCACCTGCCTCTCGACGCCAAGAGTCCAGACGCCTACAAGCGCTGGCATCGGGCTGCCAGAAGCGCTGGCATCCCAGGGGTCTGGACGCGAGGGAAGTTGCTGCTCGCGACGGCGGACGCGTGGGCTACCCCGGTGCGCCGCCAGCGGCTCACCGCCCTCCCGGCGCCGGCCACAAGCAGCGAGGAGAGCGCCCTCGACGCCGCCCTTGGTATTCGCGCCGTCAGAAGGTCGAAGTGATGCTGCAGCGAGAACGGATCTTAATTCCGCAGCCGGATGGGCAATGCGGCTGCGAATTCGCGGCTTCCGCTGAGCCCGCGGAAACGCCGACAGGAGCGACCGCGGCTGCAACTCCGACCGCCACTCCCTCTCGTCCGACGAGCCGCAGGCGCCGGGGTTCTTCCTTGCTCTGCAGTCCTGCAGCGAGCGATCTTGAGCCCGCGCGCGGCAGCCGCGACCCCGTCGGAGGGGCGACGCAGCTGCGCGACCAGTTCTTCATTCGTGTCACGAGCGGGCCGCGAAAGCGGATCGCTGAGCGTGCGGGCTGGGCCACGTCGCTGGCCGAGGCGGAAGCTCGCGCCAAGGTTGTGCAGAATTGGGTGAATCGTCTGCGTCACGCGGGCCTGGCAAGCCTCGCGCCGAAGTTTGTCGAGGCGGGCGCGAAGGCGAACGACGCGACGCTCGCGATGATCGCCGCTCGTGTCGAAAGCCTCGTGAGCAAGGACGGCGCGTACAGCGTTCGCAAAGTCGAGAAGCCGACGCAGAAGGGCGAGCCGGGTACGTTCCGGGCGTTCGCGGAGCGCTGGACGAGCGGCGACCTTACGCGCGCCTACCCCGACCATGTGCCGGTCAAAGCGTCGGTCGCCGACGACATCGAACGCTTAGAGAAGCACATCTATCCCCGGGTCCAAGACGTGCCGCTCGCGGCGTTCACGCGGGAGCACGCCGACCACGTCATGACGCAGCTCCCGGTCACGCTCCGGCGTGGCACACGGCGTCAGGTCGCACAGCTCATCAACCGCGTCCTGAACCTCGCGGTCTTCACGGGGGCCATCGCGAGCAACCCACTCCCTCGGGGATGGCTTCCGAAGGCGCCGAAGCCCGAAAGCGTCGGCAAAGAGTCGCTGCTCCCAAGCGAGGAGGCGATCTTGCTCGCCGGCCGCAGCGCAGCCGGCGATACCGTCGTTCCGCTCGCCTGTCGCGTCCTCTACGCGTTCTTTCACCGCGAGGGGATGCGCAAGGGCGAAGCGAGAGCACTCGAGTGGCCCGAGCTCGACCTGAAGAAGGGGCTGGTGTCGCTCGACGAGAACAAGACCGATCGACCGCGGTCGTGGGTCCTCGACCCGGGCGTCCTCCGGGCCCTCGTCGTCTGGCACGACACCCTCGGCAAGCCGAACGCGGAGCGCGTGTTCGCCTCGATCCCCGACCCTTCATGGGAGAAGCTCGCTGCCCTCTACCGCGGCCACTGCGAAGCCGTGGGCATCGCCCGCGCGCGGCTCTTTCAGAAGAAGGAGAACAAGCTCCGCCTCCGGGCCCACGACA
>CAZVPE010000544.1:0-2115 GCA_964628155.1 uncultured Polyangiaceae bacterium | reverse complement strand
TTTGCCGACGAGGCCCTCGCGCACTTGGACGCGATGTACGGCGTTGCGTGCAAGCTGACGCGCAATCCGACCGAGGCGGAAGACCTGGTGCAAGATGCGTTCGTCAAGGCGATGCGGGCCCGCGACCAATTTCATGCGGGAACGAATCTGAAAGCGTGGCTCTTTCGCATCCTGACGAACACGTTCATCAACAAGTATCGCCGAGGCGGACTCGAGCGCTCCGTCCTCGACGGGCCCGACGCGGACCCGCTCGCTGACGGATGGGTCAGCGCCAGCACGATGCGCCATCTGCGCGATCCAGAGACGCTCGCGCTCATGCCGCTCGTCGAGCGGGAGATTCAGAACGCTCTCGACGCACTTCCAGCCGACTTCCGGCTCGCGGTGGTGCTCTCCGACGTCGAAGAATTCTCCTACGAAGAGATCGCGCAGATCATGGGCTGCCCGATCGGGACGGTGATGAGCCGCCTGCACCGGGGCCGGAAGCTTCTCCAGCGTGCCCTCTACAATCATGCCCTGGCGCTCGGCATCGTCCGAGGCGAGGAGCGAGTGGGTCCGGCGCGGCCCGCTGGAGGTCGGCACGACGGCGCCGAAGAGCGAGAGACGAGCAAGGCCGCGAACCTGGACGAGTACCGTGCGCGCAAGCGAGGTGCCGTATGAACATGCACGACTGTCGCGATCGCTCGCGAATGATCGGCCCGTACTTGGACGGGGAACTCGAGGCCGCGAAGCTCATGGAGATCGACGAGCACGTGAGCAACTGCGAGACATGCCGTGAAGAGGCGCAGCTCTTGTGCGCCACGCGAGGCTCGCTCAAGAGGGTCGTTCGCGGACCGGCGCCGAGCGGACTCCGTGAGCGAATCGGTGTGGCTATGGCGGCCGAGAGGGCGAGAGAAAACGCGCGAGCCGATGCGGGGAGCTTCGGGTCGACGTTGCCCGCGACGACTCTCGGGTCTTGGCGGACCATCGTGCCGCTCGCAACGGCGGCCGCACTCGCGCTCGTGTGGGGCGCGGCGACGCGGTCCGCGCCGCAAACGGCGGGAGAGGCGCGCGCCGGCTTGGTGGCCGACGACCTACTGGCGGAGTTGGTGGCCGAGCACTCGCAGCCGCTGCCACCCGAGGTCGACGCAAAAGGCGTTCGTCGCCTCGAACGATACGTCGGAGTGCCCGTGCGGACCGGGAATTTCGAGCGCGCCGGCGCGCATTTGATGGGCGGGCGCGTCGTCCCCTTCCACTCGCAGCGTGCGGCGATGCTGCAGTACGAGCTTGGCACGGGCGACAACGTGCAGCGGGTGAGCGTGCTCGTGTACGACGCCCAGAAGATCCGGGTGGGCACGGCGACCAATCTCGCGCCGCGCGAAGTCGGAACCGCCGAGGTGCGTGTGGGCCGCGAGAAGGGGTACTCCGTCGCGGTGACCGAGCGGGCCGGCGTGGGGTATCTCGTTGCCAGCGATCTCGATCAGGACAAGAGCGCGCAGCTCGCGGCGATGATCTACGACGATCGCTGAGTGCGACGTCGGGCGCCTGCACCGGCAGGGATGCCGTATGCTGGCGGGACGATGCGATTCGTCTACGTGATGGACTCGATGGACCGGGTCGTCCCCGACAAGGACACCACCTTTGCCTTCCAGCGGGCCGCCCAACGGCGCGGACATGTCGCTCTCCACTGCGAACCCCGGGACGTGTACGTCCAAGGCGGGGACGTATGGGCTCATGCCGGCGAGCTCACGGTGAGCGATACCAAACCCCACTTTTCTTTCGGTTCGCGGGTAGACGTGCGGCTGGCTGAGGTCGACTGCGTTCTCATTCGCAAGGATCCGCCGTTCGACAGCGAATACCTCTACGTCACGTTGATGCTCGAGAAGGCCCGCCACCGAACCCAAATCATCAACGATCCAAGAGGGCTGCGGGATGCAAACGAAAAGCTCTACACGCTCCACTTTTCGGAGCACATGCCGCGAACACTCGTGACGAGCGACCGCGCGCGTATTCATCGGTTCGTAGCCGAGGTCGGGATAGGCGTCGTCAAGCCGCTCGACGGAGCCGGCGGGAGCGGCGTCATGGTCGTTTCGAAGGCTGACCGAAACGCGAGATCGATCGTCGACTACATCACGCACG
>CAZVPE010000543.1:0-2131 GCA_964628155.1 uncultured Polyangiaceae bacterium | reverse complement strand
GCCGGCGAGCTCGACCTCACCGACTACGTGCAGCGCCTGATGGCCCGCGTCGAACGCGACTTGCGGGTCAAACTCGAGTGGGCGGCAGTCAACCATCACGACACCGAACATCCGCACGCCCACGTCATCGTGCGCGGCGTCGACAAGGACGGTCGAGAGGTCCGCCTCGACCGCGCGTACATCTCGAATGGCCTGCGCTGGCGCGCCCAGGAGCTCGCCACCGAGGAGCTCGGACCGCGCCCCGAACACGACATTCGGCGCGCCCATGCCAGGGAGGTGACCCAGGAGCGATTCACCTCGCTCGACCGCGAGCTCGAGCACCGGATCGAGGGTGGCCTCGTGCAGGTGCGGTCAGGTCCGCACCGCGCACGTATCGACGAGTCCACCCTTCTCGCTCGGTTGCAGCACCTCGAGCGACTGCGGCTCGCCGAGCGCCTATCGATCACCCAGTGGGCGCTTGCAGACGGCTGGCAGAAGCGCTTGCGCGAGCTCGGCGAGCGAGGCGACATCCTCAAGCAGATCCACCGCGCGATCTCGGGAGACCCCGCGCGCTACCACGTCGTTCGTCCCGGCGAGGCTCTGTCCACCGAGCCGGCGATGGCCAAGGCAGTCCTCACCGGCCGCGTGGCGAGCAAGGGCCTCTCCGATGAACTCAAGGGCGTCTTCTACGCCGTCATCGAAACGCCAAGCGGAAGCGCGTACCACATCCCGCTCGATGCGCGCGAAGCCGAGGGCCTTAAACCCGGCGATATCGTCTCGCTGGCGACGAAGCCGCAAGCCCCGATCCGTCCGATCGACCGGCATATCGCGGATGTCGCCGGCCGAAGTGGCGGCGTCTACGCGCTCGACCAGAGTCCCGCGCCGGAGGCCGACCGCGCGGCGCGGCGCATGCGCGACCTCGAACGCATCGGCCTGGCCTCCCCCGCCGGCCATGGTCACTGGGCGGTGGCGCCCAACTTGCTCGAAGAACTTTCACGAAGACAGGAGAACGTTCCCGCTCGGCATCGGCTCCTCTTGCATAAGCAGCCGCTGCCCCTGCAAACGCAGGTGCGGCATCCGGGTCCGGTCTGGCTCGATCGAGTCGACGCCGCGTCGCTTGCCCTTCACGGTTTCGGCGCCGATGTCCACTTGGCGCTCGAGCGGCGCAAAACCGCCCTGCGGCACGTCGGCATTGACCCAGGCGACCCGGAGAGATTCGCGAAGCTGCGCGAACTCGAACGCAAAAGTGTGGGGAAGGAACTCGCCGCCAGCTCGCGGCAGATCTTCGTTTCCGTCAGCGAGGGGTTTCGCGGGCGGGTTCTCGACCCGTACTTGTCCCCGGGCGGCGCAACCTACACGGCGGTGTCCGACGGAGAGAGGTTCGTCCTGGTCAAGACCAGCCCGTCTTTGGGGGCTCTGCGTGGAAAAACGGTGGCCCTTGTTCCCGACAAGCGGGGCCATCTCGTTGCTCGCGAGATTGCGGACCGCGATATCGGGCGGTGACCAGAGCGAGTTTGTAGATGTGCTTCACCACTCTCCATTGCGCCTGCTGTCTCGTTTATGCTGCGACCGTAAGTTCCTTCGGTCCGGCCGCCGAATAAGGCGTCGTCAGGGGCAAGGGGTCTCAGGGCGCGCTTCGTACGCATTGGGCAAGTCCGATGATGACAACCGCGTCGTACGGAGACCCAACGCTCGGCCAAGACAATGCCCGGATGGGGAACGCCCTCGACCGCCGCTCGACGCGCCATGGGGTGCCCGACCACTCCGTCCACTCCAGGCAACGGCTCGGGCCGGACCTACTCAAGTTCGCGAACGCCACCGGCTCGCAGTTCAACGCCCTATTCCCCTGGCTATTTCTGGACGGTACGGTACGAGCCGGGCGCCCGCTACTGCAATGCGTGGATCGCGACTGCCCGGTCGAGAGTATCGTTTGTCGCGAGCACCGCTTTGCGCCAGGCGTGCCGCTCATCGCCTTTGAGTATCGACCCCGCCCGGATGATTGCGCGCCGATCCCAGGGACCACAACTGCGCCAGCTCTCCTTGTACTGCCGGACCCAAGGGATGTCGCCCCTCGCCCTCGCGAGCAGAGCTTCTCCCCGAAGGCCGATGGCCGCTTTCGCGGGACCGGCGAGCTTCAACAACTCGTTGGCCG
>CAZVPE010000542.1:0-2136 GCA_964628155.1 uncultured Polyangiaceae bacterium | reverse complement strand
GCAACGGGCAAGGTGTGGGACTTGCGATCGCCGCGGGCGGGCTCGCGGCGGCGATAGGCGGAATCGTCGTCGCCGTGGTCAATCGCAAGACGCAGGTGCGGCAAACGGTCGAATCGACGGGCCAAGTGATGCCTCCACCGGTGCTGTCCGCAGCCATCTGGCGCGGCGGGTTGCCGCGAGAAGGAATGGTGCCGCCCACGTGGAATGTGCCCCTGGTGTCGGCTGCGTTTTGATGTCTTCCAGGTTCGCCTTCGCCCGCGCCCTCTTCGTCTCGTTGACGTCCCGAACGCACATCCTCGGGTCGGTTCAAGGCGCGAGAAGCATTACCGGGGTACCTGCCTCGGACTCGCCCGTCGCGGGCCGGAAAGGTGACCTCATGCGTCTCGTTCAAACGCTGGCCCTCCTCGTTGGATGGCTTTCTCCGCTGGGTCTTGGCTCGGCGCTGCTAGCCTGCGGAGGCTCGCAGGCAGACGGGAACGGCGGTGGGACGAACGCGGGCGCGGGAGCGAACGCGGTCGACGGTGCCGGCGGCGCGGGGGGTAGTGGCACGATTGGCGGCAGCGGAGGTGCAGCGGGCGGCGGCAGTGGGGGTCCAGGGGCAGCGAGCAGTGGCGGCAGCGGGGGTCCAGGGGCAGCGGGCAGTAGCGGCAGCGGAGGTACTGCGGGCAGTAGCGGAGGTCCGGCGAGCGGCAGCGGAAGCTCGAACGGGGCGGGCCCGAGCGAATCCGGCGCGGATGCCGGCGACGCCGCCGACTCGAGCCGGGGTCCCGACGCGAAGTCGGGGACCGGTCCCGATGCAAGCCACCCGTCGAGCGGGGGCGTCGGCGCCGAGGCAGGCGCCGACGGGGCCTCCTTCCACGATTCGTCCTCCGGCGCTTCGAGCGGAGGCGCCACCGACGGCGCCGTCTCGGTCACCGGCGTGGGCGCGGGATGCGGCGTGGGAGATCCGAATCTCGTCGGCATCGAACCGCAGTGGCCGGCTGTCTGCACCCAAATCAGCGCACCGGGCACGGACATCCAGGCCGCGCTGACCGGCTGCGCGGGAAAGGGCGCGGTCAAGCTCACGGGGAGCGGCGCGAGCTACACCTCCGGCGCGCTCAGCATTCCGGCCGGAGCCTTTCTCTGGGTCGACACCGGCGTCACGCTCTTCCCGACGGCGACGGGTAGCCGCGCCACCATCGAGGCAGGGGGCGACGGATCCGGAATCGTCGGGCAAGGCACGATCGACGGCTCGCAGGCTCCGTCAGGGTCCGTGATGATTCACGCGGCCGTGAAAAACTTCGTCATGTACAAGGTCAACCTGAAGAACTCCCAGAAAATGCACGTCAAGGTACAAGGCGACCATTTCGTCATTTGGGGTATCACCATCCTCACCCCGCCCAGCACGGCGAATACCGACGGCATCGACCCCGGCGCCGGCCAGTCCGGAATGGCCACGAGCAACGGATACATCGTTTGCAACACGATCAGCACGGGCGACGATCAGATTGCCATCAAAGGCGCCGAAGGCCTCGTGAGCAATCTCACGATCGCGCACAACTACTTCGGCGCCGGTCACGGGATGTCCATCGGCAGCGAGACCGGACCGGGCGGGATCAATGGGGTTCACGTGTACGATCTGACGATAGACGGCGATGTCTTTCCGGGGGCTTCCGCGGTCAACGCGAACGCGATTCGCGTGAAGTCGTACACCGGCGCTGGAGGACTCGTGGACAATGTCGTCTACGAGAACATTTGCGGACGCAATCTGCACAACGCCATTCTCTTCGAGCCGAACTACAGCAACGGCACCTCGACGGTAGGAGGCGCGCCGGATTTTCGCACGTTCACGATCCGGGACTTTCACGTGCTGCGCGGCTCGGGCTCCCAGTCGCCGCTGGTCACCGTCCACGGAACGGGCCCAACGGCGGTGACCCTCGACGACGTCGTGGTCGACGGCGCCGCCAGCTTTGCACCGACCGCCGCCACAGTGACCGTGGGGGCCGGCGGCGCGGCGCCCGGACCGAGCGGCGCCTCGCAGGGCTCGCCGGCGGCCATCGATTGCAGTCAGCGGTTCATCGCGTTCCCGGTGCAATACTAGAGTCTAAGCATTCGTCACATCGTGTTGTGAACCGGCTGGTCCAGCTATTAAACCTC
>CAZVPE010000541.1:0-2140 GCA_964628155.1 uncultured Polyangiaceae bacterium | reverse complement strand
CTACCCGATCGAGACGCACATCGCCGAGAAGCTCCACGCCTTCACGATGCCCCGCCCTCGCCCGAACTCGAGGGTGAAGGACCTCCCGGACCTCGCCCTGCTCGCCAGCGCCGGCCCGCTCGAGGCCCAACGGCTCCGGGCGGCGCTCGAGCAGACGTTCACGTTCCGCAAGACGCACGCGCTGCCGGCCACGCTCCCCGCACCGCCGCCGGCATGGGCGGCGCCGTATGCCGCGATGGCGCGCGAGGATCGCCTGGCGTGGCCCACGCTCGCAGTCGTGGCCGAGGCAGCTCGGGCCTTCCTCGATCCGGTGCTCTCGGGCGAACCGCCGGCGACGTGGGATCACCAAGGCTGGCGCTGGAAGTGAACCTCTCTGACGCGGGGCTGCGTCAGGACGGGCTGCGCGACAAGGTGCGGGGTAGCTGCACCGAGCAGCGATTTCGCTGGTGGTACTCAAGGCCGACGAGACAAGGATGCACACCACTTTGCACACCACCTCGGCGTAACGGCGTGGACGCCCCGGTACCCCGTGGTAACGATTTTCTCGGGAAAAGAACCGCTCCGTGCCTCTCTGAAACGCCTGTCGTCACGTTGACACGGTAGGTTTCGGTCCGAGGTCGCGTCGCCTCGTACGGCTAGAGGAGCCGATCACGCTTCGCGTCGTTCCTTGGCGCAACGCTCTTCACAGGCTCACTCGGCCAGCGAGCGATGAACGAGCTGCACGCAAACGGAGCCCTCGCCGACGGCGGAGGCCACCCGCTTAACACTTCCCGAGCGAACGTCGCCGACGGCGAAGACGCGATGCCGGCTTGTCTCGAAGAGGAAGGGCGGGCGGGCGACTGGCCACCGCGTGCGAGACAAGTCTTCGGCGGTGAGATCCGTCCCGGTCTTCACGAACCCCTTGTCGTCGAGCGCGACGCACCCACCTAGCCATGCGGTGTTCGGCTGGGCGCCGATCATGAGGAACACGTGCGCGAGGGGATGGGTCGCCGTCCCTTCCGGGCCGCGCCATGTGACGCTCCGGAGCCGATCGTCGCCATCGAGTGCGACGAGCTCGGTGTGTGGGTGGAGCGTGATGTTGCGCGTTTCCTCGATGCGACGGATCAGGTAGCGGGACATGGTGTCGGCGAGGCCTGGCCCGCGAATGAGCACGTGGACGTGCCGCGCCTGCGCGGCGAGGAACACGGCGGCCTGTCCGGCAGAGTTGGCGCCGCCGACCACGGCTACCTCCTCGTCGCCGCAAAGTCGGGCCTCGGTCGTCGTGGCGGCGTAGTAGACGCCGGCCCCTTCGAAGCGAGCGAGGTTCCCGAGTGGAAGGCGCCTGTATTGAACGCCGCTCGCGATGATGATCGCGCGCGCGTGCACCGCGGTTCCATTCGACAGCCTGATCTCGAAGCCGTTCGGGGCATCACAGGCGAACTGCTCGGCCCGCGACACCACCGCAAGCTCCGCGCCGAACTTCTCGGCCTGAGCGAGCGCGCGCCCCGCGAGCGCCTGGCCCGAGATGCCCGTTGGAAAGCCGAGGTAGTTCTCGATCTTCGAGCTCGTTCCCGCCTGCCCTCCCGGTGCATTGGTCTCGACGACGAGTACGTCGAGCCCCTCCGACGCGGCGTAGACCGCAGCAGCGAGTCCGCCAGGCCCGGCCCCGACAACGACCAAGTCGCGAAGCCTGCCGTGATCGATCGCCGCGTTCAGACCGAAGCACTCCGCCACCGCCTCGTTGGAGGGGTTCTTGAGCACGATGTCTCCGCGGCAGATGACGATCGGCACGTCCTCCACGCCGACGTGAAAGCGATCGAGGAGAGCCTGCACGTCAGCATCGCGATCCACGTCGACGAACGCGTACGGGTGGGCGTTGCGCGTAAGGAACTCCTGAAGCCGCAGCGTGCCCGCCGAGTGCGCCGAGCCAATCAGCGTCGCGTCGCCCAAGCCGTCTGCGATGAGCGCCACTCGCCGCAGGATGAACGCGCGCATGATCACTTCACTGACCTCGGAATCCTCTTGAATGAGCCGGCGGAGCCCCTGCGGACCGATGACGAGGACATCGCCTTCCTCGACCATGCGGGCTCTGACGAGAGCGCGGCGTCCCGCGAGGACGTTCACTTCGCCGGTGAACTCTCCGGCGTGCTGGACGGTGATG
>CAZVPE010000540.1:0-2140 GCA_964628155.1 uncultured Polyangiaceae bacterium | reverse complement strand
CTGGTGACGAGCACGGCCAAAGACCCGCGCCTCGAGGAATGCGTCGTCGCGGCGTTTGGAAAGTGGACGTTCCCCCTGCCCGCAGGCGGTGTGTCGGGAAACGCCAAGTACACGTTTGTCTTCGAGTGACCCATTCGAGCCAGGAGGATCCTTGCGAATGTCGAAGCGCTTCGCCGCGTTTGGCCTGTGCACGATACTGAGCGGCAGCCCCGCCTGGGCGCAGGCCCCGCCGCCTCCACCCGTCGTGCAGCCCGCTCCCCCATCCACCGCGTCCGCACCCGCTTCGCCACCGCCGCTCGTGTCGGCATCGCCCGCCTCGCCGCCGGTCCCGGCTGCGCCGCCCTCCGCTGGCGAGACCGCACCGACTCTTCCTTTGTCCCCATCCCCGTCGCCCACCCCAGGTCAAGGAGTCGCTCCGACGGCCGCGGGGACGTCCGCACCGCCCCCGGAGCCCGATGACCTGACGATGACGTTTCGGGCAAGCGACATGGAGACGTTCGCTCAGCGAAGCGCCCGCGACGTCGCCGCATCCAGCGGGCACGCTCACTATGCGCTCAACCTCTTCGGCGACGTGGGCGGGGGAGTGGTGGGCGGGCTCGGCGTCGAGACCAAGCCGACCTTCGGAATCGGGACATTCGACTTGCTGTTCACGGGGGACCTCGACCAATCGATAAAGATGACCGCCGAAACGGCCGTCGAGGTCGGCCAAGACAATCAGATTGGCATCGACCTCGAACGGTTGCACGTGGGCTGGAGCTCGCACGGCTTTTGGATCGAAGCCGGGCGATCGCACACGGATCTCGGCTACTGGAATCTCGCGTACCACCACGGCAAGTGGCTTCAGCCGACGATCGCGCGACCCCGGATCGTGCAGTTCGAAGACAGCGGCGGACTCCTTCCCATTCACTGGATCGGGGTTCAGGCGGGCTATCGCGCCAACTTGGGCGGAGACGTCGCGTTGACGACGAGTGTGGCGATCGGAAATGCGCGCGGTCACATCGTCGACGATCTGCAGCTCGGGTTCGACTCTCACGCGCCCAAACAGGTTTACGGCAAGTTCGAGGTCAAGGGCCTGCTCTTGCGGGATCTTCGGCTCGGGGTGTCGGGCGTTTTCGGGTACATCAACCCCGAGTCGGCCGCCGTGCGGCCGGCTTTACCCGATGCCGGGATAACCGAAGAAATCGGGAATGTATACGTCGCGCACGCGAGCTATCCCGTGACGTTCATCGCGGAGGGCTACGTCATCGTCCACAGAGGTGGAGGCGTCACGTGGACTACTTACGACGCCTTTGCCGTCGCGGGCTATTCGTTCGGGTTCGTCACCCCTTACGTCTCGGCGGAAAGGACCGTGATGACGGGGGGGAGCGATCCTTTCTTCGTGCCGGACCCGACGACTCCGACGCTGGAGCTCGACGCATACGACGGGATCGTCGGCGTCCGCTTCGACGTCAGTACTTGGTCGGCCGTCAAGGCCGAGTACCGAATCGACCGCTTCGTCGATCGGGACCAAACGGTTCACACGGGATACGTCAGCTGGCAGTTCGGCATCTGATGGTTCGCGCGGTGCGATGGGCATCGCTCGTGTGGGCCGTACTGTTGTCTTCCTGTGGGCCGTCGTACGACAGCGTCGTGCGAGCCGTTCCCGCCGAGCATTCGCGCGCTTCGATTTTCGACGCCCCTTGGGTCTGGGCGGACGAAGAAGGTCGAGTGGTCACGACTGCGCAGTGGCGCGGTTCGCCGCTCGTGGTCGCCATGATTTATTCGACGTGCTTGCGCACTTGTCCGCGGACGGTCGAAAAACTGCGCAGCATCGACGCGTCCCTGCGAAGTCGTGGCCGATCCGCACAGTTTCTCCTCGTGACTCTCGACCCCGACGTCGACACGACCGAGCGTCTGCGCGATTACAAGGCCGCTCACAAGCTTCCCGGTTCCTGGCGGCTTTTGCGAGGCGAAGCCAGGAGCACGCGTGCCTTGGCCGAACTGGTCGAAATCCACGTGATGGACATGGGGCCGCACATCGTTCACGAATCGAAGATCGCCGCCTTCGACGCACGCGGCGTGCTGGCGCGAAGCCTCGAGTGCTGCGACTTCGACGATCGCGCGGTCGTCGACTTCGACGACCCGGGGACGCGCTGAACCG
>CAZVPE010000539.1:0-2147 GCA_964628155.1 uncultured Polyangiaceae bacterium | reverse complement strand
CAATCGTTCGCCTCGCGGAGGATCGATGCCGTCACGAACCGTGGACGCCTCGACCGACGATGGTACCGACGATCCGCAGGCCATCGATCGGGTTCTTTCCGGCTTGAGGGCTTCACGAGTGTCGACGAGCACCAGCGCGAGCCCAGCACCTGGGAAGCCAAACTGCCAGCCGCCGTACACGATCGACGTCGCCGGTCGACGGATTCCTAAGCCGGAGTGCCTGTAATGCGCGTAAGGGCCCTCGCAATCCTGCTCGCGGTTGGAGCGTCCGCCTCGGTCGCGCGCGCTGACAACAAGACAATCTGTGCAGACGCGTACGTCGCTGCGCAAACTCGACGGAGCGAGCAAAAACTCGTCGAAGCGCGCGACCAGCTGCGCGTGTGCGCCCGCCCCGAATGTTCTACGCTTATGCAGGGAGAAATGGTCCGAGATTGCACCGACTGGCTGGCCCAAGTCGAATTGAGCATTCCGTCGGTGGTCATTACCGCGAGGAACGGGTCGGATGCCGTACTTACTCACGTAACGGTTGCCATCGATGGAATCGTGGTTGCGACGGAGCTTGACGGGCGGGCAATCGACGTCGACCCCGGGTTGCACGTATTTTCATTTCAAGCGCCAAACCTGACAAGAGCGCAGCAGGTCGCCGCCATTCTCGAAGGGAAGAAGAACCAGCTGATTGCTGCAAGACTGGACGCGATGGGGCCACCCCCCGCCCTCGCGGGAGAGCCGACTTCCACCAGCTTGCCGCCGCGTGCGAGTGCGTCTCCAAAACTCGCGCCTGCGCAGCCACTCGAGCGGGCTCCGAGCGCTCCAGAGAGCGACACGCCGAAACGCGCTTCCACGTCGCCATGGACGTATGTTGCGTTCGGAGGTGGCGCGGCAGGCATTGTGGTCGGGTCTATATTCGGTGTGCTCGCGCTGCAGACCAAATCGTCTCTCGACGCGCATTGCCTACAGTACGCGTGCGGCAAGGCTTTCACGGGAGACATCGACTCCCTTCACGCGCAGTCCTGGATTTCGAACGTTGGTTTCGGCTTCGGCATACTGGGCGCCGGTCTTGGAGCGGCCCTCTTGGCGACAACGGCCGCCCCGGTGTCGGCCAGCAGGAGCGCGCTTAGGGTGATACCGTGGTTTGGGGGAACGTCGGGTGGGGTCGAGGGCTGGTTCCGATGAGGCGGCCGGCAACCTTCATCGTCCTCGCAGGACTGGCCGCTTGGCTGATGGCGAGCTGCAACGTGATCGTAGACGACGGGAAGTATCATTTGGTGGACGACGGTGGTGCCAGTGAAGTAGCGAGCTTCGGCGGTGGACCCAATTCGAGCGACGCGTCCGGCTCGAGCGACGCGTCCGGCTCGAGCGACGCGTCCGGCTCGAGCGACGCAACGTTGGGCGGTGACGCGGGTGGCGGCGCTGAAACCGGAGCCGGGGAAGCAGGGGGCGACTCGGGAAGCGCAAGTAGCGGCGGCAACCGCTCGCCGACCGGGGCCCAGTGCACGCCCGCCTCGCCTTGCGCTGATTTCTCGTCGAATGCAATCCTGGACCCGAAGGGCGCGCCTCCAGGCGATGCGGCGTCCCTCTTCGGGCCCGCCGGCACCGGCTCGATGCAGGACGGGCCTTGTCTCGTCGAGCCCGCCGATGGCGCTCTTTACCCCAAGAATTGGCTGCGTCCCCGCGTGTACTGGAAAGCTGGATCTGCGTCCCAAAACCTCTTCGAAGTTCGGTTCCATAGTGACGTCGAGGCCAACGACCTGGTCGTCTACACGACCAAAACGTACTGGGTGATGGACAAGAGTATCTGGCAAACGATCGCCTGGACTCCGCCCGGCCCCTACGGAACGCCGGCCTATAAAGACGGAAGCCTGATCGGGGCACAAATCGAAGTGACGGTTCGCGCCATCAGCTCGAGCGGCGGCACGCCTGCCATCAGCAATACGGCGACGCTCCAAATCGCCCCCGCCATCGCCGAGGGAGCCCTCGTCTACTGGACGACGGCGTCGTTCGCGACGGCGACCGGGGCCAACAGCACGACGCTGCAGGGCTTCACTGTGGGCGACGAAGGGACCACGACAGCGCTCACGACAGCGGAAGTGCGGCAGCAAGTGCGGGCGCAACCGCCCCCGCCGGCCAACCTCCAGCCGGCCACGTTC
>CAZVPE010000538.1:0-2156 GCA_964628155.1 uncultured Polyangiaceae bacterium | reverse complement strand
CGTCCTCGTCGACTTCGCACCGAAGCACCAGGCGCGGCGCGGTGCGATGGGGTGGATTGTCCCTTTCGATGAGCAGCGCCGGGAGACCGTTCATCGACCGCCATACGACTCGGGAGGGCACGTTCTTCTTCAGAAGACCAAGATAGAAGCGCGCCACGCGCGAGGCTCCGACCACGTGCCGCAGCGCCGCTCGAAAGTCTCCGCCCGCGTCCGTCGTGGTCACCGCGCCCGGCGCGAGGAGGGCCTCGACGGCCGCGAGGTCGCCGGTGCTCAGCGCGAACGCGAAGCGCTCGAGAGCGGTGCGCGTTATTTGCTGAAGACTGCGCGTGGGCGCTCGGCGGGCCGAGTCATAGCGCTGCATCGCGGCGCGAGCCCGGTGATGCGTCGTCTTCACGTTGGGAGGGCTGAGTCCCAGGGCGCCTGCCGTCTCGTCTACCGAGTACTCGAGGACGTCGCGCAGAAGGAGCACGGCTCGCTGGCGCGGCGTGAGCGCTTCGCAGGCGACGAGGAACGCGAACGAGACGCTCTCGAGCATGCCGTAGCGGCGCTCGGGATCTTCGGTGTCCGCGGCCTCCTCGCCCGTCTCGATCGGCGCCGGGAGCCAAGGTCCCGTGTAAGGCTCGCGCTTTCGCCGGCGGAGGCGATCGCGCGCCAAGTTCACGGCGCACCGCACGAGCCAAGGTCTCCATGGGGCCGCCGGGTCCGGGGGCGGGCTCCGGAGCGTTCGCGCGAACGTCTCCTGCGCGAGGTCGTCGGCGTCCGCCGCGCTGCCCGTCATGCGGTAGCAAAGGCCCCACACGTGCCGGAAGTGTTCGCGATAGACGGAATCGATCACGCGACGACCAGCGTATCCTCGCGGGGCATCCTGCGCTCTCGAACGCCCGCCACGTGCGCGATCGCCATCCGCGAAGCGACCCGCGCGCTGGCGAGCGCCGCGTCGGCCAGCATTCCTTCGTCCCCGACCCAATCGCCCGCGACGAATACGCCTTCCGTGGAGCAGCTGTCCACGCCGGGCCTGTGCGCCGCTGCCTCGACGAGCGCGTTGGTCGTGACGACGCCCGGCAAGAATCGACGCGCCGTAACCCGGTCGCGCCAACCGGGCTGGAGGCGGTCGAGCATCTCTTCGAGCTCGCGCTCGTCGGCGGCGGCGTCGTGCGGCTCGCTGGGGTCGAGATACTTCATCACGTGCAGAGTCGCCCCGGCGTCGGCGAGACGCGCCGACGCCGAGTGGACCGAGAAGTACGTGGGGCGGTCGATCCCGAGCGCAAAGAGGTGGTCGGGGCGCGGGAGCTCCGAAAGACCCACGTCCAGGCAGGCCGCGCGCAATGCGAGCGTTCCCCCGAGCGAGTCCACGCCGAGGAGCGTACGGGCGGTCGTCGGGCCGGCGCAGACGATGACCGAGCGGCTCCGCAGGGGCTCTCCCGGTTCCGTCGACACGACGAGCGACGGTCCATCGCGCACGACGGACGCGACCTGCCTGCCGGTCAGGACCTCTGCTCCCGCTGCGCGCGCCGCCCGCTCGAGCCCGTCCACGAGGGTCTGCCATCCGCCGTGGAGATAGAGAACGCCGTGCTCCAGCGAGAGCCGTATCTGCGCGATCGTAGCGCCCGCGCTCGCACGCCCCGGCGCGTTGGCGTAGGTGGAGAGCCGGGCGAACGCGTCCAGCACGTGGCGAACCTCCGGCCGCTTGACGAAGCCGTCCACCCAGGCTCGCCAGGTGACGTCGCGCGGCGGTCCGGGATTTTCGCGCGCGATCGCGGTGAGCGCCCGCGCCGCTTCGATTTTTGCGCCGAAGCCGAAGAGGTCTGTCGAGAGAATCGAAACGAGCCCCGAAGGGAGGCGATGGACCGCACCCTCCGAGATGGCGAGCGACCCACGCAAGGGTGGTGGTCCCCCCGCGAACGGCACGCCCAGATCAGCCAGCGCGCGCGCCGCGGCGCCGCCGCGGTAGAGTGCGTGGCCGCCCTGGTTGAAAGCGTGGCCTGCCTCTCGATCGGTCCTCGCCCGACCTCCGGGCCGGCTCGCCCGCTCGAGAACTGTGACGCGAAGACCTGCGCGGCCGCACCAGGCGGCTGCCGCTAGGCCGGCGAGGCCGCCGCCTACGATGACAACGTCGTTCATGCAGGCTTCACGAACGAGAGGGGCAAAAGGTTACA
>CAZVPE010000537.1:0-2173 GCA_964628155.1 uncultured Polyangiaceae bacterium | reverse complement strand
GACACCGCGCTCAACCCCGAATGGATCCGATCATCCAGCCCGCGGCGCCGAGATTGGCCGAGCCCGAGAATCCCACGAGCGAAGACAAGGCGCTGAGCGCACGAGGACTTCCGCCCGTTCCGTCGTCCCTCGAAGTGGCGACCAAACTGCTCTGTGCCTCGACGCGCGAGTTTGGACTACCGCCCCCCCCGGCCTCGGGGTCGGGGAAGTTTTCGTTGCTGCTGTTGGGGTCTCTGCACACGCCGCCCGTTTGGTTGTCGGTCGATACGGTGCCGGTATCCGTGGAGCCGCCCGTGCCACCGCTCGAGGACGTGCTGTTCGTGGGGCTGCTACACGAACTGTTGCTTTCGTTCGACGAGTTCGGGGTACTCGAGGATATGCTGGACGAACAGAAGGAGTTCGGGTTGCTGTCATTGGAGGAGTTGGCGGTGCTCGAGGAGCTGGACGCGCTCGGCGAGCCGGATCCGTTTGCCGAGGTCGACGTGGACGATTGCGCACCGGTCGTCGGGGCCGTGCTTGTATCTCCAGTCGTTGCATTCGAGCTGTTCGGCGCGGACGCGCCCGCAGGCTCCTGGGATATCCCGGTACAGGCGTTGCCCGGAGCCTCCCGCTCCTGGGTGACGCACGGGTCCGTAGAAGAAGGCGGGGGCGCCGCTGCCGGGAGGGGATCAACCGATGCGTCCGGACCCGGATCCTGCGTACCGGGTAAGGTCCAATCGCAGATGCTACCGAGCTGCGAACCGACCAGACTACCCACTTCCTGGCCGAAGGTGCTCGCCGGGTCGCTTTTCTCCCCACCGCTCTCCGGCGAGCTGTCCGACCGCCGCGCCCAGATCGCCAAAGAAGTTCATACAGCCAACCGAGTCGCCTCCCGAAAAGGTCTCTCCGCCACCCGATCCGCCGTCGCCGATGGGGGCCGCTTGCGACTTCGGCAAGACGAGCTGGTCGACGGTGAGCGTGTCGTCTTCGGGTTGGGTCACCTCTTCGAGAGCAGGGCTCGGAGCAAACAGACGGTTCGAAACGACGCCACACATGGTCATGATCGCCTCCTTGGGGATGCTCCCCAATCGGACGAGCCCCGAGAGAGTTGCGTCGGGCGGCCGATTTTTTTTCGCCGGACGATTTCGCTGCGTGAGCCCCTGGGCAAGGTAACGGCCGACGAAGGAACGCAACATGGCGGCCCGCTCCTGCCGATAAGTGCCCGAGGAGGTTGATTCATGAGCCCATCGACCAAAAAGCTGCTGGCGCTTCCCTTTCGTCCCATTGCATCTCCGAGCGCGGTGTGGATGGCGGCCGCCGTCGGTGCAAAGGGCATCCAGCTGCTCAAAGCCGTCCTGCTCCCGCAAGGCCCCGGGAACCACGGCGGGTCCATCGCTTGGGCCGTGATCGACATTGCGTGCGCCTACGTCGCAACCCGCTTTGCCATGAGGGCCCGCAAGCGTCGGGACGCGGTTGCCTACGTTGCCGCCGGAGCGCTGGCTTCAATGCTGATCGGCGGGGGCACCCGCCTGATGGCTAGCGGACTGATGGCCCCGTTCAGGGCGGCGGCGCAGCACCACCCAATCGCCGCGGGGCTTGTGGCCGCGCTCATGCTTGGGGTCGGGCTGACGCTTCTCGCGATATGGGAGGCAATGCTCGCTTTTGTCCTTTACCCCTTGGTGCGGTCGCCATCTCACGAGAATTCCGATCGGGCGTTGACCGCTGCCGCCTTGTGGGTGGCTATTCCCCACGCCGCTTTCGGTCTTCTCTGGCTCTTCGGATACGGAGCACACGTGCCCTTCTGGACCAAGGCGAGCGACTTCGTGCTGCTGGCCGGCCTGCCTGGCGCGTTGGCCCTGCTCGGGGCCGCTCGCATCCGCCGCCGTCGTAAGTGGCTTCAGCTCGTCGACGAAGGCAAGGTCTCCGGGTGGCGCCTGGTGGATTCCGACACGCAAGCGCCTGCCCAGTTGCCGATCGTGTCGGCCGACGCGGGCCCGACCGAAAGGGTTCTCGCGCGGATCCCCGACGCCGACGAACCCTTCCGCAGCTTGGAGCTCGAGCGCGTGGCATCGGTCGGCGGGCGGCCGAGGTAACGCGGGTCGATCGGCTGTCGGGAACGTAGCGAGCTAGCTAGCTAGAGGATCCGGTGACGGGCTGATGTCGCCGTACTCGAACTCGCCCGAAAGGCGGGCGC
>CAZVPE010000536.1:0-2188 GCA_964628155.1 uncultured Polyangiaceae bacterium | reverse complement strand
TCCTTTCGTCGCCGTCATGCATCTCTTTGGCGTATCGGCCGTCGGCCCCGACGGAACGTACAACGTGACGGGCGAACTGAGGCTGGATGCCCGACAGGCCGATCTGCTTATGGCGGCCTTCTCGGTCGTGGTGTTCTACACCGCCCGACTCCTTCTCCCCGTGCGCTGGAGTCTGGCCGTCACGCTGGTCATCGCCTTTGGAACGCAGGTATTCAGCACCACATCTCGATCCATGTGGTCGGACACCTGGGGCATCGTGCTCGTCGGCTTCGCCTGCTTCCTGCTCCTGCGTGCGGCGGCCGGTAGGGAACGCCTGAGTCTCAGTCTGCTCGCAACGCTCGAAGCCTTGGCCTATCTCACTCGGCCGACGAACGCGCTCGTCCTCGTCGGCACGGCCGCCTACGTCGCCTGGACGCGCCCCAAAGACGCTTGGAAGTTCCTTCTGACGAGCGCGGGCTGGCTCGGCTTATTCGTTCTGTACTCCTGGCTTCATTTTCATACGATTCTGCCGGACTACTACGCTTCGGGCCGCCTTCAATTCGCCGCGCCGCTGTCGGCTTTCTTCGGGAATCTCGTCAGCCCCAGCCGCGGGCTCCTTGTCTGCGTGCCGACCGTCGTCGCTATCGGCCTTCTTCTGGTTCGGTACTGGGCAATAATCCGCTTTCGGTCCTTGGTGGCGCTCGCGGCCTTCGTCATGATTGGACACCTGGTCGTCCTCGCCGGGTTCATTCACTGGTGGGGAGGTTACTCATTCGGTGCACGCCTGACCGCCAGCCTCATTCCCTGGCTCGCCATCCTCGCCGTCATCGCCGTCGACGGGGCTCTCGCCGCCCGCGCCCGGTCACGGCGACGGCCACTCGATGTCGTTCTCGCCGGGCTCGTCGCGTTGCTGTGCGCCGCCAGCATCGCGATCAACAGCGTCGGTGCATACTCCTACGAAGCCCAGAAGTGGAACGCCGCGCCCGAAGACATCGATCATGCGACATGGCGCCTGTGGAGCTGGCGAAGCCCGCAGTTTCTCGCCCCTTTCGTCGAGCCCGACGAGCCATGGTTGCCGCTGCCGGTCGAAGGACTTCGAGTGGGCAGCGGCGAGGCCGACAAGTACCTCGGTCGGGGCTGGCCGTTCGGCGAAGGAGAGTACCGATGGACGCTTGGCCATCGGGGTTCCTCGGTTCGGTTCGCGCTGGCCAAAGGCGGCCCAGGCGCTGTCGAGATCGAGGCCAGTCCATTTCTCGCGATTCCCAAGGTGCCCGAGCAACGAATCGTCGTGTCGCTGAACGGTCAGGAGATTGGCACCGCCATCCTTCGTGAGCGCGGTTTCTCGCGCCAGGTGTTCGCCGTTCCGGCGGGGGTGGCCAAGGCGGAGAATCTGCTTCGCCTGCGTACTCCCGATGCCGCCAGCCCGTTCTCCGTCGACGGGGCAGAGGATCGCCGCGAGCTCGGCGTCGCGGTGCGCGTGATTCGCTGGCACCGTGAGTTGGGACTCGAGGGACCCTTTTTCCTTCTTCCGAGGGGTGGACTCCGCATGGGTGGCGCTGACGCCGACAAGTACCTGGAGCGCGGATGGCCGACCGGAGAAGGAGAGTTCCGCTGGACGAACGGACGCCACGCGTCCGTCGTGCGTTTTGCTCTTCGCCCCGATGGACCCGGCTTTCTGGAGCTCGAGCTGCGTCCCTTTCTTGCTGCACCTGCAGTCGCGCAACAGCGCCTCATCGTGACCATGAATCACCATGTCATCGGCACTCTCTTGCTTCGTGAAACCGATTACACAACCCGGACGCTTGCCGTTCCGGCGGACGTACCGCAAGAGGAGAACGTGCTTCAACTTGCTACCCCCGATGCAGTTAGCCCATCGATCATCGACGGCTCGGTGGACAAGCGCGAACTCGGCTTCGCCGTGCGGGCAATTCGATGGCATCGAGAAGCCGACCGCGAGGGGGCGTTCCTACCAATTCCGAGCGACGGGCTTCGCGTCGGGCTTCCCGAAGCAGACGCCTACCTCAGTGCAGGGTGGCCGCCTGGCGAAGGAGAGTTCCGCTGGATTCAAGGCGCCGACGGCGGCACCGTGCGCTTCGCGCTGGCATCGCCCGGGCCGGGCGTGCTGGAGCTCGAGGCGCGTCCGTATCTCGCGCCCCCGAAGGTCCCGCAACAGCGGCTGATCGTGAGCCTGAACGGTCACGATATCGGG
>CAZVPE010000535.1:0-2189 GCA_964628155.1 uncultured Polyangiaceae bacterium | reverse complement strand
CGAATCGAACCAGACGCTGGGCCGACGAAAAAAGACGCAAAGCGAATCGAACGAGACGCTTTGCCAACGAGAAACGACGCTCTGCGATTCGAAAAGGAGGCTCGACTTCACGAATAAGATGCGACGCCAATTGGACTCGACGCTTCACCCGTTGGAATGCCGCTCTGCCAAGCGAACGTGACGCGGAATCAACTAGAAACGACGCACTACCGATTGAACGAGCCGCTTTTGGGAACCAACCCCGAACCAGGACCAAACAGTAAGGAGAGTTTTCCATGTCCGACGCGACCCTATCCGTCCGCCGCCCGACCGGCCCTTTCGTCATTTGAACTATGCCCCCGCTATTCATGCGTGCAAGCGCGCCTCGAGGTTCGGGCTCAGTCCGGTAGCGTTCCCTCGGAGGTCATCGAGATGATCAAGGTCCATTCTTGGCGAGTGGTGGCCGGATTGTGGCACCTTGCGCGTGCGCAGGGCCGATTGTGACAATGTGCACCGGCGACGGGTACGGCTCGTCACGGTAGCGAAGCTCCGCGCGAAGGTCGGTCGCGGTGCGAGCGCTTCTCCCGCGGCCTCGCCTCACCGCGTCGGAGAGAGCCGTGCTCCCGAGCGTATACTTGAGTAAACTCGGCACCGAAGAAGACGATCATCGAGCTGTAGTAGATCCACACGAGCAGCACGGCAAAGGAGCCCGCCGCACCGTAGCTCGAGGCGACGCTGCTCTTGCCGATGTAGAGGCCGATAAACGTCTTGCCGAGCGTAAACAGGAGAGCCGTCACGGCCCCACCGAGCCAGACGTCATGCCACGCGACCTTGGCGTCCGGCAGGATCTTGAAGATGGCCGCAAAGAGGATCGTGATCACGCCGAAGGAGACGGCAATGTCGACCGCGTGAAAGAGTGCCTCACCCCCGGGCAGGCTGCCCTTCGCGAAGTGGCCCACGGCGGCGAGCAGCGCCGAGACAACGAGCGAGACGAGAAGGAAGAACGCGATGACGCCGATCATCGCGAAGGACAGAAGGCGCGCGCGAAGAAACGCCATGACGCCGCTCGTTGTCTTCCGATCGACGTCCCACATGGCGTTCAACGAGTCTCGTAGCTCGACGAACGCGCCACACGCGCCGAGCAGGAGGAGGGCGACGCCGACGATCGACGCGATGATGCCGCTGCCCGGATGGCTAGCGCTGGCCATCATGTCTGCGATCGCCCGTGCCGCGCCATCTCCGAAGAGGCTACGGAGCTGAATCGAGACCTGCTGGCTCACGGCGTCTTTGGCAAAAAGGAGTCCGGCGATCGCGACCGCGATGAGCAGAAGCGGGGCGATCGAAAAGGTGGTGTAGTACGCGAGGCTCGCCGCTCGCGAAGGGGCGTTGTCATCGACCCATTCGGAGGCTGTTCGCTTGAGCACCGCGAGAGCCTGCCGGGGCGTCATGAGCGTCTGCTGAGCAAGCGCGATGCCACCAGCTCGGCGTTGCGGCGAGTGGCAGGGCCCAGTATTCCGCACTAGCGGTGCGGTTGGGGCGCGACCGGGACAACGACGAGCACGTCTGCGTCGCGGCCTCGGGCAGCGCGGTGTGGGCCACATCGTCGTGTCGAGGGCGGCCTGCAAGTGCGTCACCCCGCTGGTGCTCCCGTCCTTGCCGTAGCCGGCGCGACAGTTTCGCGCGCCTAAGACGACGTCGGTCGTCACCCATTCGGGCGACATCCGGAACGCGGCGCGCGCAGTATGTTTCGTCCGGTTCGTAGATCTTCGGTGACGGCGCGGGGAGATCCCATCGGCGCAGGTGACAGACTTCGGTGTGCGGCCGTGGGGAAACTCTTTCCGTTGCCCCGATCCGCTTGACTCCTGTGCGGTTCAAGCCTTAGAGACGCCGCGGGTCTTGTCCGTGGTTTTGCGCCTGCGGAGGACGAGAGGCGGAGAGCGGAGTGGTAAAGCGAACGCCCTGGACCTTGTTGGCGAGTCTGGTGATCACGGGAGCCGGGTGCAACGCCATTCTCGGAAACGAACCCCACGGGCTGGCTGGATCGAGCGACTTGGTCTCTACCGCCGACGGCGGGACTGACGACGCGACCACCGGCAGTGCGGATGCGGCGCCCTCGGTCGCAAACGACGAGGGCGCCACCGATTCAGCTTCTCCATCGTCTCGGGGAGAACCGTCTCAGGGAGATTCGGGGGCCAACCCGACCCAAAGCC
>CAZVPE010000534.1:0-2204 GCA_964628155.1 uncultured Polyangiaceae bacterium | reverse complement strand
GGGGCACGTAGTAGTCAGCCGCCTCGGCGCAGGGCGCCTCGACCGACGACCTTTTGCGGGCCCGGTAAACGATCCGCTTGTTCACTCAATCGCGAAGTCTGACGAGCAATGAAGCTCTTACGGCTCGCAGACGCGTGACCCGGGGCCATTGAATCTAGCCGGTTGGTCGACCAACTTGGCCTGCGGTTCGCCGCGGCAGCCGCGGCACGACGGGTCGGTCCCGGTGGGAGCTGACTGTTGCAGGGCGGCCCGCCATGGCGAAGGTGAAATCGGCGCTGGGAGCTTGGCGGCTACGAGGCTCGGCAGACTCGCGGCTGATCAACCGAAGGTCCTCTCTTCAGTCGACTTTATTCGCGTTATTTCGTACGTCATCCTTCGACGTCGTCCGCTTCCCTCAAGCCCTGCTTGAAGTTCTTGATGCCTTGCCCCAGCCCCTTGCCGATGTCGGCAATTCGACCGGCGCCGAATAGGAGAAGAGCCACGAGTGCGATGAGCAGAATCTCCGGCAACCCGACATTACCCATGGTGGACCTCTAGGCGAGAACACCGACGTGGTCTCAAATGTTCCTGTCGCCTATCGGGTACCGATAGTTCCCTCCCATCGCAATGTCGCGGCCCGGGCAATCAACCATCAAGGACAGCCACGAATTCTGGCGTACGCCCGCGCGGAAAACCTCGGCTCCCCGAGAGTTCCGCAAATCGGCGGTCCGAAGGTTCTCGGTCCTTGAAGAATCGAGCATGGATGCACCCCCTTCGACGGTAATCGCACCCGTCCTCGAGCCACCGCTGTACAGTTCCGCTCACCGTGGCCGCCCCCATCGCCTGCCAACTCAACGTCTTCTCCCCCGACGAACGCCAGCGTTACCAGGCGGCGCGAACGCGGATCGAAGCCGCCGTCATTCGGATCGTCGAAGTCGAGAACGGCTTCGTCTTGCACGTGGCTGACGAGGACGCCATGCTGGCGATAATCGCGGACTGGGTCGTCCTCGAGCGTCGTTGCTGCCCGTTCTTTGAGTTCACCGTCTCGGTGGGAGGGTCAGATCCGTCGATTCGGGTGGCGTTGACGGGAAGCCCGGAGGTGAAGGAATTCTTGAAGTCCGAACTGGGGTCGCCCGTCGTGTCGCCGAACACGCGTTTGCGTCAAAGAACGTGAAGGGTGGTCGTTCAACCGCCGGCAATCGACAGCGTCGCCGATGCGTTGGTGCAGGTCCCGCAGCCCACGCCATTGGGCTCCGTCGTGGTCTGCGCCGGCGCGATGGTCTCTTTCATAAGCTCGTTTCCATTGAGCGAAAGGTCGAGACCGAGCTGGGCGGGCATCCCGTTGATCCCGAGCACAATGTGAAACCGCCCTGGAATCGGGGTGCAGCTCGTGCCGCCGCAGACTCCCGCGTCACAAACAACCGGTGGGCACGACTCGAGAGGGACCAGGCTGAGCGAGAGATCAGAACCTTGACCGCAGGTGCCTTGAACGCCATTGGTCGGCGGGGGGTCAGGAATCGGCAACGTGCATTGAGCCGGGGTCCCGTCGATGTTCAAGGCGAGGGTGTAAGTCCCGGACGCCCAGGCATCGTTCGGCGATTGCAGCGTGATGCCGGTCTGGTTGCAATTGTAGCCGACTTCGCCGCAGCTTTGCCCCTCCGCGGTGGAACCCGTGAAGGAGGTCGGCGCCGAGCCTCTATTGCACGACGCGACGCCCACCGACACAACCATCGCCGCGATTCTGCCCACCCAGCCCATATCGGAACCCTACCACTCGGCGATGCGGGGGCAAGACAACGTTGTTGGCGGTAATTTCAGAGGGAAAGCGCAGATCAATCATCCGCAATCGACAGCGTTGCCGACGCATTGGTGCACGTCCCGCACGCGGCGCTACCCATCGTTGTCGCTTTCGGCGCGATGGTCTCGTTCATCAGCGCGTTCCCGTCGACCGTGAGATTCAGACCAAGCTGCTCCACGACACGGGAATGCAGTCGGCGCTCGAAACAGTCTGGCTACAGACTCCCGCATTGCAAACGGCTGGGGGTAGCGGGCAAATGGGAGCGAGGCTCAAGGTCGTTCCGGTCGCCGAGCACGTCCCCTGAGCGGCAGCGGGAGGATCGGGGATCTGCATCGTGCACTCCTGGGAGGCGCCGTCGACGACCATCGCAAGGGTGTAGGTTCCCGACGTCCAGGCATCATTGGGCGATTGCAAGGCGATGCTGGTC
>CAZVPE010000533.1:0-2205 GCA_964628155.1 uncultured Polyangiaceae bacterium | reverse complement strand
TTCGAAATACGTGTCGTATCGCTCTCCATATTCGGCGATCGCTCGCTCGAACTGCAGCCCGAGCCTCCCTGGGTCGGAGCAGGCCGGGTTCGGAATGAACAGCGCGGCGGGTTTGGTGCGAAGGACGTGGTCGGGCATCGCGCAGCCCCTCTTGACGAGCTCCGCTGCGTCGCGCCGATCCAAGAACGACAGAACGGGCGGCGTCGCACGCGTGCGAATGATAGGGCCTCGCTCGAAGGGATCCCCGGCAAGCTTGGCAAGGGCGCCGCGCAGACGAGGAAGGACTTGTACGTCGTTCGCGTGGGCCCGCGCGCTGGGCGGCGGAGGGCTGGACGCACGGCTCCTCGTCGAGATGTAGCGTTCGGCGCGCGAAACCGCGTCGATCGTTCGCTCGTAAGTCTCTTTGGCGGTCGGCCCCCAAGTGACAATACCGTACTTTTCGATCGCCATAATCACCGGCTCCTCGCGCGCGGCGATCAGTTCGAAGACGTCCAGGCATCGCTTGGCGAGCGCGAACCCTGGCATGACGTAGGGCACCCAGACGACGGCATGGCCAAAGAGCGCCGTGAACGCCCGCTCGCCGTCCGGTTGGTCGCAAAGCGCCAAAATCGCGTCGGCGTGCGTGTGATCGACGAAGCGACCAGGCAAGAACGCATGCAGCAGGGCTTCCACGCTGGGGTTTGCGGCCGAAGCGTCCAGTCGGTTTGCGCGGAGCTCGTTGAGCATCGCCGATTCGGGCAGCGCGCTCAGCGAGCGCAACTTTCGCAGCGGCTCGAGGCGTAGCGCGACGTGATCCTCCGGTTCGATAGAGGCCATGTCGCAGCCGGCGCGCTTGACATAGAGCACCTCGGTGGTCTCGCCGAGCAGCGTCGGCACCGTAACCTTTACCGAGGTGACGGCCGTACCGTGAAGCGCGAGCGACGGACTGTTCCCGAGAAGCCGCGCGGAATACGTGCGCTGGGCGAGAAGCTCGGACGCCCGGGACGCGAGCGCTTCGACAACGCGCGCGGCTGCGTCGGGATCGTACCGGCTCTCCATCGCGGGGCTCCTCGTTCTTGAAGGCGCCACGGTACCATCGGAGGCGCCCTGGTGGGCCCGTGTGAGGACCCGTGCCGGCCGGTTGACAGCCTAGCCGTCGAGAGGCTACCTACCCACGCGGTCGGTTAGGCGCGTAGCTCAGTGGTAGAGCACTACCTTGACACGGTAGGGGTCGCTGGTTCGAACCCAGTCGTGCCTACAAAGAAAGCAAAGTAAAAGCGGGCGGTTAGCGAAATTCGCGAACCGCTTTTTTCGTGTCCGGGGTCGGATTTTGGTCATGCACACCACCTTGCACACCACCTCGGGCTGACGCCCCGCGCGCGATGGCCTCGCGCGCTCCGGCGAGCTCGATGACCTTGGCGATGGCGAGCTTCTTCTCGTCGGCCGCCACGGTCGAGTAGTGGTGCTGCATCGTCTCCGTCGCGTGGCCCGAGATGGCTCGGGTCACGATGTCCTTGACCTCGGCCGCGCGTGCGAGGTCCTGGAACGTCCGGCGCATGGCCTTTGGCGACACGTGCTTCGTGAGGCCGATGGCGGTTGCGACGGCGACGAACGGCTTCTTGAGCGCCGACCGGCTCCTGAAGCCGCCGTCCTCGGCGGGAAAGAGCAGCTCAGACGCCTGTTGCTCGGGCGTCGTGAGCTGCGTGGCGATGTGCCAGCGAAGGACATCGACCAGGAGGGGCGGCAGCGTGATCTGCTGCCGGGTCTTGGTCTTCGTCGTCGCCATCACCTCGTCGCCCTCGGTGTGGGACTGCCGGATGAGAAGCAGTCCTTGCTCGAGGAGAACGTCCGGGGTCGCTCCCGATCGGCGCAGCGGGCGCAGCGTCGAGGGGCGGTGCCCCAGAAAGAATCCCAAGCAAACGAAAGCGAAGTGCTGCGGGCAAAGCTCCCGCATCTTCGAAAGGAAGCGCGGCATTTCCTGCACGGTCAAGGAGTTGGGCTCCTCCTCCGTGTAGACGTGCTCGCTCGTATCGAAGTTACGAATGCCTTCCATCGGGTTGCGGGGCAGCTCAAGCTGCATGACCGCCGCCTTCAGGATCACGCGCAGCACGTTGAGGTGACCGTTGATCGTGTGGGGCGAGTAGGTCCCCGCGTTGATCTTCTCCGCCATGCGGACGCGCCATTGGGCGACGTCCGCGTGGCGGAGCTGGTCCAGGACGATCGGCC
>CAZVPE010000532.1:0-2261 GCA_964628155.1 uncultured Polyangiaceae bacterium | reverse complement strand
CGGCACCTCCGGCAAACGTGCCGCCCTTCCCCACCACCATGGTGAGCGGCACGCAGAAGCAGATCCTCGCGCAGCATCGGGCGGACCCGTCGTGCGGCGCCTGTCACAACAGCATCGACAACATCGGCCTCGCCATGGAGAACTACGACGCGGTCGGCGCTTATCGCACGACCGACAACGGCGTGGCGATCGACGCCTTCGGCGAACTCACGGGCGCGATTGCAGAGCCGAATCTCCCGGCCGGACAGAGCGGCCCCACGTTCGTGGGGGCCGTGCAACTCGCGGCGACGGTTGCCGCCGATCCGCGGTTCCCGTCGTGCGTCGCGCAGAACGCGCTGAGCTACGCCCTCGGCAGGACACTCCTGACGACGGACGCGCCCTACCTCACGGACATCACGGCGAGCACTTCCGGAAGCCTCGGCGTCCGGGATGTCCTCATGAATGTCGTCGCAAGCGACACGTTCCGCATGCGCCGCGGAGAGATCTAGGAGAAAATGCCATGAGCATCACGCGTATCCATGACAAGAACGTGTCCTTCGATCCCAAGGCGCTGGCCGCGGAACAGCGCAATCCGACGCGAATCGTCGTGCCTCGCCGCACGGTCCTGCGAGGGACCGCCGCGTGCGTCGCTCTGCCGATGCTGGAGTCGCTGCTGACGACCTCGGAAGCACGCGCCCAAGCGGCCTCGCCGCCCCTGCGGCTCATGACCTGGTTCATCGCGTGTGGAGTTTGGGGGCCGAGCTGGTTCCCAACCGATACGGGTGTCAACTACACGCTCTCGCCGACCTTGACGGCGCTCGCCCCCGTGAAGAGCAAGGTCCTCGTCTTTGCGGGTATTACGAACGCTCCATGCGTCAACTCCCAGGGTTCCCACGGCTGCGGCCCCCCCGGCATGACCACCTGCATGCAAGGGACGAAGCCGGCGATCGGAATG
Source organism: uncultured Polyangiaceae bacterium (assembly GCA_964628155.1). Taxonomy (GTDB): domain Bacteria; phylum Myxococcota_A; class Polyangia; order Polyangiales; family Polyangiaceae; genus Palsa-1150. Next base: position 1,327 of record CAZVPE010000532.1, on the reverse strand, counting down.
GGGATCTCCGTCGATCAAGTTTACGCCCAGGCACTCGGCAACGCGACGCGGATCCCGTCGCTGCAAATTAGCGGGACCGACGGGACGTTCTCGGACGTGCAGTATCCGGCCGTCTACAACGGCACGACGTCGTGGGCGAACACGACCACGCCGCTACCGCCGATCGTGAATCCCGATACCATTTTTGATCAGCTGTTTTCCGGCACTACGGCCACGACGGCCGCCACCCCCGCCGCCACGGCAGCAATCGCTCAACGAAAGGCGCTCAGCAAGAGCGTCCTCGACGACGTTCTGTCGAAAGCCACGACCTTGCAGGGAAAGCTCGGGAAGACCGATCAGGGCAAGCTCGATCAGTACTTGACTGCCGTTCGCGCCGCCGAGTTGGCGGTTCAACAGACGACGACCTCGACGTGCAGCCCGGGAACACTCGCGCGGCCCACGATGACGGTGGGGCCGGACACGAACGGTTTCGGACTCAAGATTTACGATCCCAACCTTTACACCAATACGATGTCAGATCTCATGGCGCTCGCGTTCCAGTGCGACGCGACGCGGGTCATCAACTATCAGCAGATGAACGGGGGCCATTCCTCGTACTCGAGCTTCCCGTGGCTGACGCCCGTGGTGAACAGGGACCATCACAGCCTGTCGCACCACAACGGAAACGTCACGGCCGGCCTGCAGCTCGCCCAGATCGAAGCGTGGGAGATCGGCTTATTTTCGGCCTTCCTTCAGAAGTTGGACGCCATTTCGGAAGGTAGCGGCACCGTTCTCGACAATAGCCTCATCTTTCTGTCGACCGAGATATCGGACGGCAATGCGCACAACCAAGGTGCCACGACGTACGCCAACTTCACGGCGCCCACGGGCAAGCCGATTCTGCTGGCGGGCAGTGCAGGCGGCAAGTTCAAGACGGGCCGTCACGCGATTTACAATAGCGACCCGCAGGCAAATCTCTTCATCGCCATGCTCAACGCGCTCGGGGTTCCGGCGAAGACGTTCGGAATGAATGGCACGACTCCGCTGACCGGACTCACCTGACCCCCGGGAAGGCTACGGATTCCAAAGCGCTGTTCGTGCGCGCGTGTGCGCATACGAACGGCGCTCTTCGTTTCGTGCGTGGGGCCGGGGCAGACCAGATTGGGACCGTGGCGCGGACACGGGAAGGGCGCATGCGCCCAATCAAGGAGTCCTGCCGCAGCGGAACCCCACATCGTTGGCTCGGAACGAGGGGGCGTCGCCACTCCGGTACCAAGGGACCAAGTAGGAAGGGTCGTAGAGGAATTCGCCCCCTCGGATTATCCGGAAGGATGCTGCCGTGAGATTG
>CAZVPE010000531.1:0-2268 GCA_964628155.1 uncultured Polyangiaceae bacterium | reverse complement strand
AGCAGGTATCGACGGCCGGTACCGAAGCATCGGGCACGGGCAACATGAAGCTCTCCCTCAACGGCGCGCTGACGATCGGCACGCTGGATGGCGCCAACATCGAGATCCGCGAGGCGGTCGGGGCCGAGAACTTCTTCGTGTTCGGCATGACCGACGACGAAGTCCAGGCGCGCCGGCGCGTGGGCTACGACCCGGGCGCCGCCTGCCGCGCCGATGTCGACCTCGGCAGGGCGATCGAAGCGATCGCCGGCGGTGCGTACGCCATGGGGGATCCGGGGCGGCACCGCCCGGTCGTCGACGCGCTCTTGACCCGCGATCCATTCCTTGTTTTGGCCGACTACCCCGCGTATGCGGCGGCTCAACGAGAGGTCGAGGCGGCTTATCGCGAACCGGAGCGCTGGACGCGCATGGCGCTGCGGAACATCGCCGGGATGGGACGCTTCTCGAGCGACGAGACCATCAAGGGATATGCGCGCGAGATTTGGCGGGTTCCCGTCACGCCGCGCACGTGATCTTCTGCACCGGGGTGGGATTTCTTGGGTGTCTCGACAGGAGTCGTAACGGATCAGCGACTCATATCGAGCACGACGCGTCCCCGCGTGCCGTTCGCCACCGAGCGGTAGGCGGCGATGCCGTCGGCGAGCGGGTGCGTTTCGGCAATCAGCGGCGCGCGGTAGAGCCCCTTCTCGAACCCCGGCACCAGGTCGGCCAGGATCTCGGCCGAGGCCGGCGTGTCCAGTTTGCGGCTATCGGCTCCGAAGATGCGGCCCTCTTTGTGGTAGAAGTCCACGAGGTCGAACTCGACTCGACGTTTTCCCGTGCCGCTGATTTCAACTAGCCTCCCGCGATGGCCAATCGCGGATAGCGATGGCTCGAACATCACGCCGCCCACCGTGTCGAAGACGACCTCGGCGCCTCGCCCGTCGGTCAGCCGCCTCACCTCGAGGGGGAAATCACCGGTCGTGGGAACGAACGCGTCCATGAGCTCGCCGGCGGGCGACTCGGTTGGCGGAGGCTGGAGATCGACTCCGATCACCCGGCAACCGCGGGCCTTGGCGATTTGGATGACGGCTCCGCCGACGCCGCCACCGGCGCCGACCACGACCATCGTTTCACCCGCTTTGACGCCCGCGTAGGTCACTGCCCCGAGCCAAGCGATCACGAAGTTGAGACCCACCGCCGCGGCTGGGCCGTGCGCGAGATTGCGCGGCTTTCGGACCAGGGCCGCGATTGGGAAGGCGATGCGGTCGGCATGCGTCCCGTCGACGGTAAAGCCTATCTCGCCACCCGTGCCCCACACTTCGGCCCCGACCCAACCGCTCGGGCCGTGCTCGACCACACCGGAAAAATCGCGACCCGGAACGCGCGGCAGCGTGGTCCCCTCCATCGAGCCCGCGACGTTCTTGACGTCGCTCGGGTTGACGGAAGCGGCCAGGAGACGGACGATCGCCGTTGCCTCGTCGCCTCTCGGCTCGGGCAGCTGGACCAAGGAAAGCCGCGACGGGTCGCCGAATTGGCTGAACTGGAGCGCCCGCATGGTCATGGAGCCTCCGCGAATCGACCCGGCTCGGCCTCGGTCTCAGGGTCACGCTCGGCCGGGCCCAGTTCATTGCAGTTGGACTTGCGATGGATCAAATCCGTTCTCCCTTTGGGCGTGTACCAAAGATCATGAACCTACCTCACGCCAAGTCTTTCACCCTGCGCGCTCGGGATATCGCGACCTTCATTCTACGCCCTAGTGTAGGTCAGGCGTCACCCGCCACGTTTCTCGTGCGCTTCGCTGTCGGAGGAGTGTTCCTCTCCTCCGGAATCGTCAAGTTCTTGTTCGACAATCAAGGCCCGGCACGCTTCGCCAAGCTCGGTCTGCCGGCCGCGACCCAGCTCGCAACCTTCGTCGGCACCACCGAAGTCGTCTGCGGCGCTCTCCTCGTGCTTGGCCTCTTCGTTCGACTGGCGGCGTTGCCGCTCGCCATCGACATGGTCGTCGCGCTGGTGACGACCAAGTTCCCTCTGCTCTTCGGGCCGGGGCCAGAGCCCGTCGCTGCCATGCCGAAGACCGGCTTCTGGGCCTTCGCCTATCAGGCGCGTCTCGACTTCACCATGCTCATGGCGAGCGTCTTCCTGGTCGCTGTTGGCGCCGGACTCTGGTCGCTCGACGCACTCCTGTCACGCCGCCGGTCGGAGGAGCGCCTCATGGCGGACCCTCGCGTCGGCCGCGGCGAAGTGGCCGTGAAGTGAAGGCGACACGACGCTAAGGAGATGACCGCG
>CAZVPE010000530.1:0-2293 GCA_964628155.1 uncultured Polyangiaceae bacterium | reverse complement strand
ATCCGCTCGCTTGCAATCTGGACATCATGCCTCCGACGGTAAGCGACTGCAATTGACGCATCGCTTCGGACGGCGTTTAGGTGGCGCGAGGTCGCCGACCGATCCGCGGAGGCCTGCGTTTGCGAATGGAAGCGGCGGGGGGAGCGCCCCCACGATCGGTGAGCGCACGATCCAATTTGCCAAACAACCGCGAGGTTCGGAAATGTCCATGCGTATGCATTCGGGGCTCACTTGCGTCTCTTTGTTGTCGGCGCTGGGCGTCGCTGCTTGTTCGTCGGGCGGCAGCACGTCGGCGTCGCACGCTTCGCCCAAGATCATGAGTGTTCGGCGCGTCGTGGCGCATCCCAGTTGGGCGACTTCCGCGCGCCTCGCCGGTCGAGTGGCCGACGACGAGCCGATCGCGATCCAGGTGCACCTCCAAACGAAGGATACGGCGGCCGCGGCCGCCGAGCTCGCCGCCATCAGCGACCCAGACAGCCCCCAGTACGGGCGCTTTCTTACCGACGCCGAGTTCGACGCGAAGTACGGGCCGAGCGACGCCGACGTCGCGGCCGTTCGCGCGCACCTCGAAGCCAGCGGTCTCCAGGTGACGCACGTGCCGGCCAATCGCACCTTCGTCGCGGCCACGGGATCCGCGGCGCAAGTCAGCCGCGCGTTCTCGACCCGGCTCGGACTCTACCAAGTGGACAGCCAGCTCCGACGCGCACCGATCGATCCCCCGACGGTCCCCCATGCCATCGAGAATGCCGTGCTCGGGGTCCTTGGGTTGACGACGCCGCTGCAGATGAAGCCGCGCAACGTGGTCGTCGGGGGCATCCGACGCGACTCCATCAAGGCCCCCACCGTGGCCGCAAGCGGTGACGCCGGCGTTTCCCCGATTCCGCCGAACGCCATCGGCGGCACCGGCCAGTGCTCGGAGTGGTTCGGCTCGACGCCCGACACCGTCGACCCGCCCTACGCTCCGGGCTATCCCCCTCTCACCTACGCACCCTGCGGCTACGTTCCCTCGCAGATCCGCGAGGCCTACGGCTTCACGTCGAGCGTCCGAAAGGGCAACGACGGGACGGGCGTCTCCGTGGCCGTGGTGGACGCGTACCTGTCGCCGACGCTGCTCTCGGACGTGCAGACCTACGCCGCCCAAAACGATTCCGACTATCCGTTGGCTGCCTCGCAGCTCGCGACGTACTGGGCTCCGGGGACGGCCACCCTGCCCGATCCCGGGTGGTACATCGAGCAGACGTTGGACGTCGAGGCCGCGCACGCGATTGCGCCAGGCGCGCGAATCGTCGCGGTCGCCGCGCAGAGCCAGTCGGACCAGGACCTCGTCGCTGCCGTGAATCTCATCATCGAGAAGAAGCTTGCGACGATCGTGTCCAACTCGTACGAGACGCAGGTCGAAGCCGGCCTCACCGACGCCCTCATTTGGGAGGCGCTCGCAACCCAAGCCGCGCTCAAAGGAATTGGGCTGTACTTTTCTTCCGGCGACAGCGGGGATGACTCGGCTGGATTTGGCAATCCGACAATCAGCTTTCCAGGATCGCTGTCGACGATCACGTCCGTCGGCGGGACGTCGCTGGCGCTTGGAAATCTCGGTCAGCGGCTCTGGGAGACGGGCTGGGAAACCGGCGTGAGCTTCCTCGAATATGTGCCCGTCGTCACGCCGGAGCCCGATGCCGGCGCCGGTGGAGACAGCTCTGGTCCAGTTCCGTCCGAAGGCGGTCCAGCGCCCACGTCGAAGGCGATTGCGCGTGGTGCGTTGGGCCACCGAGCCGATCCGTCCGATGCGAGCACGCCCGAGGCGGGCTCCGGCGCGGGTGGAGGGTCCGAAGGGGGCGGGGACGACGGCGCTTCCGGGGACGATGACGCGTCCGGGGACGACGGCGCAGCCGCGGACGACGGCGGACGGGGCAAGGGAAGCGGAGGCGACGCCGAACCGCCACCGATTTCCTTCGAGGAAGTTTGGTGTCCATCGGCTCCCGGCCTCTTTTATTTCGGCGGCGGAGGCGGGGTCAGCATTCTTTTCCCTCAGCCGACCTATCAGCAGGGAATCGTTCCCTCGAGCATTGCCAACACCCCCGGCGTCCCGGCTCGCGTCGTTCCCGACGTCAGCATGGTCGCCGATCCCGTGACCGGCTTCGTCATCGGAACTTCGCAGCTCACCGGCACGTACCAGGAAATCGTCATCGGCGGAACGAGCCTGTCCTCCCCGCTGTTCGCGGGCGTCATCGCGCTCGCGCAGCAGCACGCGAAGCGAACGTTGGGGTTCTCCAACCCACTCCTCTACAAGGCCTCG
>CAZVPE010000529.1:0-2307 GCA_964628155.1 uncultured Polyangiaceae bacterium | reverse complement strand
GACGCGGTGCAAGCGTTCCGAATTGGATACGCTACGCCCGCCTGGGACGGGCTGGCGTCTTTTCTGAAGATGCAGGGTGTGTCGCCGGCGGTGGCCGAGAGTGTCGGCTTGCTCGTTCCGCGCTCGAGCGGGGCCGGGTATTACGACCGTTTCCGTCACCGGTTGATGTTCGCCGTGGTGGACGTCCACGGGCGCGTGGTGGCCTTCAGCGGCCGCGCGCTGCCGCCGATCGACGAGGAGGAATCCTTGGAGACCGGCGCCCCTCGAGACAGAGCTGGGTCGGCGCCGCGCGATCCGCCGCCGAAGTACATCAATTCGCCCGAGAGTCCGATCTACACCAAGGGCAGCCACATTTTCGGCCTCTGGCAAGCGCGCCATGCCATTCGGAGGGCCGAACACGCGATCGTCGTCGAAGGCAACTTCGACGTGGTCAGCTTACACGCTCGGGGCCTGGAAAACGTGGTCGCCCCGTTGGGTACGGCGTTCACCGTCGACCAGGCGAAGCTCCTGCGTCGCTTCGCCGTACAGATAACGCTCCTCTTCGACGCTGACGCGGCGGGTCGCAAGGCGGCGCGTGCGGCCGAGGGGCCGTGCGAGGAGGCCGGGCTCGACGCCAGAGTCGCCCTCTTGCCCGACAAGACCGACCCGGACGAGTTCGTGCGAACCAAGGGAGACCTTGCGCTGCGACACGTCCTCTCGCAAGCAAGGGGACTCTTCGAGTATCTGATCGACGTCGAGCTCGATCCGACGTTCAACGCGGCGGACATGGTCGAACGGGCCGCGCGCGCGACGAGGGTGGCCACGATCATCGAGCGACAGAAGGACCCGATCGTCCGTGGAATGCTCGAAGCCTACGCCGATTACGCGGCGAGTCGTCTCGATCTGGTACGCTCCGCGCCCAATGCCTGGGGTGCGCTCAGGCGACGAGTCATGGCCGCATCGAGATCCGCCAACGCCCAAGTGCAGGTGTACGCGCGGCCGAGACCCTCCGAGGCGCGAATTCGACCCCGTCGCCCCGGGCTCGACGAGCGCAAGGCAATCATCGGCGCCCTCCTCGATTTTCCCGTGCTTCTGGATGATTCTCAGATTCAGGGAGTTCTCGACCTCCTCGAGGGGGAGTCGGCACGGATCGTGGCGGCTATCGGGCAGTCGATGCGCTTGAACGTGGCGGGCGAAAAAGTCTTGGACAGTTCCGAATTCCTTGCGCAAATGCCTCCGGCGATCCAAGCCTTCGCGTCCGCGCGTTTGGCCGCACCCGTACACGACACGATCGACGAGGCGCGTGCCACAGTGAGCGCGAACGAGAAAAAGCTCCGAGACAGCAACATCGCGCGAGAGGCAAACGAGATTGTCCGTGAGCAGCATCGGATCGTCGGCGACTGGGACACGGAGCTCGAGCTCGCGCGACATGCGGACTCGATCGTTCGCGAGCGACAAGGCCTGACGGGAACACGAGTCTTGGGCGCATCGCTAGGCGCCCGAGCACGATTGGGGCAGAAGCACCGAGGGAGCGATGGCGACGAAGAATCGTGATCGGAAGGAAGTCCAGCAGCTCATCGAGATGGGCAAGTCGAAAGGCTTTCTCACCTACGACGAGGTAAACGATGCCTTGCCGGCCGATATCGTGGCCGATCAGATGGACGACGTGCTGGGTGTACTCGGCGACGAAGACATCGAGATCGTCGACGCGGCCACCCAGGTGAAGATCGCGCCCAAGCGCCTCGCGGACGAGCAGGCGGAGCAAAAGGCTCCCCGCGAGCGCGAGACATCGTCGCCGCCTTCGAAGAACGAGGAGGAGCTCGACGGCTACTACTCGAAGAGCAACGACCCGGTGCGGATGTACTTGCGCAAGATGGGGAGCGTGTCGCTCCTCACGCGCGAAGGCGAGGTGGAGATCGCCAAGCGTATCGAAACCGGCGAGCACATGGTGCTCTCCGCGATTTTGAACTCGCCGGTGGCTGTGCGCGAGATCATCGATCTCGGCGACAAGCTCCGAAAGCACAAGATCCGCGTCAAAGACATCATTCGGGACGCCGACGACGAGAACGCGGAGTTCGACGAAGAAGAGGCCGATCGCCGCATTCTGCGCCTGATCGACAAGGTCAAGCATCTCGAGAAGGTCGCGCAGGACCTCAAAGAGAATCTGGCGGCGTGCGCGCCGTCCCGCAGAAAGGCGGTTGACGCGGAGATAGACGCCAACCGCCAAAAGATGGTCGAAACGCTCGAGGAGATGCGCCTCAACAAGAAGACGATCGACAAGGTCGTCGTGAAGCTCCGCTCGCTCATCCAGAAGATCGAGCGCGCCGA
>CAZVPE010000528.1:0-2328 GCA_964628155.1 uncultured Polyangiaceae bacterium | reverse complement strand
AGAATTGAATTCCCGACCAGCCCGAAGCGTCGAAGGCTTCCTGCACGAGCGAGTCGTGATCGCCCGCGTCCACATCGAAGATGACGCCTTCGCTGCACGCGTTCAACGAGATCGGCCCCCCGTCGGGCGGAGCACCTGCGAAGTTGAGGCCCAAACCGGCTCCCCACGCGATCTCGCCCGCCCCGGAGAATCGTCGATACGGTTGGGCGGCGTCCTCGTAGACGGGGCCGCCGCCGTCGGTCACGGCGAACACCGGCGTGCTGTCGGCGGGGACGAGCGACCCCGCGTCGCTCGTGAGAATGGGCGGCTCGGACCACGAGACGGCGCGATCCGAGTACGTGCCCCACGCGCCTGTCATGCCCGGCCCGTCGGGCGCGAGATGGAGCATGTCGTCCACGAGCCGCGTGGCTACCGGAGCGACGAAGACGGGCTCCGGGACCGCGGCGTCGCTCGGAGGCTCGGTGACCGTCGGAGAGCTCTCGCCCGGAGGCCCGCTGATTGCCCCGCCGCCGGAGGCGCCGGAACCAAGCACCGGGCTTGCGCCGCCGGAACCGCTGCCGCCGTTGGTTGCGGCGCCGTCCCCGCCGGCGGCTTGGCCTCCTGCGTCGCCGAAGGAACCGCGGACGCCGGCCAGATCACGGCCCCCGCAGGCGCAGACGAGGAACGCCGGAATCGCGAACCACGCGGCGCACGCGTAGGCTAGGGACGTTCGGAACGCGGTCATGGCTCTCTCCTCGGTTGGTCGCGGCGGCGCAAGCGATGCAAGAACGCGACGCGGGGCCGTGCGCGAACAAAGCCCGCGCCCCGAGCGGGGCTGAACGAGCCACCCTGTGCCAGCGCGCGACACGCATGTCGCGGATCGCGTGGAGAGGTCCGGGCTCCGGCAAGACGTCGTGCGAGGCAACGGCCGCGCACGGCGGCCACGGATCAATTGCCGATTTGCACCGTCACGCCGACGGACGGAACGTTGTTCTCGTCGAGCACGAAGAGGAGATAGTGCCCGGGCGGGACCCACCCATCGGAGGAGACCGCGGTGTTCACGAGTGTCCCTGCCGCGGTCGCTGATTCGAACGAAAGCTCCGCATATCGTTGGTTCTGATTGAAGGCGTGGGTCACGGATGGGAACCGAATCAAGGTCACCTTTCCGACCGGTGCAGAACTCTGCACTTGAAAGGTCGCGTCGTAGGTGATTCTCGTGGGAGCGGCCAATAGGGTCGGCCGGACCTTGAACCAGTAGTCGGGATAGTACGTCTCGGCGGTGCTCTGGATGCTCGTCACTCCGGCTCCCTCGCCGCCGCCCGACACGATGACGCGTCCGTCGGCCAGAAGCAGCGCGCTCGAGTGATAACCCCGCGGCGCGATCTCGGCCGGAAGCAGGGTCCACGCCGTCCCGTCGAAGATTTCGGCGGGCGTCGCGGGCGTGTCGAGGTCGCTGAACCCTGGGCCGTAGGTTCCCCCCGTCACGAGGACTCGACCGTCCGGGAGCACGGTCGATGTGTGCTGACGCCGGCCGATGAACATCGGGGGCTGAGCCGTCCACGTGAGCGTCGAGACGTCGAGCGAATCGACGGCGTTGACCGGCGCAGGCCCCGCGGGTTGGGCCCCTCCCCCTCCGAAGACGTAAGCCTGTCGTCCGACGAGCGAGGCCGAGCCGTAATCACGGACCGCCCCCGTAGGGTCGATGCGGTCCGGGCCGCGCGTCCACGCTCCGAGCGCCGTCGTATCCAGAGTCCACGTGTCGACGTCTGGCCCGACTTTTACGGCCTTCGCATTCGGCACCGCGAACATCCACGGATAGAGAGCCCCGCCCAGCGGATGAGGGGCCACGACGACGTTGTCGACCGCGGCGGTGAGGTCCCGGAGTGCGTTCGTCTTCGGATCGTAGACCTCCGGCAGGGTGTTCTTGTCGAACATCAAGTCGAGACTGCCCGACAAAATGAGCGCGGTCCCGTTGGAGAGTATTGTCACGGTCGGGTACCATCGCGGTGCATTCATGACCGGCAACGACTGCCAGGGCAACGGTTGGAGCGGGTCGTACGCCGTGAGGTTGGGGACTCCGATTCCATCGAGCGGAGGCGCACCCATCGGCGAGTCGTCTCCGCCCGCCATGAGCAACCGGCCGTCGGGAAGGAACGCCTCCCCGGCGCAGAAGAGATCGAACCCGGGCCCGTCGACGGGCGTGCTCACTTCGGTCGATGGGTCCCACGAGGCCACGTTGCCGAGCCTGTCCCAGTAAAGGACGGTCCCTGTCGTCGGCATCAAATGGGCGTTCATCCCGATGATCCCCCAGCACATGGGGGCCCCCCAATGGCCGTACTTCCGGCTCCC
>CAZVPE010000527.1:0-2352 GCA_964628155.1 uncultured Polyangiaceae bacterium | reverse complement strand
ACATCAAGGAGCAGGAGGTCTACTTCGGCGAGATCCCGCTGATGACGGACACCGGCACGTTCATCATCAACGGCACTGAGCGTGTCGTCGTCAGCCAACTCCATCGCAGCCCAGGCGTCTTCTTCGACCACGACAAGGGAAAGACGCACTCGAGCGGCAAGGTTCTCTACAGCGCTCGCATCATTCCGTATCGCGGCTCCTGGCTCGACTTCGAGTTCGACCCGAAAGACATTATTTACGTCCGCATCGACCGCCGCCGCAAGATGCACGCGACCGTACTCTTGCGGGCGCTCGGTTATTCGACTCAGGACCTCCTCAACTACTTTTACAACACGGAGGAGGTCTTTCTCGAGAAGGGCGGAAAGTACTCGAAGAGCGTCGAGTTCGATCTCTTGCCGGGGCAGCGCGCCACCCGCGACATCAAAGTGGGCGGCGAAGTCATCGTCAAGAAGAACACGAAGTTCACCAAAGCCGCCATCAAGAAGCTCCGAGACTCGAAGGTCGATCGGCTGCCGGCCGACGCCGAGGAGCTCGTGGGCAAGGTCGCGGCGCACGACGTCGTGGACAAGGAGACGGGCGAAGTCGTTCTCGAGGTGAACGAGGAGGTGACCGAGGCCAAGCTCGAGAAGCTTCGCGAGGCGGGCATCGAGCAGTTCAAGATCCTCTTCATCGACGGCTTGAACGTCGGTTCGTACCTGCGCGACACGCTTCTGGCCGAGAAGGTCAAGACGACCGAAGACGGCATCATGGAGATCTATCGCCGCCTGCGTCCGGGGGACCCGCCCACGCTCGAAACGGCGAAAACTCTCTTTCACAACTTGTTTTTCAACCCGGAGCGATACGACCTGTCGAAGGTCGGGCGCCTCAAGCTCAACTACAAATTCTATCGGGACTTGGCCGAAGACCAGCGGCCCTCGCTCGATACGGCGGTGCTCACGCCCCAGGACATCCTGGAGACCGTGCGTCACCTCATCGAGCTGAAGAATGGCCGCGGATCGGTCGACGACATCGACCACTTGGGCAATCGCCGCGTTCGCGCCGTCGGTGAGCTGATGGAGAATCAGTACCGCATCGGCCTCGTGCGCATGGAGCGCGCCATCAAAGAGCGCATGAGCATGTCGCAAGAAATCGACACGCTGATGCCGCACGACCTCATCAACGCGAAGCCCGTGAGCGCGGTCGTGAAGGAGTACTTCGGGAGTTCGCAGCTCTCGCAGTTCATGGACCAGACCAATCCGCTCAGCGAAGTGACGCACAAGCGCCGTCTCTCCGCGCTGGGCCCCGGGGGTCTCACGCGCGAGCGCGCCGGGTTCGAAGTGCGCGACGTTCACCCGACGCACTACGGCCGCATCTGCCCGATCGAGACGCCGGAGGGACCGAACATCGGCCTCATCGCGTCGCTGTCGACATTCGCGCGCGTCAACGAATTCGGCTTCGTCGAGACGCCGTACCGGCGCGTGTCCGAGGGAAAGATCACCGACGACGTCTCGTGGTACTCGGCGCTCGAAGAAGAGGGGAAGTACATCGCGCAGGCGTCGGCGATGTTCGACGAGCGTAACAAGTTCAAGGAAGCCCTCGTCAGCGCCCGCCTCAACGGTGACTTCCACATGGTCACCCCCGACATGATCCAATTGATGGACGTGTCGCCGAATCAAATGGTCAGCGTCGCCGCGGCGCTCGTGCCGTTCCTCGAGCACGACGACGCGAACCGAGCGCTCATGGGCGCGAACATGCAGCGCCAGGCGGTCCCGCTCATTCGGAGCCATGCCCCGTTCGTGGGGACGGGCATGGAAGGCAAGCTCGCGCGCGACTCGGGCGTGTGCACCCTTGCGCGACGCGACGGGGTGGTCGAGAGCGTCGACGCGACCCGGATCGTCGTTCGCCCCGACAGCGACAAGCCGGAAATTCCGGACATCTACCCGCTGATGAAGTTTCAGCGGTCCAATCAATCGACCTGTTACAACCAGGCCCCGATCGTTCGTGCCGCCGACCGCGTGAAAGCGGGGGACGTCTTGGCGGACGGTCCGAGCTGCGACATGGGCGAGTTGGCTCTCGGGCAGAACGTCCTCGTCGCGTTCATGCCGTGGCAAGGGTTCAACTTCGAGGACTCGATCCTCGTCAGCGAGCGCATCGCCAAGGACGACGTATTCACATCGATCCACATCGAAGAGTTCGAGTGCGTCGCGCGCGACACGAAGCTCGGCAAGGAAGAGGTCACGCGCGACATTCCGAACGTCGGCGAAGAGGCCCTCAAAGATCTCGACGAGAGCGGGATCGTACGCATCGGCGCGGAAGTGAAGCCGGGCGACATCCTGGTCGGCAAGATCACGCCCAAGGGCGAGACGCAGCTCA
>CAZVPE010000526.1:0-2359 GCA_964628155.1 uncultured Polyangiaceae bacterium | reverse complement strand
GAGATTCCAAATAGGATATCCGAGCGGCTCATGTACCTCAGCGCCAGCCAGACGTGGATTCGGACGTCGGCGCTCCGATCCCATTTCATATGCGAGAAGATCCGCTCGCCGACTCCGGTCAAGAGCACTGCGCCGGCAAGCGCTCCGAGACCGACGAAAACACCGACCAGGCCCCCCGTGATCTGCACGTAGCTGAGCTGGCCCGCCAGGAGGCGGCGCAACGCCCCGTAAGCCAGGTAGACTCCAAGCACCACCGAGGTGATGGCGAGGCTCGTGCGCCCACCGAACGAGAGGAGGCCCAGCAAAAGGATGCCCATGAGCGCTCCGCGAAACAGCGCGTTCAGCGGCAAGGCGAGGCAAAAAAAGAGCGTCGTTCCTGTGATCAGCGCGTTGACCAGCGGGTGGCCCATCAGCGCCGTGGATCGGAAGGCGTCCTCCTTGAGGACGACGCCGCCGGACACCGTGTACGGGACGATCCGCCGGTGGAGGATCGACTCGCCAATGCCGAGGGCGGCGTTCATCGTGACCACGGCGATGACGAGGCCGAGAAAAAAACGCAGCATCCGCCGATCGACGAGCTGCAGGAACAGCGCGCAGACTGCGGGCATGAGCAGCGTGTCGATGATGAACGCCGGCCCTGAGGTCCCGAAGCGCGCGAGCTCGTAAAGGAAAATGCACGATACGGTCATGCCGTAGAGCGCGATCTGCTTCGCACCCGCCATGGATCGCCATAGGCTCGTGAGCGGGTTCCCGCGCGTGAGGTGGGCCATGGCGAAGGCGAGGAATACGACGTAGGTCCCGGGGTGAAGCTTGAATACGAAGTTACCCTTCGGGGCGTCGTAAGGGATGTTCAGTGCCGTGAGGAGCGGCGGCGACACGAGAAGGTAGAGGAGGATTCCGCCGGTGAACAGCGTCAGCGGCAGCACCCCCAGGCGCCTCTCCGAAGCGGTCACGGCCCACCGCGTCCCTGGTCCGCGAGCCCGAGCGCGTCGACCGCCTGCGGCTCGATGGCGCCGGAGGCGGACCCGCCGCCGGGCGACTCGGCCGTGATCCCGAAGGCGCCCGCGTAGTCCCAAACCGTCCACCCCATGGTGTTGGCCTCGGCCGTCGTGCGGACGTCCTTCATCCACCGGTAGCGCGAGGCCTGATCGACGTAGGCCCGGAGAACTCCAAACTCCCCACAGCCCACGCGGACATGGTGGGCTCTCGCCCAACCCGCCACTGGCTCGAACAGCGCCCGGATGCGTCCGGCGTCCCAGCCGTCCGCCAGGTACTTGGCCACCTCGCGCGCCGCGAACGAGCGGCGCTCCGGGAGCAACGTAGGGGTTGCCTCGGAGACGCGTGCCGCCGGGTACGCGAGTCCGCGAACCCAGGTGGCGGCAGTGTTGGGGTCGTCCGCCATCCAGCTCGCGCCCTGGTGGGTGAACACGTAGGGCAAGTAGAAGTGGAAGGTGTATTCGACGTTCCGATCCGCCTCCGGCGCGAGGGCCATCAGGCCGGCGCCCGATCCACCCTGCGCGCCGGTGAGGACGACAAGGTGGTGCGGCGCACGCGCGCGGATGGCTGCGAGTACGGCATGCTGCATCCTCGCCCAGCGATCTGCATGGCGGTAGAATTGGGGCTCGTTCATCACCTCGAACGCGAGGTGCTCGGGTCCGAGCGGCGCCAGCGCGGTGACGAGGGCTTCCCAGAGTTCTACGACCGCCTCCTCGCCGCTCGGGTCGTTCTCGATCCACCGCGAGGCCGCATCGTCGGGGTGGAAGTCGACCACCACGTCGAGGCCGGCACGGACGGCAGCGACGATGCCCGCCCGGAGCCGGCCCTCGTCGCGCAGCCTCGCGCCGGGGCGCCAAGTCCAACCGAAGAGCAGCGGGTCGACTGGCACGCGTATATGGTCGAAGCCTGCCCGTCGGATCCGGGCGAATTGGGAGTCATCCGCTAGGCGCGTGCCAGACATTTGGACCCACTCGGTGAGAGCCACGCCGGCTCGTAGCGCGGGTGTCTCCCCCAGAGCGGATGGGGCAGTACAACCGATCAGAGCGATCGCCGCCGCAGCGGCCTGCGCACGACGGGCCGTCGAGCGCGAGCATCTACGAGCGGACACGCGAGCTCTTGTGCGGATCGGCCTGAGGCCTTTTCCGGCGCGAGCGGCGCCGGGTCTCCAGCCTCGCTGGCTTGGCGTCGGGAAACCACCCCACGACCGGGATCTCGAGCGAGGCTGCGACCTCCTCGGGTGAAAGGTACGTGTCGCGGAGCGCTTCGGAGTAGAACGCGACCGAAAGCGCGATCGCCACGCTGAGGAGCGCCCCGACGCCGATGATGACGGGCGCGAGGTTCTTCGTCACGATCGGGGGAAGAG
>CAZVPE010000525.1:0-2369 GCA_964628155.1 uncultured Polyangiaceae bacterium | reverse complement strand
CCGCCGCCGAACTCGTTCGTGCGGATCGCGCCAGACGACACGGTGACGGTCGTCCTCGCGCACTCGGAAATGGGCCAGGGGATGTGGACGGGCCTGTCGATGCTCATCGCCGAAGAGCTCGAGTGCGACTGGTCGAAGGTGCGGCCCGAGCACGCTCCCGCGGAAGCGGTTTACGCACGTCCCAACCGCGGAATCCAGATGACGGGAGGCTCCTCGAGCATCAACAGCGAGTTCGATCGCTACCGCATCGTGGGGGCCACCGCGCGCGACATGCTCGTTCGCGCGGCTGCCGCCCGCTGGACTGTGTCCCCGGCGAGCTGCACCGTAGCCAAGGGGGTCATCACCCACGGCAAGAGCTCGCTCCGATTCGGCGAGGTCGCCGAAGAGGCCATGAAGCTGACGCCAGCCGCGTCCGTGCCCCTCAAGAAGGCGAAGGACTGGAAGCTCATCGGCCAGCCCGTCAAGCGGCTCGACTCGCCGGAGAAAGCCAACGGCTCGGCGAAATTCGGGATGGACGTCACCTTCCCTGGGCTCCGAACGGCGCTCGTCGCGCGACCGCCGGCGTTCGGTGCGAAGCTCGTGAAGTTCGACGGCGCTGCGGCCTTGCAGGTGTCGGGCGTCGAGAAGGTCGTCTCGACCGGCAACGGCGTCGCCGTCGTCGCGGCCCACTTCTGGGCGGCCAAGCTGGGACGCGACGCGCTCGTGATCGAGTGGAGCCCACCGCCGGGAGGCGGCCTCTCGACAGAGACCCAGATGGCGGAGTACCGGGAGCTGGCGAAGAAGCCGGGCGCGATTGCGCAGGAGGTCGGCCAGGTCGAAGGAGGGCTCGGCGGCGCCCGCTCGGTGCTCGAGGCGGAGTACGAGTTTCCGTTTCTCGCCCACGCACCGATGGAGCCCCTCAACTGCACTGTGAAGATCGACGGCGACCAGTGCGAGATCTGGACCGGCACGCAGTTCCAGACGGTCGATCAGAGCGCGGCTGCAAGGGTCCTCGGTACGACTCCCGACAAGGTGCAGATCCACACCCCGTTTCTCGGCGGCGGCTTCGGGCGGCGCGCCAACCCGGCTTCTGACTTCGTGACCGAGGCGGTCGTCGTCGCCAAAGCGGCCGGCGTGCCCGTGAAGGTGGTGTGGACGCGCGAAGACGACATTCGCGGCGGCTATTACCGTCCCGCGTACGTGCATCGCGCCCGCGTGGGGGTCGACGACAAGGGTAATCCCGTCGCCTGGGATCACGTCGTCGTCGGTCAGTCGATCATCGCCGGGACGCCTTTCGCGACGAGGATCAAGGACGGCGTCGACGAGACCTCGGTCGAGGGAGCGAAGAACTCGCCCTATCTCGAGAACGTTCCGGCCAAGCGAGTCTCGCTCCACTCGCCGAAGTCCGACGTCCCCGTCCTCTGGTGGCGCTCGGTCGGCAATACGCACACCGCCTTCGCAATGGAGAGCATGATCGACGAGCTCGCCCACGCCGCGAAGCGCGACCCGGTAGAGTACCGTCTCGCCCTCCTCGACAAGAGCCCGAGGTTCGTCGCTGCTCTCAAGCTCGCGGCCGACAAGGCCGGCTGGAAGAAGCCTCTGCCGGTCGGCCGCGCGCGCGGCGTCGCGGTACACGAAGCGTTCGGCAGCATCGTGGCCGAGGTGGCCGAGGTCGGCGTCGAGGACGGGCGGATCCGCGTGCACGAGGTCACGTGCGTCGTCGACTGCGGCACCGCGGTGAATCCGCTCGCGATCGAGGCCCAGGTCCAGGGGTGCGTCGTCTACGGGCTGAGTGCCGCACTCTACGGCAAGCTCACGCTCGTCGGCGGCAAGGTTCAGGAGAGCAACTTCCACGACTACCAGCCGCTACGGATGTTCGAGATGCCGCACGTCTCGGTCACCCTGATGCCGAACAGCGACGCGAAGATGGGCGGCATCGGCGAGCCGGCAACGGCGCCTATCGCGCCCGCCGTCGCCAACGCCGTATTCGCCCTCACCCAGCAGCGGCTGCGCAAGCTCCCGCTCCGTCTGGCCTAGGTCCCGCCATGTTCAGCTCCCTGCGCAATCGCTGGCTATCCTTCGTCTCGGCCGCAGCCCCGGCCGGCTGGGCGGGATTGTCGCTCGTCCTGGCCTGCGGCGGCTCACCGCCGCCCGCTGCGAACGCCTTTGTGAGACCGGCCCCCGATCGCGCGGCAGGCCTCGCTGCCTTCGAGACAGTACGCAGCGTGCTGCAGCATCCGCGCTGTCAGAACTGCCACCCCGCCGGCGACGCGCCGCTGCAGGGCGACGACAGCCACGTTCACGCCATGAACGTGCGCCGCGGGCCGGAGGGCAGAGGCCTCGTGGGCGAAGAGTGCTCGACCTGTCACGGCCCGGCCAACCCGCCGAGT
>CAZVPE010000524.1:0-2373 GCA_964628155.1 uncultured Polyangiaceae bacterium | reverse complement strand
CAATTGGCTATTCACGTGGCTCGACGAAGGCGGCGGCCGCACGGGCGATATCCTGAGCGTTGCACCCTGGCGAACGACGTCGGCAAGCCGGACGTCCCCGCGCCGAAGACGAAGGTCGATGGTGGGGACAAGGGCAACGTGTCTGCGCGACCCCCCGCCAGCCGAGAGCCAGAGAAGGGCACGCCCATCGGCGGGCACTCGCAGGATTTGGTGACGGCCCCGGTCGCGGCGCCGTCGCCCGGCGAGGTCATCACGCTTGCGCCCAACGTTATCGGGGTCAAGCACTGGGATCGCCTGATGGGTGGCTTGCTCTACGCGGCGCAACCGCGCGTGGACTGGGCGACGTTGCTCCGCCGCAGCCTCTCCGTAGACGTCCTCGAATGCCCGACCTGCCACGGCCGGCTCCGCGTCGTGGCCGTCATCACCGAGCGCGAGCCGATCCAGCGCATCCTCGCGCACCTCGGGATGCCCACCGCACCCCCGCCCGTCGCCCGCGCCCGCGACCCCGACGACGACCCGGCGCAACTCGAACTCGACATCGCGTAGCGGCCGGTTCCGCGGCGCGAGCAGGAGGTCGCGAGCACTGAGCACCCTGACCGGGTGCGCGGCGGGCCGAGGTGCGCTTGGAAATGTTCAATCTGGTCGGGCGCTTGTAACAAACCGGTGGGTACGTTGCGGCGGTGGGACCTACGCGCCTCCCTTGGGCAGGGAAAGCCGCTACCATCCGCTACACGCTCGAAGACCATCTGCCAAAGCATCGCGCCGACGGACGGCGCGGACGCACCGAGCACCCGCTCGGACGTCGAGCAGCAAGCGGTCGCGGGCGGGGCGCCGAGCGCGGGCTTCTCATACCGGGCGACCGGCGCGCTGCGGTATCTTTCGGCGAGCGGAGACCAGGGGACCCGCGAGCGGGCGAGCTCCGAGCTCGAGCTGGCGCACGGCAAGACGGAGGATGCGCTTTTGCTCCTTGCGCCGCTGATCGACGCCGCCGACCCAGCGCTCGCGGGGGATTCCTGTCGAGTTCCATGTCGACCCCGCTCGATCGACTCGAAATCCTCGACCGCTATGGAGCGAAGCCCCGGCCTTCGTCTTACTTCGAGCAAGCCCAAGTCGACCGCGCTTGCGCGTTGCTCGAAGTAAGACGAGGGAACGAGGCGTGGACAGTCGTTCGGACGTTGCGCGCTTACCTGAACCTTGCACTCATCACCAGGGCCGGCCTCGGACGCCTCGAGCGAGCGCTAGAGCGAACGCCCTGAAACACCTTCCTCCAGATCCAAAGGAACGAACGATGATGGATGAAAAGACTTCTCGCGTCACACCGAAGCGTGCTACACTAGAGCGGGGCATTTCGGTGCGTGCACGTGGACAGACCGGTCGAACGCAAGCGCATCGGGTGCTGACACGCGGCGCAACGGAGGCTCGAGCCATGTTCTTAATCTGTGCCCTGACCTGCGCTTGTGGCGGACGCTCACGGGGATCTCCAGGCGGTGAAAGCAGCGGAGCAGGTTCGGCGATCGAGGACGCCTCAGCGGGTGCAGCGGTTGATGACGCCTCTGGTCCCAATACGTCGGGCGGTAACCCTGGGCCGCTGCCACCTTGTAGCCCAGAGGGGGCACGCCGCGCGGCCACCGCGGGTGAAATGGCCCAGTACTGTCTATGCACCTCGATTGGGGAAGACCTTGCTTGGGAATGCTACGGCCCTCCTCCCACGGGGGCCCCGCCTGCGACGACGTGTACGTATTCCACGGAGGATCCGGGCACAGGGCAGGGTTCCTGCTATTCAAGTTGGGAAAAGTGCTCCGACAACAAAGTCTACGCGATATCATGCGTCGATTCACATTGCCAGTGTCTGGTGCAGGGAGTGCCGTCCGCGCAATTGGCGCCGATGCAGATCTGTCCCGCCCAGAAAGCAGACTTCAATCTTCTGTGTGGGTGGAATCTACAGTGAGGCGGGCGCTCCGCGCCGGGACCCATTGGCGTTTATCCGGCCGACGGGGTTACGATCTCATCGTATGCGGGGCGTAGGAGGACCAAAGCCAGGCGAGAACGCAAGAACGTTACGAAAAACGCATTATCGGTTCTTGGAGTCTCGGCGATCCGTTCTCAGCGGAGGAGCGTCCCAATTTGGCCATCGCCAGTAACGACAACGCATCGCTCGGCGCGATCGGCTGTCGATCGGGATCCCGTTCTGTCCGGAAAGCCATCGGCGCGTTCATGCCGCCTCGCGGCGGTAGAAGTTGAGCAGTCCGCCGAGACGCGATCGACACCCGATCGCGCCGATCGACGCGTTGTCGTTACTCGGCGTTGGCGTGGGCGTGATGATTTGACTGCCAAGTCCTTGGTGGTAGCGCTCGGTTTGGTAGTGGGCGCCGA
>CAZVPE010000523.1:0-2377 GCA_964628155.1 uncultured Polyangiaceae bacterium | reverse complement strand
CATCCGATGGATCCCGGCCGCTAATGAACCTTCGCTTCCTTTTCGGTCTCCTGATCCCATCGCTCGCATTTCTGGCTCTCGCGCCCTCGGCGCGGGCCCAAGGAGAGCCTCCGATCCTCGTAGAGTACAGCGCCCCAGTACCCGAGTGCCCTTCGAGCGAAGCCTTCCAAACGCTGGTCCGGGCGGAGATGGCCCCGTCTTCGCGGGTCGAGCGCACGTGGCGCTTCGCGCTGCGGATTCGCCGGATCCCGGACGGGCGCTACGAGGGCACGCTCACCACCGAGACGGGCGTTCGCCAGGTGACCGCTAGCCGATGTGACGAGGTGACGGCCTCGCTGGCAATGATCATTGCCATGGCCGAGCCGTCGGCCGACGCCCCGGCGCCGTCGACTGCGCCAGCGGCTCCTCGATCGGAACCTCCGCCCGCCACTGACCGCAAGCCGGATTCGGGCGACAACGCATCCCCGGCGAAGTGGCGCGTTGGCGCGCGCGCCTTCGGGACCAACCACCCGTACTGGGGCACGCCCAACCCGGGCTTGATGGGGTTTGCAAGTGTCGAGGTCCCCGGGGGTTTTCACGCGATGATGTTCGAAGGGGGCATCGGCGCTTCTTTCGCGCACGGGAACACGCCCCAGGCCTGGGGCGCGCCGAGCCTTGTCCCGACGAACGTGCCATCGAGCCTCCTCTTCGTGATCCTCGATACGGAGGCTTGCTTGCTGGATATCCCGATCGGAGAGTCAGGCTTCAGCGTGCTAGGCTGCCTGCGCGTCGCGGGCGGGACGTTCACCGGGTCTGGAGGGGCGATTTACCCGTCCGTCGGCCTAATGCTCTGGGGCGGGGTGGGCACGCGCCTTCGCTGGCAGTCACCCACTCGACTGTTCTTCGAGCTCAACTTCGACGCGATGTACGGGACGATGAGCGACGCCGTAGACGACACCCCAGGGTGGTTCGAGGGCGGGGCGAGTCTGGGGGTCCAACTTTGAGGACCGAAACCATGAGCCCGAGATGGCGTCAATCCCATCGGTGAGCGACTCGGAGGCCTCGGCGCCCCTCGGCGCGTGCCCGGCGATCGCGCCCGAACGGGCGGACGCGGATGGGCGTCTGCGCGCGTGCGTCCGGGCGCACCTCGCCACGGTGTGGCGCGTGCTCCGACGTAACGGGGTGCCCGCGGCGGACGCCGACGATGCGGCGCAGAGCGTGTTTCTCGTGCTGTCGCGCAAGGCCCAGGCCGTTCCGCCCGGCCGCGAGCTTCCGTTCTTGCTTCGCACGTCCGTGTTCGTGGCCTCCGAAGCGCGGCGCGCGCAGCGCCGGCATCCCACCGTGAGCGAGCCCTCGATTGATGCGCACGCGTCGAGCAAGCCGAGCCCGGAGCGCGAGCTCCTCGAGCGCGAGAAGCTCTCGCAGCTCGACGCTATCCTGAGCGAGATGGAGGAGCCCCTTCGCGTCGTCTTCGTGCTTTACGAGCTCGAAGAGATGACCATGGCGGCGATCGCCGAGGCGCTCGAAGCGCCGCCTGGAACGGTGGCGTCCCGCCTGCGGCGCGCGCGCCAGCGCTTCGAGGAGCTCGCCGTGGCTCTGCGAGAAGCCGGAGAAAGGCCGTGATGACCGAGCCGAAACGCCTCCGCGAGGTCGGGCCCGCGGGCCTGCGCTCCTTGGTCGAAGCGGGCCAGCGGGACATCCCTCCGGCCGATCTGCAAGACACCGTCCTCGACGCCCTCGGGGTCGGGTCGGCGATCGCGGCGGGGTCCTCGGCGCACGGCGCCGCGTCGCGGTCAGTCGCGAGGTTCTTGGCGGGTCTCAAGCACGCCGCCGTCTCCAAGATTGGGATCGGCCTCTTCGCGGCGACGACGGCGGGGAGCGCCGGCTACCTCGCGGGTCGCGAGAGCGAGCATGAGCGCGCGACCGCGAGCAAGGCGAGACCGCCGAGCGCGGGGGTGCCCGCGACACCCCTTGCGCCGGTTTCGGCCCTCTCGAGCCCCACCACCGCGGCGGCCCCGAGTCGAACTCTGACCGCAGCGCCGGCCTCTTCGGGGGTCGATTCGGCGCCCGCGGCGTCGTCCTATCCGGCGATGCCCGTGGCTGTGTCGAGCCCGCCGGCGCTCGCGGGTCAGCCGTCCTCGCCGGTGACAGTCGCGAGCCCGCGTTCGTCCGCTGCCATGGATCGCGCCGCCGCCAGCGCTCCCGTCGCGGTCGCGCCGGCGGCCGAGGCGGCGCTCACCTCCATCGCCCTCGAACTCGAGTCGATCCGGCGCGTGCGTACCTTGATCGATGCGGGCGACCCGAAGGCGGCCCTCATGGCGCTGGATGGCTACCAGGCGCGCAATCCCCGAGGGACGTTCGAAGAGGAAGCGACGGCGCTCCGCGTGCGGGCCCTGCG
>CAZVPE010000522.1:0-2382 GCA_964628155.1 uncultured Polyangiaceae bacterium | reverse complement strand
CGGCGAAACAGGCGAACCCTTCTTGGTCGGCGCGGCTCTCGACGCGCCGCTCGCACCCCTTTGCGTCGCCGCGCTAGCTGCCGCTGCGGCTGGAGAAGGGCTCGGATGGTCGACACTGGGAGCGGCTGCGTCCATCACCCCCTGGCCGAGAGGCGCGAGACTTGGGGCGGCCGATGGAGCGGGGGCGAAAGACGCATGAACACTCGGGGTCGCGATACGGTCCGTCGGCACGCGAGCCGTTGCGCCGAGCATGAACCTGGACGCGATACCCAGCACTACAACGGCGCCCGCGAGCCCTCCCGCTAGCCAGCGGCGCCGCGTAACCCGTTGGTGGGCTGCGATGTTGACGTCCCTGGATGACGCGTTGAACGACCCCGCGGAGGTCTGCCTTAGGCTCTCCGCGGGTAAGACGGACCTCGGTGCCGAATCCGAGAGGCGCGGATTCTCCGGCAAGCCGAGCGCGCCCGCGAGCGCCTCCACTTGCTCTATGGCTGACGCAAACCGCTTGCTCGGGTCGCGATTGCAGGCGCGAAGAAACCACTCATCGAATGCGGCCCCAAGGATCGACCCGCGCTCCGACGGCGGGGCCATCGGCTCGACGACGATCTGCGCCAGGAGCTGGGCCAAGCTCCCGGTCCGCCAGTAGCTGCGACCTGTGAGAAGCTTGAACGCAATGAGGCCGAGCGCATAAAGGTCCGCCCGGAAGGTTACGGGTGGTCCCTTGCTGTCCGTTTGCTCGGGGGACATGTAGCCGGGCGTTCCCAAGAAGCTATCTGAGTGCGTCAGAGCCGTGGCTTCGGCCGCCATCTTGGCGATCCCGAAATCGAGGACCTTCACGAGGGGGGAGCCGTCTTCCCGCTCTGTTAGGAAAAGGTTCTCGGGCTTGAGGTCGCGGTGCACGATCCCTCGGGCATGGGCCTTGGCGAGCGCTCGGGCGACTTGCCTCAGCCAGCCAACCACGTCTCCGGGCGAGGTCGGTTGGTCACCCGTCACACGCGCCAAGTCGCCCCCTTCGAGCAGCTCCATGACGAGGTACGGCGCATTGGAGAGCTCCGGCGCAACCTCCGCGTCGGTGACGCGTACGATGTGATCGCTCTGGATGCTCGATGCCGCGCGAGCCTCCCGCTTGAAACGCTCGGCGGAGGCGTCGAGCTGCTGCGTAAGCAGCTTCAGCGCTAGGCGCTGGCCCGTGTGAATGTGCTCCACTTCGTAAACGACCCCCATGCCCCCCCTTCCAATGAGGCGCACGGGCCGGTACCGACCGCCGATTACTGCAGGCAGGTCTAACTCGGACATTTTCCCGCTTTTACGGCATCCTAGCGAGGGCGTCTAGAGCGGTCGAGGACGCGGGGGCTGGGCCGGACCGACGTGTTAGCGTCAGTGATCCATGGACCGGGCCATGCCCGCATGAGAAGCTGCCGAGCGCAATGGTCTCCTGATGAGGGGCGAAGTTCTTCGCGGCGGCCCGGCCGTCGTCATCTCGCTGTTCGTTGCGGCGTTCGTCGCCTCGTCGGCGTGCCAAGTCGTCGCCGGCTACCAGACGTTCAAGGGGCACCCATGCGACGTGCTTCCCGCGTCGAAAGTCGATGAAGACGGGCTCGACACGCTCGTGCTCTCGAAGCAACCGGACGGAAGCTGCTATTGGGTCGACAAGACCGAGGTCACCGTCCAGCGCTACACTCAATTCCTTGCCGGACACGCCACGCCCATCGGCTGGGACCACGACCGCTGCGAGTCGTGGAAGACTGCGCCGTCCGATCCTGCCGACGAGACTGACGATCCGTGTACGCTCGCGGCGAGCGCGGAGTCCGACCCGTTCCGTCTGACGAAGCCGATCCGTTGCGTGGACTGGTGCGATGCGAGGGCCTTTTGCCAGTGGGCTGGCAAGGATCTTTGCGGCGGCATCACGAACACCCCCGGGGTCACCGAACCGTCGGATGCGCCCAATCCCTGGGCCAGCGCGTGCTCCCCGGAAGGTCTGTCTTTGCCTTATGGGAACGGGTCTACGTTCGTCTCCGGCGTGTGCAACGTGGGCTTGAGCGTGGACGCTGGGCAATGCCGAGCACTTGATCATGAGGAGTACTGCGCCCCGACCGACGTCGACTCATTTCCCGGATGTACGGGGCCCAGCGGCATGGTCGATATGATCGGCAACGTCTCCGAGTGGGTGTTCCAATGCGGCTACAACTCCGACGGCGGGATCGATGGCCCGGATCCGCTGTGCCAACACCAAGGCGGCTCGTTTGATAATAGCCTCGAAGACGTGACCGCGACGTGCTGGGGCATGGCCGCCATCGACAAGCGCGCGGCTCGGGATCGCCGTATTGGACTGCGTTGCTGCGCGAGCCTGACAGAGGCCGAACACAACCTCACAATGCAGTG
>CAZVPE010000521.1:0-2389 GCA_964628155.1 uncultured Polyangiaceae bacterium | reverse complement strand
GTTTCCTGCGCGATCGATTGGCGCCCTTCCCGATTAAGGAGGTGGACGGAGCGAATCGCGGCCTCCGGCACTTCCTTCCTTGCGGCGAGGGCTCGACGTTTCGAGAGCAGAGACGCTTGCTCGATGAGCAGAGACGCTTTGCCGCCGAGAAATGACGCTTCACCAATTGGAAACGCGGCTCGTTCGATCGGAAAAGTCTCTTCGCCAATCGAAACGGACGCTGAGCCGACCGACAAAGACGCAGTACCGATCTAACGAGACGCTTCACCGACGAGAAAGGACGCCAAGCGAATCGAATGAGACGCTTTGCCAATCGAAAAAGCGGCTCCACCTCACGAAAGGGACGCGATGCCGACCGAATTCGACGCTTTACGGATTCGAAATGCCGCTCTGTCAAGTGAACTTGACGCAGAAACAATGAGAAACGACGCGCTACCGATTGAACAAGCCGCCTCTACGAACCAACCCGAACCAGGACCAAACACCACGGAGAACGAACCCCATGTCCGACACGACCGCGGCGCGGACGCGGACCAAGTGCTGGTTCGCGAAGCTGCATCATGAGCCGCCCCGCGCCGATAGCACGCGAGTCGGCGCGCCGCGCAGGTACGCTTGGATGTTCTCGAGAGCCTGACCGTAGAAGATCCGGTACGTGTCCTCGGTCACGTACCCGAGGTGCGGCGTGATCACGGTGTTGGGCGCCCCCAAGAGCGGATGGTCGACAGGGAGGGGCTCGATGTCGAACACATCCAGCCCGGCTCCCGCGATCGCGCCCGTCGACAGCGCGTGCACGAGCGCGGCCTCGTCGACGATGGGACCGCGCGACGTATTCACCAGGAGGGCGGTTCGCTTCATCAGGCCGAGCTCGCGAGCGCCGAGCAAACCGCGCGTTCGCTCACCGAGCGCCAGATGGATCGATAGGACGTCGGCTCGCTGAAGGAGTACATCGCGCGCCACGAGCCGCGCACCGACCTCGGCGGCGCGCTCGGCGGTCAAGTTCTGGCTCCAGGCAAGGGTCTCCATTCCGAACGCGAGGCCGATGCGCGCCACCTGGGCTCCCAGCCGGCCGAGCCCCAGAAGGCCGAGCGTCCTTCCATTGAGCCCGACACCCAGCGTCGTCTGCCACGAGCCGTCGCGGACGGCCCGATCCTCTTTGGGAACGTGGCGCGCGAGCGCCAGAATGAGCGCCCAAGTCAGCTCCGCCGTCGGGTAAGGGAGTCCTTCCGTTCCGCACACGACGACCCCTCGCTCCGAAGCGGCGGCCAAGTCGATCGCGGCGTTTCGCATCCCGGTGGTCACGAGGAGCCGGAGCCGCGGCAGTTTCTCCAGTAGGCTTCGTGTGAAGGGCGTCCTCTCGCGCATGGCGACGACCGCCTCGAACTCCGCGAGGCGCTCGGCCACGGCTTGTTCCTCGCGCAGGTGATCGCGGTACGCACGGACGCGGCACGTCGATGGCAGTGCGCTCCAATCCGCCAGACCGAGCGCCACCTCCTGGTAGTCGTCCAGTACTGCAATCCGAAACGGCTGCTTTTCTCGTTCGGTCATGCTTCGTCTCCGTCCCGCGTGTTTGGGCCAGTTCTTCGTGCCGCGGGTCCACGGCTCAAGGGTCACGCCTCCAGGATTCCCAGCTCGGCCAGCAGCCTCGCGCCCAGGGCGCCAAACGCGGGATCACGACGATCCCGAGGAGTGCCCGCCGGTAGACGATGCTCGGCGGCGATCCGTCCGTCGCGCAGCACGAGGACCCGATCCGCGACCACGACGGCTTCGTCGACGTCGTGGGTGACGAGCAGGACCGCAGGCCTGTGCCGCTCCATCATGGCGCGGACGAGAGCGTGCATCTTGATGCGCGTCAACGCGTCGAGCGCGGCGAACGGCTCGTCGAGAAGCAGGAGCTCCGGCTCGCGGACCAATGCACGAGCAAGCGCCACGCGCTGGGCCTCGCCCCCCGACAGGGTGACCGGCCAGGCGTCGAGATGCTCGCCCAGTCCCACCTCGTCGAGGGCCGCCGCGGCCCTTTGCCGTGCCTGGGCGCGCGGCAAACCGATGCCGACGTTAGTCCAGACGCGCCGCCATGGAAGCAGCCGGTGCTCTTGGAAGACGACCGTACGTCCCACGGGCGCTCGCAGATCCCCTTCGTAGCCAGGATCGAGCCCGGCCAGCACCCGCAAGAGCGTCGTCTTTCCGCATCCGCTCTTGCCGATCAGCACGACGAACTCACCTCGGGCGATCTGCAAGTCCAGCCCGCGTAGGACGGCCCGGTCGCCGAATGCGCGGCGCAGTCCCCGCACCTCGACCACGCAGTCGGTTCGCGCGGTCACCGCGCCGCGCTCAGAGGGGGACTGCATGGTCTGCGATCCGGATCTTTCCGGACAGCACCCCGTGCTCGGTC
>CAZVPE010000520.1:0-2424 GCA_964628155.1 uncultured Polyangiaceae bacterium | reverse complement strand
GGCGAACCCCCTGACCTGCTCGGGTGTGAACCGCGCCAGAATGCGCGCCATCCACGCGCCGTCGTGCTCGGTCATCCGGGTATAGGCAGGGTTGCCCCACTGCATCTTCCACTCGTCGGGAACGAAACTGTGGACTTCGAAGTTCCGGAACAGCTCATATCCAGGATCGCCCGGCGGTCGAAACCAAGGCCGCCTCGGAATGCCGAGGCCCAAGAAATCCTCCGCCATGTCGACCCAGTCGTACAAATACGCGTATCCGAGGCGCTCCGTGCGTTGCCGGTCCCCGAAATCCGGCCCCATCGTGTGGCTGAAGTCCATGCAGTAGTGGACGACATGGCCCGGCGACGCATCGGGCACCGTGCGTCGGTCGGCGAACCAAGTGTCGTCGCTGTTCGCGTCGCGGGAGTCCACGTTGTCGATCCATGCCGCGAGCAGGCGCAGTCCTCGCAGATCTCGGCGGTTCTCGTGGGGGATGACGTCGCTCGGGTCGTCGCTTCGAGTGCCGTCGTAGTGGAAGGGCCCCAGGACGTACCCAGGGATCCATGCGGAAGCGTGCATCCTCACGAGCTCGCCGCGCCGCGGGCAGCTCGCGAGCACGCGGTCGAGCGCCTTCCGGTCGAAATCAATGAGGTCCTCGAGCGTGTTGTGCCGGTAATGAAGGCCCGGCGCGAGCTTCAGCAGCGACGGCTTGAAGTAGACGATCTGTTCGCATGCCGTGTTGAAGCCTGCGCCGTGATAAATCGCCGCGCCGACAACGCTCGCGGCGGTCTGCAGCTCCGGCTGCGAGGCGGGGTCCGCCTTGAACATGTACTTTCCCTTGCCCGGGACGGTGACCCGGAACCCCGACGCCGCGCCGTCCTCCTTGCCGTGGTCGACGACCCAGCTGCCGTCGGCCGAACCGTCCGGATCGAGGATAAGGGATGGCACGCATGCTCCGAGGAGCGGGTCGGAGTCCGACCGAAGGCGGCGTCTATTCGTAAACCACGCCGAGTCGGGCACTTCGTCGAGACTGTTGACGTTCACTGCCTCTCCGCTGACTGGTACGCCGAAGGCCTCGGATACCGGACGGAAGACGACGTGATCCAGGCCTGACCAGATCTCCGGCAGCTCGTTTCGCCGGGGGGCGCATGTGACGTGTCGAGGCTCGCGTTCCGTCGGCTGAGAACGGCATGGCAGGGTCACCGAGTCGAGGTCGGGATCTCTCGAGATGGGCTCGCGCAGGGCAAAGCGTTGCTCGGTCGAGGCGCAAGCCAGGAGGCAAGCGGCGACGCACGCGAGCCGGAGACCCTTCATCTCCGGGTTTGGATGCCCGTAGTCGCACCTTGTGACCGAAACGCGCGATGAAAATCTGCGCGCCGCACCGCCCTTCGACTGCTGATCGGCCCTTCTGCTCGCCGATTATCGTTGGGTTGGGCTAATTCACGCAGATTCCGTTGACGCAGTTCGGGGGCTCAATGAGGTCGACCGCTTGTCACATACCGGAGGGCTAAGCATTCGTCACATCGTGTTGTGAACCGGCTGGTCCAGCTATTAGACCTCACCCCCCGGCCCCCTCTCCGCTTGCGGTCCGCTTGCGGAGGGGGAGCAGCTCCGTTATCGCGAGACCCGAAGACACCCCTCTCCGCTTGCGGAGAGGGGCCGGGGGTGAGGTTCTCTGGGGAAGGAGAGGGCGCCCTGGCGGGGGCCTTTTCTCGAAGGCCGAGCGCGATGTGACGAATGATGAGCCGGAGGGTTCGTGACAGCCAATGGGCCTTCGAAGCCGCTTGTTTCCCGAAGGGCGCTACGACTCGCTACACTCTCCGGTCCGCCGTGGGCCAGACACTCGCCATCCCCGCGTACATGCGTCGCCCGTGGAGGAAGACGCCGAGCTGACGCGCGCTCTCGTTCAAGAAGCGATGCAGCCCGTCGTCGGGCGCCGTCCAGTCGATCTTCCCGTCGTCTCGACGAAGACGTCGAGCGATACCATGAGTTGACGGGTGAACACGCTGCGCAAGGCCACCTTCACGTTGACGTTCCGGGGCGGCACGGCTTCGATGCTCGCCGTGAACCCGACGCCGACGCAGCTTGCGTACCTCGACTTCATCCGCAAGTACGTCGAGCTGCACAAGAGAGCGCCTGCCGAGCATGAGATGCAGGCGTTCTTCGGGACGACGCCGCCTGCCGTCCACCAGATGGTTGTCACATTGACGAAGAAGGGCTTCATCGAGCGGGAGCCGGGGAAGGCGCGGTCGATCCGCCTCGTCGCGAGGCCAGACGCAGTCGTTGCGTCCGGTGACGGAGAGGACGACGAATGGCGGCCGACGTGCCCGCCCGACCACATCACCGAGCCGATCGACCCGCCGATCGCTCCTCTGGTCGAAGCGCTCCGAGCGGACCCCCGCATCCTCACGAAGGGCTCGTGCTGGGGCCACGGCAAGAAATCGG
>CAZVPE010000519.1:0-2434 GCA_964628155.1 uncultured Polyangiaceae bacterium | reverse complement strand
TCGGCAGGGCATGCCACCGGGAGGCAAACATCTTTCCAGCGTGCGCGCAATAAACGGCCTTTATGCGAACGAGCGCGCTGCTTCTGCGGGGCAAACGTTGACTGGCGTGATCGCGCGAACAACGACATGAATTAGGATGGCGTCCCGCTCCCTGGCCCTGTTCCTGCGCGCCCTAAACAATTCGTATCAGTATCTTCAAAAGGGAGAATTCTACGCGCGAGCGCACCTGAGGGGGTTCTCCGTTGTGCAATACGACGCGCATGACGACGCTCAAATTCAACTGCAACAGCTTCGCGAGTGTCTTGGATCTTCGGAGAGCGCACGACCCAAAGCGTTGTTTGTCAATCCAGTGAGCGACTCGCTGTTGACTGAAGTCGCACGCCAAGCCGTTCGATTGGGCATTCCGTGGATTAGCCTGAATCGAACACCCGGCCACGTCACGGACCTTCGTCGTGAGTTTCCGAAAGCGGCCGTCTTCTGCGTGGATCCGGATCAGCGGGGCGTCGGACGCCTCCAGGGTCAACAATTCCAGACTCTCCTTCCCGCCGGCGGCGAGCTCTTTTATGTGCATGGCCCGCAATTCGCTTCGTCGGCGCGTTTGCGTCTCGGGGCCGTGCAATCGGAGCTTTCCGCTTCGCAAATCCACATGACGGTCGGCGGCGGAGACTGGTCCGAAGAAAGCGGTTTTCTGGCAGCCTTGAGCTGGCTGCGCAGTGCGAGAAACCGAGACTGGGGCGCCTGCGTCATTGGCGCGCAGAACGACGACATGGCTCTCGGGGCCTACAGGGCTTTGCAACACCAAGCGAGCGCGCGAAAGCGGCCCCAGCTGACGCGCGTTCGGGTCACCGGATGCGACGGTGAGCCCAACTACGGGCAGCGACTCGTGGCGGAAGGCGTCCTCGCAGCTACGGTGGTCATTCCGCCGACGACCGGACGAGCGGTCGACGAGGTGGCGACGGCTCTCGAAGTTGGCATGGTCACCGTGGCGGACGTGTCGCTGGACGTGACATCGTTCCCCGCGATCGAAGCGCTGTCTCGAACCGTCGAGCGGGAGATGAAGCTAAAACGTCCAGGGAGTCCAAGTACAGCCAGCACGTCGCATTCGACTCGCGGCCCTTACCGTTCCGTTTTTCGCCCAACGCGCTCAGTTGTCGCGGCAACCCCGCTGGGCGCAACTGCGAAAAAATGAGCAAGACAACTGTCGTGTTCTCGAGACAGCGTGTTCTCACTTGGGTTTGCGGATTATCGCGGTCGCGGCTGCGGCTGCACCGGGGACGGCCGCGGGAACCTCCTCGGGTACGGCACTTGTGTCGCAGCGATGAGGCGCTGTGGAGGCGGAACTCAAAAGGAGCACGACCACGGAGGGGCACCGCGTATGATCCCAGCCAATCTAGCCCGCTTTCACTCCAACGCGGCACGCGCGTCGACGTACCGAGCGAGGTTGTCGAGCGTGCGGTCGGTGTTGGGCGCGATGCCCATCTTGACGAACTGCTCGAGGTGCTCCTTCGATGCGCAGCGAATCTCGACGCGCATCCTCGTGCCGGCCCCCGACGGGGCAAGGCTCACCGTTCCCACGGAGCTCATCGCCTCGAAAACGAGTCGTCGCGGGCGCTCGATCACGGCGTACTTGCCCGCGAAGGGAGGGCCGTGACCCTTATTCACAAAGCGAAAGGAACCGCCGGGCCGCAGATCAATCTCGCAAGCGACGAGGCGCTCTCCCGTCGGGTCCCACCACTCCGAGACCTGTTCGGGTCGCGTCCACGCGTCGAAGACCTCATCGCAGGAGGCCCCGAGGCTGCGCTCGAAGGCGATCGTGAGAGTCTTCTGGTCGATAGTGCTTTGCATCATTCGCTCTCCTTCTTGTGGCTCTTCTTCACGTTCGGTGCGCTTCTCTTACTCGCTGCCTTCTTGCGCGCGCCGACGACCGCCTCCAGGCGGTCGAAGCGACGCTCCCATTGGGCGCGGAACGGCGCGAGCCACGCGTCGGCGTCCTCGAGCGGACCGCCAACGACCAAGCTCCGGGGCCTGCGCTGCGCGTCCCGCGCCGTGCGGATCAGGCCCGCCTCCTCAAGGACGCGAAGGTGCCTGGAGATCGAGGGCTGAGCCATCTCGAACGGCGCGACGAGTTCGGCGACGGTGGCATCAGCTTTGGCGAGGCGCGCGAGGATCGAGCGTCTCGTTGGATCCGCGAGCGCCGAGAAGACGAGATCGAGCCGGGAGTCATTCATAGCTCCAAGCGTATATATCACATCAGCTACGTACACAAGCGGCGCTCGCCCCGCCCGTCATGCTACTTCGCCGATCCGCCGAAAACCCCGCCGGGAGCGGCGCTATGTCCGCGTCGGAGACGGAGCGATCGCAAGCCTATTCGGGCACGAAGCCGGAAACGGCGGACACAGACGAGGCAAGCCTGCAACGCCACCACCGCTGCGGC
>CAZVPE010000518.1:0-2441 GCA_964628155.1 uncultured Polyangiaceae bacterium | reverse complement strand
CGCACGACTTCAATAACCTATTGTCGATCATCTTGAGCTACAGCGAAATGCTCGCCATGGACCTCAAGCCGGACGACCCGATCCGTAAACAATTGGAAGAAATCAGCGGCGCAGGGCAGCGCGCTGCAAGCCTGACACGGCAGCTCCTGGCCTTCGGCCGGAAGCAGATTTTAAGGCCGGCGGCTCTGGATCCGAGCGCGATTGCGGCTGGCTTGGTGAACCTGCTGAAGCGGCTGATTGGAGAAGACGTCGAACTTTGTGTGATCACCCAGGACGCGCTGGGGAAGGTCATCGCCGATGCGGGGCAGCTCGAGCAGATCATCATGAACCTGGTGGTCAACGCCCGCGACGCCATGCCAAGCGGCGGCAAGCTGACGCTCGAGACCTCGAACGTCGACCTCGACGAGGATTACGCGTCGAAGCAAGTCGACGTCACCGCCGGCCCTTATGTGCTGCTGACGGTCACCGACACGGGCATCGGGATGGATGCTCCGACTCGCGAGCACATTTTCGAGCCCTTCTTTACAACCAAGGGGACCGAAAAGGGGACCGGGCTCGGGCTCGCCACCGTCTTTGGCATCGTTCACCAAAGCGGCGGCCACATCCGGGTGCGGAGCGCGCCAGGCGAAGGGACGGAATTCAAGGTCTACTTTCCGCGGGCAGACGCCGGGGCGGCGACGGTGCCGTCGAGACCGATGATCGAGGAAATCGCCGCCCCGCGGGGTTGTGAAACGATCCTCCTCGTCGAAGACGACGAACAAGTCCGCACACTTGCTCAAACGATTCTACTCCGGCAGGGCTACCGCGTCATCGAGGCCAAGAACGCGGGTGAAGCGTTGCTGATCTGTGAGCAAGACGGAGCGGCCATTCATCTTCTTTTGACCGATGTCGTGATGCCCCGTATGAGTGGCCCGCAATTGGCTGAACGCTTGCTGCACGTGCGGCCTGCGATGAGGGTGCTCTACATGTCGGGATACATTGACGACGCGCGGGCGCTTCACCGCATCTGGAATTCTGAATTCGCCTTCCTCGAGAAACCCGTCACCCCGAAGGCACTCGCGAGGAAGGTTCGAGACGTGCTGGATACATCGAGACGGGTAGAAAGCCGACCTCAAGAAGGCGGCGCCGCGAGCGGGACGATTCAGCTGGAGAAGCGCGCAGACCAACGGGCGGCTCAGCGGCACTAGCGTCCGCGGGGAGCACGGAGTTCGCGGCTCGCCGTTGGGCCAGCCGGGCTTCGCAATGTGCCTTGCGGAATTGCCATCGCGCAAACTCGGAGCCCGGGCGACGCGCGCCGACCCGAAAATGTGGCCGCACTGCTTGCGCCGAGTGCTTGCCCTGCTTCTTGCATAACTCGTCCGTTAGTACGTGAGGAATACGCATGCCACCTGAGGAGCGGGCTGGATGTCATTGCGCCAATTTCTGACGGACAATCGGATCGAACTCATACGACGCGCTTGCGAGAAGGTCGCACGACGCGCATCTCCGCGGCCCAGCGAGGCAGAGGCGGAGCACGGGGTGCCCCTTTTCTTGTCTCAGCTCGCGCTGGCGCTGGACGACGAGCAGGAGCGAAATCCCGAGCAGAAGGCCTCGCGGGAACCGCTGCCGAAGAATGCGAACATCGGCCGGAGTGCAGCCTTGCACGGTCAAACCTTGCGCCAATTTGGATTCACAATCGACCAGGTCGTCCATGACTATGGCGACGTTTGTCAGGCGGTGACCGAGCTCGCCGACGAGTTGCACGCACCCATCACCGTCACCGAGTTCCATACGCTGAATTGGTGCCTGGACAATGCGATCGCGAGGGCCGTGACGTCATGGAACGCCGAGCGGGACAAGACTCACGAGGAGGGACTCGACCAGCTCGATCTGGCCCTCTTGAACCTCGTCACTATGGCAACCGCCTCCTTTGAAGCGCTTCGCTGCGGGCGTGTCGGGAGTGGCGGTGCGACCGCAGAGGTCGTTCAACGCTGCCTGGTCGAGATGCGTTCGCTTCTCAGAGGCCGTAAAGGCGGCTAGGCCCGCGTGTCCAAGATCCAAGTCTGGCCCAGCTTCTCAGCCGGGCGTTCGCCTTTTTGCACGAATGGGTGTCGAGGTTCGCGATGACGTTGGCGGGCACAGCTTGCCGAATTAGCCGGTCAGAAGCGCTTCCAGCGTCTGGGAGTCGCCCCGCTCCATGGCCTCTTCGGCGATCAAGCTCGCGCGGTCCCGCCCGATGGTTGCTATCGCCGCTATGGCTCCCATCTCGCGGTACGCGATCGCGGCATCGCGATTCATCAGACTGCCGGCGATTTGCACCCGGTCCCAATTTTCCGCGTGGCCGACGTAGTTGATCGTCACGTCATAGTGCACGCTCCAGAAGAACGGGACGTACGAGAACTTGCGACGCTGGCCCAAGATGTTCTGAGCCGCGACTTGTCCTTGCCGCTCGGCGTGCACCC
>CAZVPE010000517.1:0-2450 GCA_964628155.1 uncultured Polyangiaceae bacterium | reverse complement strand
CTGATCCAGCTCTCGTCATTCGGGTGATCCACCCTGGAACGAGGGTCGGCTCGCGGGCGCAAGCGCGAGACAGTCTTCCCGCTCGAGTGGAGCGATCCCTCGCACCGATCTCTCGGCCACCTCATACCCGACATCGTGGTGAGCACGAATGGCGCAATCCACGTGGTCGACGCGAAGTACAAGGCCCACCTCGCCGAGCTGGACGACCAGGGCTGGCAGCGTTTCACGGACGATGCGCGCGAGGCGCACCGAGCGGACATTCATCAAGTGCTCGCCTACGCGGCCCTTTACTCGGCCGACCAGGTCAGCGCCTCCCTCGTCTACCCACCGCGGCGTGCAACCTTTGAGGCGCTAGCGCGGCGAGGGCGAGACCGGTCCATCGCTCACCTGCTGCACGGCGCAAGGCGCGTGCGGCTCGAGCTTAGAGGCGCGCCCTTCGGCATGTCGAGCGGGAGCCCTGCCTCAGGTTGACGAGCGGCTTTGCAGCAGGTCTTTCCATCGAGATCGAGAGGGCGTAGGGTAGCCGGAGCCCCATGAAGAGAATCATCCTCGGCGACAATGCAGACGTCCTGCCGGTCCTCCCTCAGAGCTTCGCGAGGCTGATCTATGTCGACCCGCCGTTCAATACCGGAAAGGCGCAGAAGCGAGACCGGATGCGGGTGACCGCGACCGAGGGGCCGGGAATGCGCGGCGGGTTTGGCGGGCGCCGCTACGACGTCGAGAGGATCGAGAGTGGCTCGTACGATGACAGCTTCGACGACTTCGAGTCCTTCCTCATGCCACGTATCGAAGCGTCGCTGCGCTGCTCGACACCCGACGGCTCCTTGTTCGTCCACCTGGACTACCGAGAGGTGCACTACGTGAAGGTGGCCCTCGATAAGCTCGTCGGTCGCGACCGGTTCATGAATGAGATCGTCTGGGCGTACGACTACGGCGGGCGCCCGAAGAACCGCTGGCCGTGCAAGCATGACACGATCCTTTGGTACGCCTTGGACCCCGACAACTACGTC
This sequence comes from uncultured Polyangiaceae bacterium, assembly GCA_964628155.1. Taxonomy (GTDB): domain Bacteria; phylum Myxococcota_A; class Polyangia; order Polyangiales; family Polyangiaceae; genus Palsa-1150. Next base: position 1,440 of record CAZVPE010000517.1, on the reverse strand, counting down.
TTCAACTTCGAGGACATGGATCGCATCCCGTACATGGCGCCTGGGCTCGTGGGGGCAGAGAAGGCCGAGCGTGGAAAGACCCCGACGGACGTCTGGTGGCACACCATCGTGCCGACGAACGGGCGCGAGAAGACGGGGTACCCCACGCAGAAGCCCCTCGGCGTCCTGAACCGCGTCATCAAGGTGCATTCCCGGCCTGATGACGTGGTTCTGGACTTCTTCGGCGGGAGTGGGACAACGGGCGAGGCTGCGGCGCGCCACGGAAGGGGCTTTGTCCTCGTCGACAACAATCCCGAGGCCGTGCGCGTGACGGCGGCACGCCTTGCCGAATTTCATCCGCAGTGCGAAGGCTTCTCCGTCTCGGCCCCGCAGGTCGCTCAGGCTGCCCTCTTCTGACAGGGCACACGCACTCGCGCGATTCAGGGAGCGAGCTTCAGCTTCGTGATCAGCGACTTCACGGTGGCAACGGAGCTCGCCGCAAGCGCCTTTGAGTCGGCAAGCACCCGATCCATGGCCTCTTTGAGCTCGGGGTGCCTGTTCGCCTCGGCGATCGCATCCATAGTCGCCTTCTTCAGGTCCGCTTCGGATGCAACCCGGTACTTCCCGAGGGCGAAGATATTGAGCGTGGCGGACTCAAAGGGGTTCTCCGAGTGCTGACCGCGCCCCTTCGTGGCAACCAAGCTGACGACGATGTGGGCGGGAACGACGTACCAGGTGTCCGTCGGTTCGTGGAAGGCAACCAGCGGGATGTACTTCACGGCCCTCACCTGGTTGAGTGTTGCAGCGCTGGCCTTCTTCACTTCGACGTAGGTACCGGCGAGCTCGGCGTCCCCGTTGCCGCTCTTGGGTGGCTTCGTCGCGCCCGTCAGCTCGCTAGCGTTCCTCCGCCGACTTGCCACCGTGACTGATTCCACCCGGTCCGCCTCTGGACGACGCCACGGTGGCCGACCCTACGAGGGCGAACCGACGCCGATAGCGGATGGAGTCCGCCCGAGCACGCATCCAGCGCGACCTGGATGCCGCCGAACGTCGCGCGAAGAACCTCGCGGACGGCATCGCCCGCGGCGGCGAGATGGACGCGCTCCTCGCCGCTCTACGCCAGGAGACCTCTCGCATCGAGGGTCTCAAGTCTGACCTTGGGCGGCTCGATCACACGGCGCCCGTGGCCGTCGATGCGAGCGCCATCGTCGCCAGTGCGCGCAAGCGCCTTACGGCGCTATCGAAGCTGGTTCGAAAGGGCGGTGTCGAAACGCGACCCGTCGTCGCCGCGGTCCTCGGAAGCGACCGACTCACCGTTACCCCGATCGAGGTCAAAGGCGCGCGGCGCTGGCAGCTCGCGGGGCAGATTTCAGCGGGATACCTCGTGTCCCACGTCGTAAAGGAAGCCTCCCCTTCCCCTCCCTTGTGGCGTTTCGTCCGACACAGGCGCGCATTCGCCGG
>CAZVPE010000516.1:0-2455 GCA_964628155.1 uncultured Polyangiaceae bacterium | reverse complement strand
CGGGGGGTGAGGTTTAATAGCTGGACCAGCCGGTTCACAACACGATGTGACGAACCCAGAGAACCTCACCCCCGGCCCCAGGGCCGGGGGGGTGAGGTTCGGCGCTCATGTGTAGGCGAGCTTCGGGCGCCAATCGCTGCCGCGCCCTTCGGGCGTGAGGTCGAGAACGTTCCAGAGTGGCCACATCAGGTCGATGTGCCGAGGGTCCTGGCCCGGCTCGCTCGGCAAGGACGGTAGCTCCGAGCTATACGCGTGATACACGACCCCGGCGCGCCGGACGAACGTGTGGATAATCGACGTTTGCCGGCCTTCGGCGTTCTCGGCGTGGTAGGCGCGATTGAAGTTGCTGCTTGCCGAAGAGAGCAGTCGCAAGTGCGTCCAACCGCGCGATCGCGCAAACTCGAGAATGCGCGCGATAGGCGACTTGGCGACGATCGCGAGACTCACGCGCTGAGCGATATGTTCGGCATTGCCATTGAGACCGTCGAGGAACGAAGTGCACATGGGGCAGGCCTGGGCCATGTTCGGGCCGAACATGAAACTATAGAGGACGAGCGTGCCCTCGGGTCGGTCGAAGAGCTCCGACATTCGAACGCTCCGCGCCGCTGCGCGCGCGTCGGCCCACCCCTCTTCGAACACGTAGTCCTCGGGGACCGCGCCCCCGAGCGGCAAGCTCCTTCGCATCGAGGCGACGCGCTCGGCTCGAGCTCGGAGGTCTCGTTCGGCCTCGAGCAGTTCGTCGCGGGCGGCGCGGTAGGTCGCAGTCTCTCCAGGAAAACGGATGGCGGTCATGGGTTTCCTCCAAGTCGGGACAAAGTGTCACGGAGAGCCCGGAAGGTCACGCACGAGACGACCGTGTCCGAAAACCGCGAGCGCCGGTCGCCGTCGGGTAGTACCCACTCTTCCGCAGCCATGAACGGCCTCGACCCACAGGTCTCCTACCGCGCGCTCCGCACCCGCGACACGCGCTTCGACGGGCGACTCTTCGTCGGCGTTACCTCCACCGGCATCTATTGCCGTCCCGTCTGCCCGGCGGCCACGCCGAAATTCGAGAATTGCCTCTTTTTCCGGTCGGCTGCCGCCGCGCAAGAGGCGGGATTCCGTCCGTGCCTTCGCTGCAGGCCGGAGACCGCGCCGGACGTCGGCTCTTGGCGGGGGACGTCGAACACCGTGTCACGCGGTCTCGCGCTCATCGCGGCAGGAGAGCTCGACGGCGACGAGGCGAGCGTCGATGAGCTCGCGGAGCGGCTGGGGGTGGGCGCGCGTCAGCTACGCCGCCTGTTCAACGAGCACCTGGGCGCCTCGCCGGTGGCGATGGCGCAGACCAGGCGCGTGCTCTTTGCAAAGCAGCTCGTTCACGAAACGCGCCTGCCGATGGCTGAAATCGCCGTCGCATCGGGGTTCGGTAGCGTCCGGCGATTCAATGAGACCTTCCAGCATCTCTTTCACCGGCCGCCCACGGATTTGCGGCGCAAAAGGGCGACGCCGTTGCTAAAAGGCACGAACGCCGAGACGGGGGTTACGCTTCGACTGCGGTACCGCCCACCGTACGACTGGGGCTCCGTCCTCGCCCACCTGCGAGCGCGGGCCATCGATGGCGTCGAACGCGCCGGCGACGACGAGTACGCGAGAACCGTGCTCGAAGGCGGCCATCCCTCGACGGTCACGGTCGCACACCTGCCCGAGTGCCAAAGCCTCGCGGCGACCATCCGCTCTCGCAGCGTCCGCGTCCTACCGGCGATCGTCGCGCGCGTCCGGCGACTGTTCGATCTCGGGGCGGACGTCGCCGGGATCGGCGAGCATCTCTCGGGGGATCCTCTTCTGGCACCGCTCGTGGCGGCGCGTCCCGGTCTTCGCATTCCGGGCAGCTGGGATGGCTTCGAGCTCGCCGTGCGGGCGATCCTCGGGCAGCAGGTGACCGTGCACGCCGCGCGGCGCCTCGTCGAGCGACTGGCCCGGTTGTGCGGCACGCCGATGCCTCTCGGGCAGAGCACCGAACCCGGATTGACGCTCCTCTTTCCAACCGCGGCGCAGGTGGCGCGCGCGGATCTCGCGGAGCTCGCCGTGCCGGAAGCGCGCCGGCGAGCGCTGATCGCGATGGCGGACGCCGCGCAAGCCGATCCGCGCCTGTTCGACCCGCTCGAGACCGTCGAAAAGACCGTCGCGCGGCTGCGAACGATCCGAGGCGTCGGCGACTGGACCGCGCACTACATCGCGCTCCGCGCGGGGGGTGAGCCCGACGCATTCCCATCGAGCGACCTCGGCCTGCTGCGCGCCGCAGGGGCCGGCGGTTCAAGGCCGACCCCGGCGGAGCTGCACGCCCGCGCCGAGCGCTGGCGGCCGTGGCGAGCGTATGCGGCGCAGCACCTCTGGACCGCCGACGCTGCATCGCGATCCTCACTAGTACAGGGCCCCGCAAATGAGTGTCCAGCCGGTGGTGAGGCGCCCCGCCGGC
>CAZVPE010000515.1:0-2462 GCA_964628155.1 uncultured Polyangiaceae bacterium | reverse complement strand
GAAGGACCAGCGGCGAATGCCCTGCTGCTTCAGAAACTTCCAGAAGCGGTAGAGCTCCTCCTGGCGGCGCGGCGTCGTGCCATCGGGCCAGACCACGACCCGCGCCTGTGGCAGCTTGTCCTTCGTCGCTTCCCGCAGGCGCGCCTCGAGCTCGGGGACGAGCGGTACGACCCGCTCGCGACCGCTCTTCGTGGTCAGCGAGACGTCCTCGCTGAGTGCGCGCCGCACGAGGATGCGTTGCCCGTCGAGGTCGACATCCCGCACTTCGAGAGCCCGGACTTCGCCCATACGCAGCCCGCCGAGCGCCGCCAGGGCGATGGCGAGGCCGAGCCAGCCCGGCGCCCCGAGCATTTCTTTCACTTCGGCGGCGCCAGGCGCGTCGGGCAGCTTATGACTCGAGCGCATGAGCCCCGGCGGGAAGTCGGGCAACTTGTCCAGGTGCCCGCTGTCCACGGCAGCCCGTAGGATCGTCCGGAGGTAGGCGATGTACGGCTTGGTCTGGTAGCCGCGCCGCTGGATGTCGGCGCCGTACTCGCGGATGTGGCCCACGGTGATCTCGTCGAGCTGCAGTCCGCGGAACCTCGCCATGATCGACTGCCTGAGCAGAGCGCGGTAGCGGACCGTCGTCGCGGGCCGGTACGAGGGCATGAACAAAGCCTCGAATGGGCCGACGACGAACTGCTCGAACGAGATGGTCTTCGCGGCCGGAGATGCGCTCGCAACGGGGACCTGCTCGAGCGAGCCGGTCTCCGCGGCGAGAGCCATCAAGCGCCGCGCCTCGGCGTATGCAGCCGCCAAGGTCTGAACGGCGGCGTCGCACTTGCAGCGCGCTCGTCGGCCGTCAGCGTTCGTGTATCGAAAATCAATGACCAGTCGGGGCTTTCCGCCCCTCGTCACCCGGCGCACGCCGGTGACATTCTTCGCGCCCATGTTGAACCTCTGGGCGGCCTTGCACGCGAAGCAGTGCGCATCATAGCGCAACGCCATGCGATGGAAAGCCGCGGCTAGCCGGGGAAGCGCACGCGCCAGGAGAAGCCGAGCTTCACGGCAACGATGCCCGCGCCCAGGCGCGCGACGACGTCGCGCCCCTCACGCCGCGAGTGCCTGCGACACCTGGCGCGAAGAGCGTTCGCGGTCGTCGATAAGCGGGTCGCCGCATCCTCAATGGTGAGGTAGGCGGCCGGTGGGATGGTGGGCGACACACCGGAAGCAGTGTGCGTCTCGATGGCTTTCATGGACAGCTCCAGGCACATGGTGCAACCGGAGGGAGCTCGAGGCGCGCCTCCGCTTCGGCACCTCCGTTCATCGATCGGCGTGTCCAAGGTGCTTCGCAAAATCGTCGTGCGACGGCGCGATTGCGCGAGGCAGCCCTCCGGAGATCCGCGAGAACTCAAGGAGATTCCACCCGCGCGGCGTCGATGAGGTCTCTGACCCAGGGGCGGCCCGGCGCGCAGGCACCGTCCGGCAATCCAAACCGTTCGCCGAAATTGGGGGCCATCCGCCCCGCGTCATCGCCTCGGCGCGAGAAGGGCGAGTGTTGCCTGGTTTCGTTCGTCGAGAGGTTTTTGAGACGACCCGCGTGAGATGGGTGGCACGGAGCAGTCAGATATTTTCGCGTAAATGGTCGGACCGGTGGGAAGGGGAGCGACTCGTCCTAAGAAATCGACTGCGGGCGTCCATTTTTCACGCAATCGGGCCCACTCTCGCTCCGTCACCGCGGCCGCGACCAACAGCGCGAACATCATCCACCCGGCCGCCGCCAGCACCACCGTGCCCTCCTTTTGCGACGACGCGATTGATCTCCGCTCCCTCGCCCAGAACGACTTCACGGGCGGCCCCAGGCAGTCGGCAGCGGTTGCCAGAACGCTCCAAACGCCACGACGGTGGCCAAGAGCGTCATCACCCAAGGAAACTCCACGGCGTGTCGGCCAGGTGGCGCGCGCGATCACCATGCTTGTCTCCACGACCTTCTCCGAGAGCATCCGTTGCACATGAGCGGCCTCGCGCGAGCCGTCGCCCCGAGCGCCGCGCTTGCAACGTCGGTGGGGCGTTGGGTGTGCTCCCCGAGCCGCGTGGGGCATGTCGACCGACCAGCCTCGCGAGCGTCACCTCGACGCTCGCCAGAGTGCCGCGTGTTGATGACAACGATGCCTCGCGGCCGCGGTCGTATGCGCTGACGACGTGGATCCGGCGGTCCGCCTCCTCGAGCTCGATGAGCTCCGTCCGGACTACCCCTGGTATGCCTTCCGTACGTCCGGGTTCAAGGTGTCGCATTCCGCGAAGGGCACCTTGGCCCCTTGCTCGAGCAGGTAGCTCCACCGTCGCCAGCGTCATCATCGACCTGCCGACGTCGCCCTTGCTCCGCCCGACGGAGTCGATGCGACCGTTGCCCCGTTCGTTGCCGGCAACCTCCTTCGTTTCATCCCGATTCCATCCCCTTGCCGTCCCCGGAAGCTGGGATC
>CAZVPE010000514.1:0-2471 GCA_964628155.1 uncultured Polyangiaceae bacterium | reverse complement strand
CGCGCTCGCTATCGACCTTGCCGAGGCCATCCGCCGAATCCCATGGGAACCGAGCTCGGGCGACCTCGCGTCTCGGCCTCGACGGGCACCAGCCCGCCACGGCGGGCGCGCTGCAAACGGCGCTTCTGGTCACCTCCATCGCCGGCGTGGCGTCCAGTCGCCCCATTCGCTCGGCCGAGCCGTCGTACGGCAGTCGAGTCCAGCCAGCCGCGAAGAGCGTACAATCGCCGCCCCCGCGCCCAATCGGGCGCCCCACCGGCAAAGACCAAGGACAAGGAGCCCATGGCCACGTCTGAACCCATCGCACTCAACCCATTGCGCCGTGGCCTCGTCGAAGACCGCACGGGCGACGCATGTGCGGCCGTCATCTTCGGGGCGTCCGGGGACTTGACGCGCCGCAAGCTCATGCCGGCCCTCTACAACCTGGCCTGGGGTCGCGCACTTCCCGGAGGCTTCGCGGTCGTCGGCGTCGGTCGCCGCGACAAAACGGACGAGTCGTTCCGAGCGGAAATGCGCGAAGCCGTGTCGGCCTTCTCGAGGCGCAAGCCGATTGACGGCGCGCTCTGGGCCGACTTCGAGCGCGGGTTGAGCTACGTGCGCGGCGCCGCCAACGATCCCGCCACCTACGAGTCGCTACGCGCCCAGTTGGAGCGCGTCGACAGCGAACGGGGAACCCGCAATAACCACCTCTTTTACCTCGCCGTTCCACCGAGCGAGTTCGGGCCGATCGTCGACGGGCTACGCGCGTCCGGCCTGGTGTCGACCCCAGGAAGAGACCGCGCCGCGGGGACGTGGTCCCGCGTCGTCTTCGAAAAGCCGTTCGGCCACGACCTCGCGAGCGCGCGGGCCCTGAACGACTCGATCGCGTCTGCGTTCGACGAATCGCAGGTGTTTCGGATCGATCACTATCTGGGAAAAGAGACGGTCCAGAATCTGCTCGTCATGCGGTTCGCCAACTTGCTCTTCGAGCCCGTCTGGGGGCGCGAACACGTCGACCAGGTACAGATCACGGTCGCCGAAGAAATCGGCGTGGAAGGGCGCGGTCGGTTCTACGAGCAAACGGGGGTGACGCGCGACATCGTCGAAAACCACCTGATGCAGCTCCTCTGTCTCACGGCGATGGAACCGCCCATCTCTCTGTCCGCCGACGCCGTCCGCGACGAGAAAGTCAAGGTCCTCCGGAGCATGCGGCCGATGGACCGCCACGACGTGTCGCACAACGTCGTCCGCGGCCAGTATGGCCGAGGACTCGTCCGCGGCGAACCGGCGGCCGCCTACCGCGAAGAGCCCGACGTCGCCCCCGGATCGAACGTCGAAACGTACGTCGCGATGCGATGCTTCGTCGACAACTGGCGCTGGAGCGGGGTGCCGTTCTACGTGCGCGCCGGCAAACGGCTCGCGCGGCGCGTGACCGAGATCGCCGTCGTGTTCCACGAAGTCCCGCAGACTCTATTCCGCGCGGCTCGCGCCGCCGGCGCGGTGGCCGATGACGGCGGACCGAGAGGGATCACGCCGAACGTCCTGGCCGTCCGCATCCAGCCCGACGAGGGGATCTCGCTTCGGTTCATCTCGAAGGAGCCCGGCCAGCAGACGTTTTTGCGCGACGTCGCGATGGACTTTCGATACGGAACGGCCTTCGGCTCGAATACGCCGGAGGCCTACGAGCGCCTGCTGCTCGACGCGATGCGCGGCGAAGCGACCCTCTTCACGCGCCGAGACGAAGTCGAAGCCCAGTGGGAGTACATGGATCACGTGCTCGAGGCGTGGGCCAGCTCCGGGCCGCCGGTCCCGCCGATCTACGCCGCCGGATCGTGGGGTCCTTCCGAAGCGGACGACCTTCTCGCCCGCGACGGCCGTCGATGGAGGAAGCCGTGACGCTCTCACCGGGTCAGGTGCTCGCCCGAGTCGAAGGGGAGCTCCAAGCGTTCTGGTCTTCGCCGCCGGCGCCGGGGGAGACTCCAAAAGCGCGGGCGTGCACGCGAAACCTCGTCGTGGTCGCAGGGACGCCCGAGGTAGCCGACCGATGGCTGCTCACGGTGGACGACGTGCTCCAAGCGATCCCGGCGCGGGCGATCGTCGTGGGACTCGATCCGGACGCTGCGGATGGGCTTTCCGCGAGTGCGACCGCCGTCTGCACGCGCGGCGAGAGCGGCGGCCCGCCGATCTGTTCCGAGCGGGTGACGCTGCAGGCCCGGGGGGCGGCGTGCGCGCGGGTGGCGAGCTGCGTCGAAACGCTTTGCGCGAGCGACGTCCCCACTACGCTCGTGTGGCTCGGCCGCGTCCACGCCGACGACCTGCTCTTCGCCCCGCTGGCGCGCGACGCGGACCGGGTCGTCCTCGATTCGGCGCAAGGCTCCCTCGGCGACCTCGCGCATCTGGTCCGATGGGCGAGCAAGGCGCCGGCCCGCGGGGAGCGTCCCGGCGTCGCCGATCTCGCTTGGACGAGGCTCGCGCCGTGGCACGAGCTCTGT
>CAZVPE010000513.1:0-2471 GCA_964628155.1 uncultured Polyangiaceae bacterium | reverse complement strand
CGCTCCGCCAATGTGAAATGACGCTCCGCCAACGAGAAATGACGCTCTGCCAATCAGAAATGCCGCTCCGCCAATGAGAAATGACGCTCCGCCAATCAGAAATGCCGCTTTCACCAAAGGTGAAGCGGAATTTCTCGAAAAAAACCGCGCTCACCCCCCGGGCAAAAGCGCGATCACCAGACCGTCGGCCGGGTAGTTGAACGGCACGTCGACACACGTCGGCTTCTCACAACCAGTCGCGGTTTGGTCCGCGGCGTCGCACGCGCAAACTTTGGCGACGTATCGGCCCGGCGGTGCACACCTCGGGCTTACGCACGAGAGCGACTGCGATCCACACGTGCCGGGCGCGAAGAACGTTCCGTCCCACGTCTGCGTCTGGTCGGTGGACGGCAACGGCCACGTGGAGAGCTGCGTCATCAGAGACCAAGTTGCGGAACAGGCGGCGCAGTCGCGACTGGTCGTCACCTCGGTGGGGACGAGGTCGACCTGCTCTCCCGAGGGGCAGAAGACGCTCAGCCAGTTGACTGCCGAGGAGCTCGCGGACCGGCTCTCGTCGAGCAGCCAATGGCTGCCGTTTGCACCGGCAAGGGTGAACGTCACCGCACCCCCGGCGCAGCCGCCCGGGGGAGGAGGAGTCGCAGCCGAAAGGTCGCAGGGCCCCACGTCCCCGGGCGGAACATCTCCTGGCTCACCCACCGTCTGCCCGCCACAGGTCGACGACCCGATCAGGACCCAAAGCGACCCGGCGAGCCCGACCCGCTTCCCACGCCGTTTCCAGTCATCCATGAACAATCCCGCGGTCCTTCGCACGTCCGACGGGACGAAGACCCCTTGCGGTCCCCTTTCAGGAGAGCCCGTACTTCTCTTCAGCTTCTCGTAGGCTCTGAGGAGAGCCTGTACTTCTTCAGCTTCTCGTGGACTCTCAGGAGAGCCTGTACTTCTTCAGCTTCTCGTAGAGTGTCGAGACCGCGATGCCGAGCGTACGAGCGGCATGAGCCTTGTTTCCTCCCGCCTGTCGCAGCGTTTGTCGAATGGCGGCGCGCTCGATTCGCTCGAGCAGCTGTCCAGCGAGCGGAAGCGAGTCGATCCAAGAGTTGTCGCCGTCGGCGCAGGCCGTGGGCGACAGCAGCTTGAAGTGGCGCGGCTCGAGCAGCGTCACACCCGCGTCGACAAACGCTACGGCGCACGCGAGCGCGTTTTTCAGTTCGCGCGCGTTGCCGGGCCAGGGGTGGGCGCGCAGCGATGTAAAGACGGCGTCCGACACGCGGAGGTGCGGCTGCCCGAGGTCCGCCAGGAGGCTCAGCACGAGCTCCGGCAAATCTTCCAAGCGCTCGCGAAGCGGCGGAACCTTGACGACCGCCACGGCCAAGCGAAAGTAGAGATCCTCCCGAAACTTGCCGGAGGTAACGTCTGCCCGGAGGTCGCGGTTCGTGGCGGCGATGACGCGAACGTTCACCGGCCGATCGACCTTTCCACCGACACGCCGCACTTTGCGGCTCTCGAGCGCGCGCAGGAGCCGAGGTTGCAGTTCGAGCGGCAGTTCGGCCACCTCGTCGAGAAAGAGCGTGCCGCCGTCGGCGCGCTCGAATGCTCCTGCGTGGGTGGTTACAGCCCCGGTGAACGCGCCTCGCTCGTGCCCCAAGAGTTCACTCTCGGCCAGATTCGCCGCGACCGAGCCACAGTCGAATACGACGAAGGGCGCGTCCGCGCGCGCCCCTTCCTCGTGGATCGCGTGGGCAAGGACGTCTTTCCCCGCGCCGGTTTCGCCCACCATCGTCACTGTGACGTCCGTGCGCGCGAACCGTTCGAGCATGTTCAAGATTTCATGCATCGCGGCAGAGCGCGCGGAGACCCTTCCGAACCGCCGGACCGGTACGGGATGTGGACGGGGAGTCTCCACATCGAGTCGCGCCACGGGTTCGAGTTTCGCCGCCGTCGCGGAGGGCCAGGGCCTGCGTCGTATGCGCGTCGTCGATTCGACGATTTCTTCGGGTTCCGACCCACCCGCCGACGGGTCGGCGGCCGAGTCTGCGTCATTCGTAACGACATGCATTTTCGGCATAGTCGGCCCCTTCAGGCGTGAGGCGCGTTGGAGGTGGAGAGCAACCCGGGACGCGTCGTATCCCAAGTGGCGTAACGACCGTCGTCAATTCTCCGCAACAGTTCGGAGTCCCTAACCGACGTCTCTGTGACGAATCGCACGAATCGCACGAATCGTTCGGTCGGCGCAGCGAGAGAGCCGTGTCGGCTCCCCAAGATGCTCGCCATGATCGGTCCGATGGGCAGCGCCGCTCGATTGGTGCGAGTTACCCAAGACGTCCAGCCTCGTATACCAGGATGAGTCACGTCCAATGTGAACTCTCCACAACAATCTGAGCCTTAACTATTCACCGTTCTGTCACATTTCGAGGCTTTCGGGAGTCGGGCGGCCCGCCGGGCGAAGGCCTGGGGGGTGTTCGCTGACCCTGGCG
>CAZVPE010000512.1:0-2472 GCA_964628155.1 uncultured Polyangiaceae bacterium | reverse complement strand
CGCTGGAAGCGGCACGAGCTGCCTGTCCCATTCGCGCTAATATTGGGACCAGTGAATGAAAAGGTGATTGTTTTCGATACGACGCTTCGGGATGGGGAGCTGACTCACGGCGTCCGATTCTCCCCGGCCGACAAACTGGCGATCGCGTCGCTCCTCGCCCAGAGCGGAGTGGATGTCGTAGAAGTGGCGATTGCGGACGCATCCGGGCTCGCTCTCGAACCCGTCGGTGCGATCGCACGAGAGGTGCGGACCTGCACCATTTGCGTCCTCGCTCCCTTGTCGGAGGGAGCGATTGACAGCGCCGGAGCGTCTCTAAGAGGCGCCGAGTCGGCACGAATTCACCTCTTCCAGGCGGGTGCGCCTGGCGACGAGCGCGCCACGTTTACAGAGAGCATGGTGCGCCGCGCAACGCGCCTTGCGAGCGAGGTTGAGTTCAGTCCGGCGAACGGCGCATGCGCTTCGCTGGAAGGGGTCGCGGCGGTCATCAGGGCCGCGCTTCGCGGAGGGGCAACGACGATCAACCTCGCCGACACGGTCGGACGAGCGCTGCCGGAGGATATTGCCCGGCGAATATGGGAACTCGGGGCGCGCGTACCTGAACTCGCTGAGGCCAACATATCCTTCCATGGTCACAATGACCTCGGGCTAGCGACGGCGAATACTTTGGCTGCGGTCCGCGCGGGGGCCCGGCAGGTGGAGGTCGCAGTCAACGGCCTCGGCGCACGCGCGGGCAACGCTTCGCTCGAGGAAGTCGTCGCTGTCATGAGTGAACACAGCGACGCATTTGGTAAGCGGACGAGCGTAAACTTGGACTCGCTCGTCGCTCTGTCGCGCCTCGTCGAAGAGAGGAGCCAGCTCGGCGTTCCGGCTCAGAAGGCGATCGTCGGGAGACATGTGCACTGGCGGCCGCAGAAGATGCCGAATGCTGCGCTGCCCGACTGACAACGCGTGTGGTGCGTCGATCGCTGGCGCGCCGTTGAGTCCAGAGGCTCGCCGGCTTCGTTCGTGAACGTCTCACCTCGTGTGCGCCCGCTTTGTCCGTTCGTCAGCCAGCTGCGTGCCGGCCGCCGCGAGTCTTCTGGCCTCGATGTCCTCGGCGAGCTTGCCTATGAATCGGGTCACTGAGCACGCCCTCGATCACTTCGAGCGGCGAAGACGCCACCGAAGGCATGTCAGCGGATGCAAGGGATGACTCATTCTGGCACTGCCCCTCCGCTCTCCTTGCGGCGGGAGGAGCGCGTACCGCAATGGGCATGCTCCTTGCGCCATCGCGTGCGAGAATGACGCCCATGAGAGCGACCGGATATCGGCTCTGGGCCTGGGTGTTCACCGTGCTCGTCGCCGGTTGCGGCGGCAAGTTCGCCGGTGGCGTCGGCGCCGAAGGCGGGGCTGGGGGGAGCGGTTCGGGGGCGGCAAACGGACCAGCCGGAACCTTCGGTGGGGCTTCAGCCGGCTCATGCCTTCCATCACGCAAGTAGCGCTCGATGGCCTTCGCGATCCTCTCGCTCACGCCGACCACTGTACGAAGCGCCAGGCGCCGACCGCAAACCGCGATGGACGGTTTGGAGCGGCGATTGTGGGGAGCCGCGCGATCGCATAGCTCACCGACTACCGGTGCTCTGACGCGTACCAATCGAAGACTTGCTCCGACAGTTGCACCGCCGGCGCCTGCGTGAGGTCGAGCCCGAAGACATCGAGCAGGTATCGGCGGAAATCGGCGTCGAGCGGCTCCGTGGAGGAAGCCGTACCCGCCAACATGCGAGCGGGATCGATCACGTCGAACACGACGATCGCGAGATCGCCGTTCGGCGTGCGCTGAAAAAAGCCTCGCTCCGCAGTGACGCCGAGACGCCGCCGCGACGCCTCGAACTCGGTCCGACGATCCACGACGAAGCGACGCTGTGCCGCCCGAAACGCTTCCGTCTTGCCGGCGAGGATGGGTATCGAGAATGCGATTGTGTGCATCAGTGCCTCCATCGGGAGACAGAGACAGGCACCACCGCTGGAAGTTCCCGCGGTTGGCATTCAGGTGCCGCTAGATGGCGCCGGTAATCCCGGACTATTCGTTTACGCTGAGCCCGCCACTCGACCAAGGCGATGAACGCCCGCGCCACGCTTTCGATCACTCCTTGGGCAAGGGCAGGCCCTGCTGGCGCAGGAACGTCAACTTATCCCCGTAGCCGCGTTGGAACACGATGCGGTCGTCGCGCACGTGAAAGAAGCCGCACCCCCGTAGGCCCTTGGGATCGCGCCATTCGAGCATAGCCCAATCGCCGTCCTCGAAGAGGTTCTCTACAATGCAGACCATCTCGGCGGTGGAGAAGGCGTCGGCGAACATCCGGCGCATGGCGTACCGCCCCTGCAAGCACGATTACAGGCTTCGTTGGCCAACGGATACTTCCGGCGAACATCCGGCGCATGGCGTACCGCCCCTGCAAGGGCTCTTCCGCGACCTGATGGTTTACGGCGTCG
>CAZVPE010000511.1:0-2491 GCA_964628155.1 uncultured Polyangiaceae bacterium | reverse complement strand
ACCGTTCGCCTGCAACGTGCCGTGCGGATGTCGGCGACCTCGAATGACTGGGCACGCATCGCCGCAGACGCGGGCTACTACGACCAAGCACACCTCATTGCCGACTTCCGGGAGTTCGTCGGACTCACTCCGAGCGCCTTCGTGAAGCGTGGGGGCCATCGGGGCGTTCGGTTCGCATCGAAAGACTGTGTGGCGGCGCGACCCGCTGCCTCCTCGGTCTAGACGCAAGCCTTCATCGAGCGCCCCGAGAAGCACCAGGTCCCAACTGATCCGCAGCTTGGCGCCACCCCCGTCGTGTACAAGCGAAACTACTCGTGTGCCGCGACGAGCTCAACTGGCGGAAGATGACTCGATCGACTTCGACGTGATGATCGAGCTGGTCTTTCCAGACCGAGGCGAGTTTCTAAATCGGTCATGGACGCGGGCCTTCGGCGTCGAGGAGTTCGTCACGTCCGGTTAAGGATGCGCGCCTCGGTGACGACTCGTTTGCGGTCACACCGTGGTGCGTGTTCACGTGCGCGCTTCGTTCCCCTGGCGAGCCCTGCGCGCGATGGCGCTCATGCTCTCGAAGCGTCCGGCACGATAGCGTTGAAACATCTCTTCGATCTCTGCCACCGAGCCCGCAGCGAACGGTCCGTAATGGACGAGCGGCTCGCGCTGCGGCGCACCTGCGTAGAGGACAATACGCGCTCCACGTTCGCCGGCAGCAAACTTCAGGGTGCCGGCGCCAATCCCGCTCGGGCGATCGAGCCAACCGACTTGACCCGCCTCCAGCAACGAAACACCGCCGACGCCCGCAGACCCATCCGCCACGTAGACGAAGCCGTTGTAGGCGAGCGGAAGCTCCTGCTCGAACGTAGCGTCTGCATCGAGCGTGAGGTCTACGAGAGTCACGGGAGCGCGATTCTGTGTGGTCGAGCGCAAGCCCCCCGTACTGCCGCTGTAGAGACGTGCGACGGCGCCTGCCTCCGTTCGGACCGGGGCCGAAGCCTTCCGAATCATCTGGAACGTCGGCGCGGCCCCACGATCGCTCTTCGGCAACCGCACCCAAAGTTGGAGGATGCGCGCCTTGCCGCCTACCTCAACGGCCTCGTTGTGAATGATGCCCCGACCTGCGGTCATCCAGAGCACATCGCCCGCGTTGAGCTCGCCCTCATCGCGATCGATGAGGGTGCCCTCCAGGACCAAGGTCACGGTTTCAATGCCCGCATGCGGATGAGCCCCACCAATCTGGCGGCGGGCTTTGATGTCCAGCCGGTCATCCATGAGCAAGACAAACGGGTCGCTGGCTTCGAGCGCCCCAGGGGTAACGACTTCGACGGCAGTGTGCCCTTCGCCGATGAACCCAGGTGCGGGGGGCGGGGTGGTGACGGTGCGTCCGACGCGCCGCTCTGTCACGGTACTCATGACTTCCAAGTTGTGGCCTAGCTTTCCTTTGTCAAGTAGCTATCATTTGGCTAGTGATGGCAGGAAGCCTATGACCAAGACGGTCGATTCTCGGTGCCAGGCCTTTCAGCTCGCCATCGACGTGCTGGGCCGCCCGTGGAATGCGCTCATCTTGAACGTCCTCTTGGCTGGTCCGCTCCGCTTCAGCGAGTTTAGTGAGCGCGCTGAGGGGCCAGGAGACAAGGTGCTCTCGGCTCGCTTGAAGGACCTCGAAGAGCGCGGCCTCGTCCTTCGACACGTGGCGCACGGTCCCCCCGTGCGCGTGACGTACGAGCTTTCGGACAAGGGACGCGCTTTCGGCCAAGTGGCGCTGGCCATCGCGCGTTGGGGTGAAAAGCTCGTGCTTGATGAGAAAGCCTCGCCTCAATCGAAAGGCTTGAGAGAACAGGGCACGAGAGATCGGCCGGTCCGCGGCCGTGCCTAACGTCGGCCGCAGAGGGGAACGCGAAGCCCATGACCACGATCTCGAAGAAAGCCAACCTCGTCACCTTCATCAACGTCTTCACCGTCGAGCCCGCGAATCAGCAACGGCTCGTGGAGCTGCTCGCGCGCGTGACCGAGATGTCGGTGCGCCATGCCCCGGGCTTCATCTCGTCCGCTCTTCACCGGAGCCTCGACGGCATCAAGGTCACGATGTACGCGCAATGGAGGACGATCGAGGACTACGAGGCCATGCGCAAGGATCCAGCGCCCCTCCCGTACTTGCGGGAGGCGCTCACGATCGCGAAGTTCGAGCCCGGCATGTACGAGGTCGTCGAGACATACCTGCCGGACGACAGCACTGGCTGAAACCCCGCGCGTGCCCGGCGCCGGTTAGGCCCCACTCTTCCGTCTCCGCCTTCGCCGGGAACACGGGTAGGTCGGCGCGGCCTCGCAGGTAAGGCGCGCCTCCGGTTCACGTCGAGCGAGACGCTCGAGCACGGCGTCACGCACCTCCGTTACGCCGTCGAGCCGATGTAGTCTTCTCGTCGATAGGCCGCGGAGTGCGTCGAGCTCTTGGGGGAGGCGCTCGCGCCGTTCCGTGGGCGGGTCGTCATCGCAACGA
>CAZVPE010000510.1:0-2494 GCA_964628155.1 uncultured Polyangiaceae bacterium | reverse complement strand
GGCCTTGTCGCCCACCTTGAATTTGACGTCGGTAGCAGCTTGCATAGCATCTCCTCGGGTTTAGGCGTCGCGGGGTCAACACAACTCCGCGGCTCGAGTGCCTCGATCTAAAGGCACCCATTGACGAAACGAACGCAGCCTTTGAGCCAGAAAACCGAATAGGCCGCGAAAAAACGAGAATCCGGCCCCAATCTCGGGCGCGGCCGGAGCGTCAGCGCGCTCGTGTGAGTCGAGGTCATAAAAAGAGGCACGCGCACTCTAATTTGTGACACCCCAGTTGTCAAATCGTTCTTGGCCGAAGGCTGCGTTAGAGACGCTCGGTGTTCAAGGCCTCCGACTTTTTGCGTCAGGATTCGAGCAGCAGTTCTTCCGCGAGGCCCCAACGAACGCCACGGTCGGAAATGCGAACTGCGGTCGCCGCCCAATGGTCGAGCAAGGCAAGTGCCAGCAGTCCGCCGGCAACAATCACGTCCGCGCGCTTCGGCTCCATCCCCCGAACCACCCTGCGCGCGTCCAGTCTCAACGAGGCCAACCGGTCGACGACCCGCCGGAGATCCGCGACCGGTATCAACTGTCCATGCACCCGTTCGCCGTCGTACGTTTCGAGCCCGAGGAAGACGGCGGCCAGCGTGGTCATCGTACCGGCGACGCCCAAAGGAGGGCTCGCGTCAGGCAGGGGCGGCACCCCTGCGAAAGCGCTTCGCGCCTCGTCGACGAGGGCCTCCGTTTCCTCTTTGCTCGGTGGATCGTGACTTACGTAACGCTCGGTTAGTCGGACTCCGCCAACGTTGTAACTTGCTCCGAAATCGATGCGTGGATTGCCGTCTTGCATCCCTCCAATGACAACCTCAGTGCTTCCGCCTCCGATATCGAAGATGGCGAGATCCCGCTCTCCATCAGGGGGTAGTCCACTCATCGCTCCACGAAAAGTGAGACGTGCCTCTTCGTCGCCGCTGAGCACACGGGCCTCGACGCCGAAGAGGGTGCGCACGGTCGCTCGCAACCCATCTCCTTCCTCGGCGTCGCGCATCGCGCTGGTTCCCACGACTGCCACGCGCTCGACTCCGAGGTCGCGAACATCGCGCGCATACGCTTCCAGGCATTCGACCGTGCGGGCGAGCGCAGCGGGCGAGAACCGACGAGTGCGGTCTACGCCTTGACCGAGACGGGTGATAGTCGCACGCTCGGCGGCCGGGCGCAGAGCGCCGCCCGCGCCGCCGTCGGCGATGAGCAAGAGCACGGTATTCGTGCCGATGTCGATGGCGGCAACGCGCATCGTCCACAGGAACGGAGCACTCAGCCCCCGGCGAGGTCCTTCAGATTGAGCATCTCTTCCACGTTCGGTTGCAACACAAGCTCGACGCGCCGGTTCTTCTGCATCTCGTCTCGCGTCTGCGCGTCCGGCGTGCCGGCGATGGGGTCGGTCGCCCCATAGCCCGCGGCCGCCCAGTGCGACGTATTCAGACCGCCACCCAACGGAACGCCCTTGGCATCGTCTTTCTCTGGCGACACGAGAAATACGAGCACCTGCCGTGCCCGCATCAAGCTCAGTCCCCAGTTGTCGAAATACGCTCCCGCGTAAGGCTCCTTGTCCGTATGTCCCGCGACCTGAAAATTCCGAACATTGAGCGTCGTGTCGTTTCGGATGACGTCGGCTACTTTCTTGAGAACCTTCTTGCCGTCGGCCTTTAGCTTGTCGCTCCCAGAGTCGAAGAGGATGTCACCGGGGAGCTGGATTACCATTCGGTTGTTCCTAACTACAACCTTGAGCCCCACGCTGGTCAGTTGATCGAGGCGCTGTTTCAAGTCTTTGAAGCGGGCTCTCATGTCGTCTAGCTGCTTCAGGCGCGCCTCGTATTCGGACATTGCCTGCTTGAGCTTGTTCTTCTCTTCGTTGGACTTTGACAAGTCGACGCCCACGTCCTTGAGCTTCGCCTGGAGGTCCGCGATTTGCTGTTGAGCGGTGCCGTACTGCTGCTCGTCGTCGGCGTGACGCCTGTTGGCGACGTCCAAATCTGCCTTTAGTTTTGCAATATCGCGCTGCGCCTGAGACCACTCTTCTTCGCTATGGCCGCAACCGACAAACATGAAGCACGCGACGAACGCGGCGAGAAGCAGGCTGACGCGAATTTTCACGTGGACCATCGGTGACCCTCATTGACCGTCTTGGTGGATCTGCGGAAGCGGTGCGACGGTATCGACCAGCCCCCTTGGGGTCAAGATGACGCGACGATGCTGAACGTTGGCGCTTCGAGAAGACGTTGGGTCGCCGTACGCGAATAGGTGCAAGACAACATTTTCGTTGACAACTGACGTACGTGACCATATACGTCACTTAGCTCACCTCAACCACAGGAGGAGTTTCCAATGGCTGCGAAAAAGGGTGCCAAGAAGGCGAAGAAGGGCGGCAAGAAGACCAAGACCACAAAGAAAGCCGCCAAGACCGCGAAGAAGCCGGCGAAGCGAAAGGCCGCAAAGAGGCCAGCCAAGCGGG
>CAZVPE010000509.1:0-2519 GCA_964628155.1 uncultured Polyangiaceae bacterium | reverse complement strand
GCAGCACGCGAAGCGAACGTTGGGGTTCTCCAACCCACTCCTCTACAAGGCCTCGAAGAGCGGCGCGTTCGTCGACGCCCTCCCCCTTGCGTCTCCGGTTGCGGTCAGCCCCGCGCCGGGCATTGTCGCCACGTTCGACTTCAGCGAGTCTCCCGGTGGCGTGTGCGGGTCGTTCATCGAGTTTCCGCCGGAGTTTCTCTCCATTCACACGACGGTCGGCTACGACGACGTGACCGGCCTCGGCTCACCGAACGGGCAAACGTTTCTCAGCCACGTGAAGTAGTCTACGCAAACGAAAACCCGAACGCCCGCTCGAGGATCCAAACCGCGGCCACCCAGGCGATGAGAAGCGATCCTGCGCCCATCACCAAGCGCGGATACCAGCGTCGCTTGGCCGTGACGACGAGCAACGGAAGGACGAGAGCGACGACCGCGAGTTGGCCGAGCTCTACCCCGACGTTGAAGGCCGCGAGCGCGATGCCGCGCGCCTGGTTCGGGAGCGCGAGGTTTCGTAGCGCCCCGGCGAATCCGAGCCCGTGGACCAGCCCGAACCCAAAGGCCATCGCCCAAGCATGCCGGGGGAGGAACGGTTGTAGATTGTTCCATGCTGCGGCGAGCACGGAGAGCGCGATCCCCACTTCGATCCACTGCGCGCGGAGCGATATCCATCCGAAGAACGACGCGCAGAGCGCCAGAGAGTGCGCCAGCGTGAACGCCGTGACGATCTTCAGCACGTCGTTCGCCGTTGCGCGGAACCCCCTTCGCGGCAGCCAAGCGTCACCGGCGAGTTCCAAGGGCGCGGGGAGCAGAAGCGCGAGCAGAAAAAGCAGGTGATCCCATCCGGACAAGACGTGTTCGACACCATCTCGGACGAATTCGAGGAAAGCCGCCCACAAATGAAACTGATGGACATCGAGAGTGACGGAGCGAAGGTCGTCGCGGAAGCGCCCCACCTGCGTGACGCGCGCGTCCTCGACCGAATAATACGCGCGGTGCCCGGGGTCGCGGTCGAAGAGCAGGTCGCAATGGATCGACAGTCGGGCGGGCTCGATGGGGCATGTGGCGGAGAGAGGAAAGACCCATTGGGTCGCGACGGACCGGCCCTCGACCCGCGCCGGGCCCACCTCGAGCGGACAGCTGCGGTCGGCCGTCGACAACGATAGGCGGCCGGCGAGGTAAGCGCGCAGCGCAGGTTCGAGGTCGGAGAACTCGCGGGGGCCCGCCTGCCCGCTCTGCCGCGGTTCGAGGTCGAGCGCTGTCCGGGCGTCCGCGCGCTGAATCTCCCACTCCCCTTCGACGCGAGTGCCCGCGATTCGAAGCCGAAGCTGGCTCGACTGGAGATCGTGCGCGGCGGCGGTCGGGCCGTCGAACGCGGCCGACGCGAAGAGCCCCGCGGCGATCAGCCGCCAGCAGCCGGTTCCCATGAAAGCGCAGACGCGCGGCTGCCGCCGGCCTTGACACCCGCGGCGTGCGGGAGCCTTCTCTGCACCCCGGAGGTCACCCATGAAGCTTTATTACAACCCACTGTCCCCCAACGTCCGCCGCGTTCGCCTCACGGCCGCGGTCTTGGGTATCCAGCTCGAAGAGAAGCAGCTCGACTTCTCCAAAGGGGAGCACAAGAACCCCGAATACCTCGCGCTGAACCCGAACGGCGCCGTCCCGACGCTCGTCGACGGCGATTTCGTTCTCACCGAGTCGAGGGCCATCATGCAGTACCTCGCCTCCAAGAAACCCGAGTCGGGCCTCCTGCCGCGCGACGAAGCCGCTCGTGCCGACGTCACACGTTGGCAGTTCTGGGATGCCTCGCATTTTTCCCCGCAGATGGGCACCCTGGGCTTCGAGAGGATGTTCAAGGGCATGATGGGGCTCGGCGAGCCCGACGCGGGGAAAATTCAGGACGCGCTCGGGAACTTTCGCCGCTTTGCGGGCGTTCTGAACAAGCGCCTGGACGGAAAGAAGTACATCGTTGGCGACACGCTCACCATCGCGGATCTGACCCTCGCGTCCTCGCTCATGTATGCGAAGCAGGTCGACGCTCCGGTCGCCGAGTTTCCGAACGTGCAGGCGTGGTTTTCTCGCATCACGGAGCTCGAGGGCTGGAAGAAGACGAGCACCTGACGCGGGCGACCGTTCCGCGGAGGAGGAGAGGAAGCCTCGTCACGGTCTTTCTCGGTCCCTTGCTGGCTCGCAGGTCTCCGAGACATACTGTGCCTTGGGTAAAGTCTCCTTGTTCGCTTCGTCGTACGCTTCGGTGTTCTGGTTCGCGATCACGGTCGCTCTCCCGGGATGTTCGTCGGCACCCCGGGCGACCTCCAAAACGGACGCGAGCCCGGCAGGCGGCAGCGACGCCACGTGCGGCAGTCCGGCATGTGGCGGGGATAGGGTGCCTCCGAGCTG
This sequence comes from uncultured Polyangiaceae bacterium, assembly GCA_964628155.1. GTDB lineage: Bacteria > Myxococcota_A > Polyangia > Polyangiales > Polyangiaceae > Palsa-1150. The sequence goes on along the minus strand of CAZVPE010000509.1, from coordinate 122 downwards.
CCGCGCGAGCGGGCCGGGCACCACGAGCTGCGGGTCGGCAGAGGAGAGCTGCTGCCTCAGCTTGACGGTCCCGGGGGGTACGTACGCTCGGACCTACGAGAACGACGGCGTGTTCGAGGCGA
>CAZVPE010000508.1:0-2522 GCA_964628155.1 uncultured Polyangiaceae bacterium | reverse complement strand
CGTCCTCTTGACCGTGTCTTGTAAAGAAGACATACTCGCGACCATGGAACGCTACGTTCGGACGGGGTTGACTGCGCGGCGCTCGTTCGCCGGAACGGTGCGTGTGACGACCGCGGGGCGGCGGTCCTCCTGCTGTTCCTAGCCCCATCGGCGCCACGAGAAAACGCGCGGTGCCGCGGGCTGGAACCTACTACCCAGGAGGTTCTACATCATGAAACCGTCACTGAATACCTACCGAGCGGTGCACCGTAGCGCCGTCGGATTCGTCGCGTTGGGCCTACTCACGGCGACTGCGCGCGCGGACGCTCCCGACGCGGGGACGGGCGGGGCACCGTCCGGTGTCGAGCCCCCGCCGATCACGGTTCTCCGGTCGGAGCCAGGATTGGCCCGAGGGCTGATTTTCGTCGCGCCGATCAGCACCAGTTCGCTGGCAATACCGGGAGGCAGCGCGGATGCCGGCGCCCCACCTTCCACCGGACAGGTGGGCCCCGAGATCGTCGACGACCAGGGTCGGGCGGTATGGTTCTCTCCCATTACCAACGGGCAATCTGCCGCGGACTTTCGGGTCCAGCGTTATCATGGGGAGCCTGTACTCACGTGGTCGCAGAGCAAAGGGTTCGGCAGTCTCGCTCAGGGATTGACCACCGACTACATCCTGGACCGCAAGTACAAGATCGTCGCGACGGTTACGGCGGGCAATGGCCTGGACGCCGATTCGCACGAGTTCAAGATCACGCGAGAAGGGACCGCCCTCATCACAATCTATAACGCCGTGACCCGCGATCTGTCGTCGCTGGGCGGCTCGACCAGTGGACTGGTCATCGACGGGGTCGTCCAAGAGATCGACATCGCCAGCGGCAAGGTGCTCTTCGAGTGGCACAGCCTCGATCACGTGCCACTGGAAGAGAGCCACCAGCCGCTCCCCGCCTCGGCCACAACTCCGTACGACTACTTCCACATTAACGCGGTCAGCCCGGACGAAGACGGCAACTTGCTGATTTCGTCTCGGCATACGTGGACCGTTTACAAGCTCGACCGACACAGCGGCGCCGTCATCTGGCGCCTCGGCGGCAAAAATAGCGACTTCTCACTCGGACCGGGGGTGGCATTCGCCTACCAGCATAATCCGATCGCGGTCGACCGGGATACGATTCGAATTTTCGACAATGAATCGAATGGCACGCCCGTTTTGCCCGAGTCTCGTGTCATCTGGGTACGTCGCGACGACGAGACCAAGACCGCGACGCTCGTGCGCTCGTTCGAGCACCCCGACCATCTGTCGGCGGGGTCACAAGGCGGGTCTCAAGCCCTGAGCAACGGCGACACCTTTGTCGGCTGGGGCGCGGTCCCGCGAATCTCCGAATTCGACCGAGAAGGAAATCTCGTCTTCGATGCCAGTCTTCCCGCCGGATACGACACATACCGGGCGTACCGATTCGAGTGGGTCGGAGAGCCGGAAACGAATCCGACTGCCACCGGCCAGGTGGCTGGCGCCACGACCAGCGTGCATGCCATTTGGAACGGAGCCACAGAGGTCGCGCGCTGGGAGGTTCTCGAGGGGAACCGCGACGACAAGGATGCCGACGATGGTCACGCGGTGGCTTCGGCGCCATGGAACGGTCTCGACACGACCATCGTCGTCCACGAGCCCCTTCACTTCGTCCGCGTCGTGGCCAAAGACCGGTTCGGGCGAGAAATCGGTCGTTCGGCTGTGACCCCGGTCACGCAATAGCGACCGCGCGCACATGCGATGAGCCGGGCGCGGGGCACGAATCGCCCAATAGGCCGTACGTGCCCCGCCTTGCGTTCTACACGCTCAGCAATTCGGCATCACCGCTCGACCGTGAGGCTGGCCCTCTCGGGCGGCTTCTTGGCGCGGAACGTGCGGCAAGACGGAGGATGCGGTGCACTGCGGTGCGCCGCCGAAAGGTTGAAGAAGCCAATGCCTACCGAAGAAGCAGCTGTGCGCCGCCGAGCTCGACGAGACGAAAGGGAGGGCAAGGCCCCGACGACGCAGGCCGGTGAGTTCGTCCGAGAAGAAGTTGATCATGTTCGCGAGGGCAAACACGGTGCACGCTCGCCGAAGCAAGCCATCGCCATCGGCTTGTCCAAGGCGAGGCGCGCCGGTGTGAAATTGCCGGCGCCTCAAGAGAGGGCGACGTCCGATGAGACGCGCCGGCGCGCGAAGCGAGACGCCGCGCGAGGTCGTGGGGCGTCTTCGGCTCGTCGCCCGTCGGTCCGCCGCGCGAAGGCGTCGGAAGCCGCATTGAAGAGAGAGAGCGGAGACGCTACGTCGCACGAATCGCTCTCGAGCCAAGCGCGGTCGGCGGCGGCGAAGAGAGAACCTTCGAGGCCCTCCGCCGCGGCCGCCAAGAAGGGGGCCCGAACGAAGGGCGCCCCAAGCCGGAAGGCGGCCGCCAGGAAGGCCGCCCGTTCACGCGCGGCCCGCTGATTAGCTCAGCGACCGCCCCCGCCTCCGGCGCCGCCCGCTCCACCCCCACCCGTTCCGCCGCCGCCGGTAC
>CAZVPE010000507.1:0-2527 GCA_964628155.1 uncultured Polyangiaceae bacterium | reverse complement strand
ATGGACGTCCCGCTCACCCTGCCCGACGCGCAGGACACGTTGGTCGAAGCCGTCGCCAGCAGCAATCGGCACACCGTCGTGGTGTTGGAGACCGGCGGCCCGGTGCTGATGCCATGGTTCGACCGCGTGCGTGGCGTCATCGAGGCGTGGTATCCGGGAAGCGCCGGGGGCCCCGCGATCGCACGCGTGCTGAGCGGCGCCGTGAACCCGTCGGGGCACCTGCCGGTCAGCTTCCCGCGCTCGCTTGATCAACTGCCGCGGCCGAGACCAGTCGGCGAAGGGCTGCCCAAGGGCCAGCTGTTCGACGTTCACTACGACGAAGGCGCCGCCGTCGGCTACCGCTGGTACGACAAGAAAGGGCTCGACCCGCTGCTGCCATTCGGTTTGGGCCTTACTTACACGAGCTTCGCGCACGACAGTCTCGTCGCCCGCGTCGAAGGCGGGGAGCTCGAAGTTTCTTTCCGCGTGCGTAACGTCGGTACGAAACCCGGCAAAGACGTGGCCCAAGTCTACGTTTCGTCGGTTGGCGGCGGTTGGGAGGCGCCCAAGCGACTCGGTGCCTTCGCCAAGGTCGACCTCGCGCCGGGTGCGGCGCAAGCGGTGGCGGTTACGGTCGACCCGAGGCTCCTCGCCGTTTGGGATACGGCGCGCGGCGGTTTTCGGATCGCGCCGGACGAGTACCGGGTGACGCTCGCATCGTCCGCACGCGACACCGGGCACAGTGTGACGGTGGCGTTGCCCGAGCGCGTGCTGCCGCCGGGAGCGGGCGTGGTGCACTGACGCGACGTTTCTACTTGCCAATCAGTAATTCCAGTGGGCCTTCAGGTAGCCTCGCACGAGAGACCAGTCTCCGTCGGAAAGTGCGCTGTCATAAACGATGATCTCGGCGATGTCGCCTCGGAATCGCCAGTCCACGGCCGCGGCCGTCGTCATGGCGACGGCTCGGCCAATGGCGCCCCCGGTTGCGCGCTTCAGCGCGGTCGTGTCGGGGTCGACCTGAATGGCCGCGCCGTTCGTCCAGATGCATGCCCCGTAGGGACCACCGCCCACGAGCTCGCCCAATGCCGCAGCGCCGGCCGTGACAAGGACCATCGCGAGCCACCCCCACGGGCCAATCCGCCCTAGGACGGGCCAAGTGACGGCCAGCGCCGAGATGGCCACGAGCGCGAGCACCATCAGGAAGAGCACGCGCACGACCCGCCCCAGCACGTCCGCGCCTTTGGGCCACAGGTGGCGCACCCCTGCCCCCACTGCGAGCGGGATGATCAGCCGAGGAATGAGCGTCCAGATCAACGTGGACACAGACGCGCGCAGGTGAAGTGGAAACAGCGCGTTCAGGACGAATAGCTCGATCGGCAGCGTCACGAGCGCGGCGAGGGTCAGCGCGACCGCGACCGCAACGGCGAGCGTCACGTTGCCGGAGCCCGATCGCGCCTTGTTGATCATCAGCGGCGCGCCCGGCGACACGGACATGAGCACCAGGACCCCTCGCGCGATCGGCCCGAGTGGCAGCAGAGTCGCGATGAGGATCGCCAGCATGGGCACGGCCACCAGCGCGACCAGGAGCGTCCGCCACAGGACGGGGTCAGGCGGCAGTCGAATTGCATCGACGCACGCAGACGAAAGGAGGTTTCTGCCATGGCGAAGGTGCTTTTCATCGTCAGCGGAGCCACGTACTGGGTGCTAAAGGACGGTACGAGGTATGCGACCGGCTACTGGGCCGAGGAGTTCGCGAAGCCGTACAAAATCATCACCGACGCCGGCCACGAGGTCGTGGTCGGGACGCCCAACGGCGTGACCCCGAACGTCGACATGATGAGCCTCCGTCCGGCGATGGCGGGCGGGGTGGAGGGCGCCCTCGAGCTGGAGGCCATCATCCGGTCCGCGGAGGTGATGCGGCGCCCGCTCAAGCTGTCGGACGTACGCCTCGAGGACTACGACGCGGTCTACCTGCCCGGCGGTCACGGCCCGATGTCGGACCTGGCGTTCGACGCCGACGTGGGACGGCTGCTCAGCGCGCAGCTCGCCTCGGGCAACCCCTCTATTCATCGTCTGCCACGGTCCAGCCGCGATGCTGGCCACCAGGATCCACGGGGTATCGCCCTTCAAAGGCTACCGGGTCACCGGCTTCACCAACAAGGAAGAGGAGGCCGTCGGGGTGGCTCCCACCGCGACGTGGCTGCTCGAGACCGACCTCAAAGAAAAGATCGGTGTCGACTTCAGCTCCGGCGAGATCTGGAAGCCCTACATGGTCGAGGACCGAAATCTGGTCACGGGGCAGAACCCCGCCTCGGCTGCGGTTCTGGCAAAGCGGCTGCTGGAGGTCCTTTGTGAGCGGGCCTCGCGGAGACCGACGCTTGGCCTCCCTCGTGCTCACCGAGCCCGCACGCAGGAATCGGAGTCGCCATGAACAGCGTAAAAATCGAACAGAAGAGCTATGAGATGCCCCCGCGAGAAGGGTTCACCGTCACCCATTTTCTCACCGTCGCCGATGTCGACCGATCGCTTCGCTTCTACGAAACGGTCT
>CAZVPE010000506.1:0-2539 GCA_964628155.1 uncultured Polyangiaceae bacterium | reverse complement strand
GGCCCGACTCCACTCCGTCGGCCGAGCAGCAAATCGATACCCTCGAACAGGCTAGGCGTGGCGCGCTACGGGAGCGGGACCGCCGTCCAGTCGACCGCCCGCACCGAAAGCGATTCGAAGTGCCTCGTATTGTTCGTCAGCACGACGGCGCTTTCTTCGAGCGCCTGCGCGGCAACAAGCACATCGCCATCGAGCGCCTCGGGAGGTGCCGTGACATTGCCAGTATTGCGCGCGGCGGCCCACAGCGCCGCGGCCCGCCGCCAAGTGGCGGTCGTAACGGGGACGTAAGGAAGTTCACGCGTAAGTTCGTCGAGCCGTGAGAGGCTCCGCGCGGCACCGAGCCGAATGAGTTCGCGACGGAGCTCATAGTCGGCCAGCTCCGAAACGAGAAATGCGTGCTCCTGAACGGCCCGTCGGAACCACGCACGGACATCCGCGTCCTTGCGCGGGTGGCAAATCTGCCCGAGGATTCCGGTATCCAGTAGCAGCTTCACGGCCCACTGGGACGCGAAGGAAGACTGAGCGGCTCGATGCCAGTCACGTCCCAATCGGGCTCGCCGGACACATCCTCGGCCTCCCAGCGACTGAGCATCGCTGCAATGCGCTGTGCGCGGTCGACCTGCGGCAACACGCGAGCGCGGCGGGCGTCCTCAGGGATAGATTCGGCAGCGTCGGAACGTCGAGCGGTCACCTCTGAAGCGTAGCATCTTCACAGCCGACCGGGCTGTGGCACGGTAGGGGTCGGCGTCAACGTTTCTCGATCACGCTAGCTTCTGGAAGATCTGCGGGGCGTCTTTGCGGCGGCAGGGGTGCGCCTGACCCGACGGGTCCTCCCATTCGAGGAGCTGGTCGCCCGTGACAAGCGCACCCTCGACATCTTCTGACTCACGACGAATCGCTGAGGACGCCGCCCGACTGCCCGAGCCCACATTCTCGCAGAAGAGATCGCCGACGATCTGCGGTCGGCGCTGAAGCCGATCGAGAGTGTGCTCTGGGACATACAGCAGCGTGTCCCAAGCGCATGTCGGAGCTAATGCGTCCCCGAAGGTAGGCCACCGAGCCGGGCCCCCGCACCCCAAACGTCCCCCCACCACCGCGACCAGGTGCTCGAAGAAGAACGCAAGCTCGAAGAACGACGCGTGAAGGAACGCGCAAAGCCATGACGTCACCTGAACGACCCCCGATCGATTGGGACACCATCCAGAGGGTGGCCGACAAGGGGGAGCTATCCCGCCTGGAGTCGCTCCCGGACAAGGAACTCCAAGAGGAGTTGCGCCGTACGGCATCGATCCCGAAGAGGTCGACCGGAGGGTCGCAGAGACGCTGGCCAAAGCGGGCCATCGAAAGGCTCCGGCGAATGCGGTGGGGCTGCGCGTGGTGGACGCCGCGGGCGGCGCCGGCGAGAAGGCGCCGGCGCGCAGCGGGCGAGCGCGCGTGTGGGCGTGGGTCTCGGGGTCAGTCGCGACGATGGCCGCCGCGGCGGGGTTGGTCGTCCGGTTGTTGGCCGGACCCGCGCCCGTTTCTAGCTCCACGATCGAATACGCGCGAGAGCTGCGCGTGCAGGCGGCCGCTGCGTGCGAGAAGCAGGCGTGGGACGCGTGCGAGAAGAAGCTCAACGAGGCGCGCGTTGTCGATCCGAACGGAGAGAAGGATCCGCGCGTCGTGAAGGAGCGACAGGCGATCGCGGAGCATTTGCGTTGAGAGGGGGTGGAACGGTTGGGTCAGGCGCACCGGGTGGCTCAAGCCGTCGCGCTAACGCTCGCCGGCGCCATCGCGAGGAATTCGTGCGCAAAGTGCAGGACGGCGATCACGGCCACTGCGTGACCGCGCGGTCCCGAGTCGAGGCGCGCTCTGACCTCGTGAAGCCAACCGGCGTGCTAAGTCCACAGAGCGACGGCGAAGCAAACAGCAATCAAGCTGCATGTGGAGGTCGGAGCCGACGGTCAAGCTCCCGGCCGAGGTCCTGGTGGGGCCGGCTGAGTTGATTGTGCGCGTCGATGAGCGCCGAACTTCTCGAAGCGCTTGCTTGGTCTGTCCGCGAATGAGCCCGAGGTCGTACCACCACGCCGAGTCCTGGTTCTATATCATGCGGCCGGCCCATAACACGACCAGCGCGGTACGGTTGCCGCTTCGCCGGTGTTCGTTCTGCCAATTCGGCATACTGACTCGTCCCCCGGAGCCTCAGCCGTCTCTTTGGGTCCCGCTACGATCAGCAGCTGAAAGGGATTGACCGGAAAGACTGTGGAGTGTCGTCGCTTAATCGTATTGTAACCAATCTGAGGCTGCTCGAGAATGAATGCCAACTCGCGCTGGAGCTCCGGTTTCATCGCGGCCAGCACGAATGCTGCAAACTCGCGTGCGGTGGTCACCGCCTCGTCGGCCTCCTCCGGCGAGGGCACGAAGTACGTTCGACGAAAGAAGTCGAATATTTGGCCATGCGGCCCACCACCGTAGAGCGGGTAGTCATCGTCGAAGAATAGTAAGCCGCTCACGAACGGCGTCCGGGAGGGGATTGCGCGGGACGCGCGTTCGTGGTGGG
>CAZVPE010000505.1:0-2540 GCA_964628155.1 uncultured Polyangiaceae bacterium | reverse complement strand
CTCGGACTATCACGCGTTCTGGCGCCGCGAGGTGCCGTTCCTGTTCCTCACGAATGGTCGCTCGAGCCGATACCATACGCCGCAGGACACGCCGGAGCACCTCGACTACGCGAAGATGGCTGCGACGGCCCGATGGATAGAACGCTTCGTGCGTGCGGCCTGCGACCGCCCCGAACGTCGCGTCGCCTTTCGCGCCTCGGGACGCGACGACGCATCCACGCTTCGTTCCGTGGACGCAATCACCGGAGCGCTCGAAGCACTTGACCCTCGTGCGTCGCTCGCTCGTGGCATGGCCGCCGAGCTCATGAAAGTCTGCGACGCCGAGGGACGGCTTCCGGAGGCGCGCCGTGAGGAGGCGCCAGCACTCATCGCCATGATCGAAAGAGCCCTCCAATAGAGGGCGGAGCACACGGGTCCGCGTGACCGCGTTGGATCCATACCCGTTTCCGGCCCATCACGTCGTTCGCTGCGACAATTGGGTGGGGAGTGGGTGGGCTCGCCCCCGCCGCGTGGATGACGACGCCACGCGACAGGGCGAAGGGTGGTCGTGTAGCATCCACCTTCTCGGCTTCCGCCGTCGGCGGGGAGGCTCGATGATTCATAGGAGGGGTTCGATGCGCTCATTTCCCTTGTCGGTCGCCGCGAGTCTCGCGATCGTTCTCGTTGCCAACGTGGCGACCGCGGACGACAAGACCGCCGCCGCTCACGCCGCGGCGCTCTTCGAAGAAGGCCGTCGATTGATGGTCGCCGAGGACTACGCAGCCGCTTGTCCGAAGCTCGCCGAAAGTCAGACGCTCGACCCGCTCCCGGACACCGCATTCGACCTGGGCCTTTGCTACCAAATGGCGAGCCAAGCAGCGTTCAAAATGGCGCACGAGCTGGTCCGACCGCCCGAACCTACACCCCTCGCAGTGCCTGCCGCCGCCTCCGGTCCCTCCGAGGCAAATACTTCAGGAGTGGGGCAGGCCCAACGGGCCGTTGGCTTGACGATCGGCGGTACTGGGGTTGCGGGGATCGTTGCCGGCATCGTCACCGGCTTGATGGCGAGAACGGCGTACGACCAATTGCACTCCTGCGCCCCCCATTGTTCTGGGTCACAAGTTACTTCCTATCGTGAGCTGGCAACGGCCTCGACCATTTCGGCGCTCACTGGCGCGGCCGCCATGGGGGCCGGACTCATCGTGTTCTTCACGGCGGCCAAGTCCACGCCGGGCGCGGGAACGACGGTGGGTCTCGGGCCAACGGCCGGGGGTGCGGGTCTTTCAGTAACGGGGGCGTTTTGAACCTGCGGTAAACGAGAAAGGGGTCCGGGCTCGTCGTTTTGCGGGCATTCACCGAACCGTGTTCGCGCGTTGACGACGGTTGCCCTCACGGTGGAGCGAGCCGCCCTGCGAAGTCGTTGGCGCGCCTCGGGACAACCATTGCTCGAGCCGGGCGCCGCCGGGGTTCGTCGCTTCCACGTTCGCGACGGCGGAGGACATCGGCCCGACAGACGACTTAGCCGGCGACGCAATCACTGGCGCGAGCAAAGCGGGCGAGACTGCAGACACCGATGTGTCGGCCGAGGCGATGCTCGGGGCGCCCGGGGAACGCGGCCCTCTCGACCGATGCCAAACTCTAGGTCCGTTCCTACATTCCAATTGGCAGCCGTCACGCAGCGACCTGCCACCCATGATCCTTCGGTCGGATCTCGACCTTGCGCGGAGGTCCCTGAACGTCGGCGATCTTGGTCAGCTCGTCGAGTGAGTAGTCCTCGACGGGCCCCTGCCGCGCGATGATGAGCCGCAGCAGGCGGTCCGAAGAGGTACCAAACGGCTTGCGCTCGTTCTCCCAGCCCGAGACCGTCGTAGGGTCCACCCCCATGTGCGCGGCGAAGTCGGCTCCGCTCCAGCCGAGGTGCTTGCGCAAGAACTTCACTTCCGCACCGCTCAGGCGGGCGGGCTTGTGGATGACGGCGTTGGCGATGACCCGGTGAAGCTCAGCCACCCGCGAAAGGAGCACCTCGAAAGCGCCGCACTTGGGGCACCTCCGAACTTGGACCCCTACGAGCACGACGTTCGGGAGCCCCGACTCGACGTAGAGGTGGTTCTCCGTCGTCGTCTTCGTCTCCCCCTCGCCGCAGGTGCGGCACAACTTGACCTGCTTGCTCATGAACGAATCCTCCAGGCCGTCACTACGACCAGCTCAACCCCGCTCACGTCATCGGTCTTGTCCGGCAATGCAGCAGGCTCGGGGTCGAAGGTCACCACGAAGCACATGCGCGGTGTCTCCACGCGGTAGCGCCAGGAGCCGTTCTCCCATTCGGGTTCGCGAACGAGACCGCCGCGCAGGATGTTGATAGCGTCGGCGTCGGTTAGGTCGTCCTTCTTCATCTCGCGGCGAGCATGCTCGCTGAGCACGAAGATGCCCTCCTCGAGAAGCCGCCGGATGTACGTCCTGGCATCCGTCGCCTTCAGCGGCACGGCTACGAACGTAGCCTGAGTTGGCTTTTTGTCAAGCCAAGTCCTTTAGTCATGTCTGCCGGATACCCCGGCCGCAGC
>CAZVPE010000504.1:0-2555 GCA_964628155.1 uncultured Polyangiaceae bacterium | reverse complement strand
CCTTCCTCCCCTTCGAGACCGGCGGGAAGATGTCGCCCCCCTCTTTGCCCGTCTGCTTCATGAGCAGACCGGCGGGCGAATGCCCGTGCTCGATCCGAAGTTGGTCGAGGCGCTCCTCACGTACGACTGGCCGCTCAACGTTCGCGAGCTCGTGTTGCTCGTCCGGCGGCTTCTTGCTGTCCATGGACACGAAGCGACGCTCAAGCGCTCAATGCTTCCCGAACGCGTTCTCGGGGCTATGCGCACGGGCTCGCAGCCGCTCGCGACCCCTGCGCGGGCATCGACCGCGGACGACGTCGCGTTCGATCGACTAGTCGACGCACTCCGCCAGCACGCCGGAAATGTCTCGCGTGCGGCCCAAGCGCTCGGGATCACCCGGTCGCGGGCCTACCGTCTGCTCGAGGCCCGTCCCGAGTTCGACGTTCGATCGCTCCGCGACGAGGCTGGGTCATGAGTCGCAAATACCCGATCAACGTCACGCCTTGTTCCGTTTGCGGAACCGAGCACATCCCCGATGGGTGCCCCGCCGCCGTAGGCGCCCGGGTGGGGACTGTGCTCGAGGGTAAGTACGAGCTCGTTCGCCTGGTTGGGCAAGGGGGGATGGGCGAGGTCTACGAGGGGCGCCACCGGGTGATCGGCCGGCGCGTCGCCGTGAAGTTTCTGCACAGCGAATACGCTCGGAATCCGGACGTTGTGCTCCGTTTCGAAAATGAGGCGCGTGCGGCCGGGGGCAGCGAGCACGAGAACATTGCCGGCGTCTACGACGTAGGCAGCCTTCCAGACGGTACACGGTACCTGGTCATGGAGTTTCTCGACGGCGAGGACGTGGATAAGCTCGTGCGCCGAGAGGCCCCGCTCCCCGCCGTCCGCGCCGCGTTCATCGTCATTCAGGCGTGCCGGGCGCTCGACGCCGTGCACAAGCGTGGCATCGTCCACCGGGACCTCAAACCCGAGAACCTGTTTCTGGCAAAGCGGGCGGACAAGACCGACCTCGTGAAAGTGATCGACTTCGGCATTGCCAAGCTGAAGACGGCGGACGGGCGGGCGGCGACGAGAACGGGAGCGGCGATCGGGACCGCCCACTACATGTCACCCGAGCAGGCGCGGGGGGAACGCGCGGTCGACACGCGGAGCGACGTCTATTCGCTCGGCGTCATCCTGTACGAGCTTCTCTCCGGCAAAAAGCCGCACGACGGCGACTCGTTGCTTCAGATCTTGCACCAGGTGATGACCCAGCCGCCCGTTCCGCTCGAATCCGTCCGATCCGGACTGCCCGATGGACTTTACGGGGTCGTGCGGCGGGCCATGGCGGCACATGTCGCCGAGCGGTATCCGACCGTCGCGGAACTTGGGGACGCGTTGCTGCCGTTCTCCGGACGGGCGCTCGCCCCGATCCGGTCGGAGCCCGCAGCGTTTGCGGCACTGACCGCCGATGCCGGCGAGACGCGCGAGGCCACGGGGTCGGCGGTCGGCGCGCCCTCCGCCGCTCTTGGCCCTTCGATGGTCGCGGTTGTTCGAGGCGACCCGAGTCACGACGTACATCCCTCCAGCGTGGCGCGGACCCGAGGGACGCGGACGCTCGTGGCGGGCGGGATCGCGGTGCTCGTGGCGTCGGCCGCGGGCTTCGGCGTTCTCGGCATGGTGTTCCTGCGCCCGACCCCGAGGCCCGCGAAGGTCGAGGCGGAGTCGCCTTCGACGCCCGCGATCGCGGGCGCCTCCGCTTGGTCACCGACGGAATCGAACGCGCGAGCTCCGGTCACGACCGGATCGGCGTCTCCGCTGACCGCGGACGCGTCGATCGCAGGCGGCCCAACGTCGGCCCCGGCCCCACCCATCCGGATACAACCGTCCGGACAACGAACGAGATTGTCCGAACACCCTGCCGCCATCGCCGCGACCGGGGCCGCGTCTTCCAAGGTCCCTGACCGCCCGCCGGTCGAACCTTCGGCCTCTCCGGCCCCAGCCCCCGCCCCTGCGCCCCCCTCGCCACCGCCCAAGCCTGCGACGACCGACCGAAGTGACAATCCGTTCTGACCGACGGTCGTGGAGAACCTATGCGCCGCCGTGCACTTGCCGTTGCCCTCATGCTCACCCTCCCGCTAGGGACCACCTTCACAGCCTCGCCGATCTTCGCGGCCGACGAAGACCGCGCCGTGGCGCTCGACCTCTTCGAGCAAGGTCGCGCCTTGTTCAAGAGCGGCAGTTACGCGGCCGCCCTCACTCAGTTCGAGGCGGCGAGGAAGCTGATGCGAACGTTTGGCATCCTGCTCAACATCGCCGAGTGCCAGGAGAAACTCGGGCGCACGGCGAGCGCCTGGACCACGTGGCGTGAAGCCCGAGCGGTGGCTTCCGAATCGCAGCGCGTCGACGACGAGCGCATGGCGTCGGAGAGACAAAAAGTGCTCGAAGCGAGCCTCTCGCGGCTGACCGTCATTGTGCCGCCAGGCTCCGACATACCCGATCTCGAGATTCGAAGGGACGGCACTGTACTTCCGCGCGAGGGCTGGGGCCGGCCCATCGCCGTCGACCCGGGGTCGCACGTCATCGAAGCGAGT
>CAZVPE010000503.1:0-2558 GCA_964628155.1 uncultured Polyangiaceae bacterium | reverse complement strand
GAACCCGACGAGGTTGGCGCACCGGAACCAGACGCGTTGGAACTCGAGCTCCCGGATCCGCCAGCGCCTGAGCCCGATCCGCTCGGCCCACCACCAGCCGTCGCGGACGAACTCGATCCGCTCGCGGCGTTTCCACCCGAGGAACTGGAGTTCCCCGGGGTTCCGGTCGCAGTCGCGGAGTCTCCGCACGCCGAGATAGAACCAGACAGCCCGCAAAGGATCGCGAAGGTCGTTCGAAAATGCATGGGTGTACGCCATGCAGTGGCGCGAAGTGCGACAGAGAGCTCAGTGTTCGCCTTGCTTGCAGTGCTACGCAATTTATACGGTTACGCTGCAATTCGCCTCGCCGCCGCCGCGCGGCCTTCCCTCCCCGGTGCAGTGCGTCGCCAGTTGAATCTGTCAGCGTGGGGAATCCGCGATTCGGGAAGGAAACGTGCCCATGACGGATCTCACGGCTCGGCGCAGCCGCTCGTCGTCGATTTGGTTAGGGTTGACTTCGGCACGGGCGGAGCCGTGCCACACGAGCTCTTGAGTCGCAGCGTCGAGGGCGTCGATGACGAACGCTCCTTCGATGAAGTCGTCTTCTTCATCTTCCTCGAGCCACCGTGGCCCCGGATGAGGATGCGAGATCTCCTCGGCTCGTCGGCCGGCAGCGACGCGAATCAGGAGGTCCGGCTTACGGTCGACGGCCAGGACGTAGCCGTCGCTCTGAAGGAGCTGACCAACCTGCTGCCGAACCCGAACGCCGACTTCCGTCGAGGCTCCCGAGCGCCCGTAGGAGGCGGGAGGGCTTTCGGTCGAATCGAATGCGAACGTTCGGTACTCCCCGAAACGTGCCGTGGGCGATTTCGCGGTGTGAATGCTGACCGCCGGAGCGCAGAAGACAGTCGCCAAAGCGAAAAGAAGGAGGAACGGGCGCCATTGGCAGGACATGTTCGAGGGGGGAGCATTTGTCGTACCGGCCGACGCTCCCTACGCGGGCTCGCCGCCCCCGCTCTCGTTCCGGCGCAAGGAATTCGCTCCCGCGCAGAAAGCCCTCCATGGCAGCGATGTCCGGTTCTTGGTTGATCCCAATGGGCTACGCGACCCTCGCCAGGGTGCGACACCAAGGAGCGGCCCCGGCCGCCAGGGCCGCTTCGTGGAGTTCTGCTCCCGGTTGAGGCAAATCCGCCACTTCGACGTACGGCGCACCTTCGATGAGGGCCAGACGGCACGCCAGGGCAACCAGGGCGATCATCGTCGGTTCGACCGCCCAGACGGGGTCCACCGCGAAGCGTCCGACGAAGGCGCGGCGCATCGGCAAAAAAGGCGGTTCGAGCGTCTGCACCACGAAGAACGCTCCGCCCCGAACGACTCCGCAGTCGTCGAGCGCGAGGAGCACGGCGGGGTTGGTTGGCATTCCCGCCGCCGCATCCGCCGTAGCGGCCGCCTCCGAGGGAGTCAGAACGGTACCGGTAGCCGTCGCTTCCGAGTTTGGTGCGCGTGCAACATCGAAGCGGACATCGCCGGCGGCGCGGCGGCGCGCGGCGAGCATCCGATCGAGGCGCGCGATCGCCGGTGCATCGCTGGAAAGGGCCACGCGCGCAACCGGGCAACGGGGCCAATCGAGTGCCATCCGCTCACCCCTCGCGGCCTCGACGCGCGCGGAATGGCCGATGACTCCATAGCCGAGACGCTCGTAGAACTGGAGCGCGGGGTTCGGCTCGAGGACTTCCGCGGCAAGGACACAGGGCGACCCGTTGGCGACGATCCGAGCCGACGCCGCCAGAGCGCCCAAAAGGATGCGTCCGACGCCGAGCCCCCGCGCTCGCTCCGTGACGATGAGAGAGCGAACCTCGCAGGTGAGAGGAGTCTCGGGATCGACTCCGTGCCGCTCGATCCACCCCTCCACCTGTCCACAAGGCGTCCCTCCGACATCCGCCACGAGGTGCACGTGCCGGCCGTGAACCGGGTGTCCGGCGCGTTCGCGCGCGTTGGCGTCGAGCAACCGACCAAGCTCCGCGTACACGGCGGGGTCGCGTGAACCCGGGTACCCGCCCCATGCCTCGAGGGCGTCCCACAGCTCGCGCCAGAGCGCCGCGATGGCGGCGCCTTCCCCGGGAACGGTGGTGCGCACGGAAATGCGACCGGTCTCCCGTGACGCGATCATGCCCGGCCCTCGACGCTTCCTTGCTGCAACTCGTAAGCCAATCGCCTGTCCACTCCAGAGAAGACCGCGGAGAAGGTGAGACGTTCTATTCTGCCGTCTGACGCGGGAGCTCGTCGTTTTGCGGCTCCGCTGGCTCGGAATAGGGAAACGCAATGTCGTCCGCGGGACCGCGTGTGAAGGCAGAACCGGGAGCGCCCGGTTGCCCGCCCGCCCCGAAGGGCCGATCCAGACTGTCTGCGAGTTTGTCTCTCTGGTTCGCATAGAGAATGGGGAGAAGCTTGGAGAGGAAGGACACGATGTGGTCCATCGCGTCGTGCGGCGTCTTGCCCGGTAGAACAGTCAGGTCGAGGGTCTTGGCATTCAGCTGTTCGACGCGATCCGGGGCGAGCATTCGACCATATTGGGCATG
>CAZVPE010000502.1:0-2561 GCA_964628155.1 uncultured Polyangiaceae bacterium | reverse complement strand
CGATGGCATAGTCGTCGATCCAAACGTCTTCCGCGGCGGTGTCAACGTCGAAAACGGTGCCGCAGCTCCTGCATTAATACGGCGATTTTCTAAGGCTGATCGTCCGAAATCGATGGCGCTGTCTCTCTGCGTCACGGGCGGAGCGCCTCGCGGCGCTCCGCAACGGCTTGCGGCTTCGTCGTCTGGGCGGTCGAGCAGGACCCGGGGGATCGCCCAGAATCCGACGAGCGGCCTCACGAAGCAGGCCATATGGTTGGGACCGCGCCGGCGCGCGCAAGGACCTCCAGCACCGCCGGCGAGTACGTGGCCATCTCCATCGCGGTGACCGTGGCGCTGAGGTTCGGACCCGCGCCGTGGCGGTCAATTCATACGTATCAGTCGCCGCCGGTCACCAACCGGGAGCCGAGCGCCTGAGTCGGTCGGAAGCTCGGGTCGTGCGTGAACAAGGCGAGTTGCGCCGCAGACACCTCTTGCACGCCAGCATAGAGGTTCCACTTGACGCCTGCCGTGCACGGGGGCGTGGTCAAGCTCCCGTCGTAGATCCAGCCGCTGTTGTCGGTGGGAAGCAGCAAGGTCGGGTCCAAGGTTGAGGGGAGGGCCGCAGGTACGTCGCTTGCGGTCGCCATATTGGAGAATACCTGATCGAGCGCACCGTTCGCCGCGCCGACCTCGAAGAACGTGCCGAGGACAGCCAGGGTTCCGTCGGCTGCCTTGTGCACCATGTGAAGCTCAAGTGCCTGGGAGGCGCCCGCCACGGTGTGCTCGCCATGCTTGTGGAAGTGAAACTGCAGAAGTTGGTAGTCCTTGCTACCAACGGTGATCTTGTTGGTGCCGCCTGTCAGATTGACCTGATGGTGTGGAGGTCACGATGGGACACGGAGCGCAGACAACGGGAAGGCATGGCGGCTTGCCGCGGTGGACGGAGGACGAAGCGCGGGCAGCCCTCACCGAGCTCGCGCCAAACGTACGCGTCGTCCCTAGTTTCAGGCTGGTAGGGTCAGCGCTGGCGCTTGGAGGACGTGCGCATGGTGCTCGGGCACTCCTCGGTGAAGGTCACCGAGCGCTACGCGCACCTCGTTCCGAACGCCGTTCAGGGCGTCGCGAACGCCGCTCAGGTCGCCTGGGAGAGCCGTCACAACGCCGTCACGACCTTTTCTCTCGATCCCAAAAAGCTGAGCGATCTCGACGGCGCGCCCGGCAGGACTCGAACCTGCGACCAGCGACTTAGAAGGCCGCTGCTCTATCCAACTGAGCTACGGGCGCGTGCGATGCATAAGCTACGGTAAGAACGAAAGAATCGCGAGGAGCACGGTATCGCCGCAAGGCAATCGGCCGCAAACCGAACCGGCCACGGTCTCAACATTTTCAGAAAAGGCACGGTAGGCCCCGCGCGACCTGCCCGGACTTCGGCAACAATTGGCGGAAGTGGCGCAAACGAGCATGTGAATCGCGGGGACGACGGCGGCGACGCGGGGCGAGCAGCCGACGGGTCGTCACCTTCGCGGCTCACCGGACAGGCTAGCTTTCTGGGCACGCAACCCTTCACGGCTCGGAGGCGTGGCTCAACGAGGTTCGACTTCGTCGGAACACCGACGTCAGTGAAGGTCCTGCCGCTGGTTAAATTAACCGAGCGCGTGTCCCCTTGCTTGGCCTGCTACCGGGGGCTGAGGCGTTCCGAACGCCCCTGTCGCCGTGGGTTTTCCAAGTGCGTGACGCGTACTACGCGGAGGCGGAAGGGGCGATCGCGCTCTTCGTGGACCGACTCAAGTTGCAGCGGTTCGGGAATCATCTACCAGGAGGAGGCGTTCGGGCAGGCCGTGCTTTCCGGGGCTCAGCTTGCGCTCGCGCGCCGCAGGCTCCAACCGACGGCCGCCGAGAGCTTCGCGCGCGGCACCATCGAGGTCGGCCGCGCCTGTGATGCAATGAAAAGCGCCGGCGCGGAAGCGGTGCTCGTGGGGACGTACGCTCCGCTCGCTCGAGCGCGTTGATCAGCGACAGCGGGACGCCGTAGTTGGCCTTGGGGAAGAAGTCGCGCGTGCAGCAGAGCCTACCTTGCAGACGCTTTCTCGCGGTTGCAAAAAGCCTACGGCGTGGCGCTTTGCGAACGTGCTCGGGTAGTCCTGCGTACCAGCGGCCGGGGGTTCGAAGACGCAACGCGCGAATCTTGCGCCTTATGGGGCTTTCGCGATCGACGGGAGCAGGTGGCGCAGATAGTGCACATAAGGGGGCGCGACGATGCGAGCAACGCACGCCACGCCGACGATCAGACCTAACTCAAGCGGCCTCGCGGAAGGTCAGCTCTGGCGGCGTTCGACGTTGCCGGACGTCGAAGTACTCGAGCACCGCGATTCCCCTTCGCTCAGAGGGCTCAGTGCCACATATGCGTTCGCATTCCAGCCGGCAGCGGTTCCTTCTCGCGCCTACTATCGAGGCCGCGCGCACGACGCGCCCCCTGGAGCGGTCATGCTGTCTGAACCTGGCGAAACCTTCAAAATTTCCGGGCCGGCAAGCGGCATCATTCTTTTCGTCTCGCCTAATCTGATGTCGCGAGTGGCACTCGA
>CAZVPE010000501.1:0-2576 GCA_964628155.1 uncultured Polyangiaceae bacterium | reverse complement strand
CGGCCGATGCGCGGACTGAAGCGCTCGAGCGGGAACTGGAAGATCCCACCGGTCGCACTCGGCAAGAAATTGAGGACGTTCTTGAGCACCGGATTGGTGACGGACGGAAAGCCGCGCGGATTGTGGCAGTGCGCGCAATTGCCGACCATGTACCCCTGGGCGATGAGCTCGTAGTTGTCGGTGGGCCCGCTGCTGCGCGGAGCGCGCGTGCCTTCCGATTGCTCGAGCGGCAGCACATCGTCGAGGGAGTCGACGCCGGTGATCACGCCGTAGTCGACGAGCCGCTGGAGCTGCGTGAGCTCGTCCGCCCCCAGAGGGCCTTGCCCCGGCTCGAGGATGGACCCGCCCACGCCGTCCGGTCTTCGCTTGATCTGGACCGGTCGAAATCCGAGGACGAAGCTCGCGCTGTTGCTGCCCATATGGCACTGCACGCACCGGTCGCTCGACGGAATCGCGTAGTGGCGAGCGGCTCCGTTCTCGAGAAGCGCTTCGAGAGGACTCTTGGGATTCGACGCGAGGACCTCCGCGGCGAGCTGCTCGTCGGTCGTGTACTGGATGAGCGTGTCCGAAAACGGCAGGGCGTCCCGGAGCGGTGCTTCCAGGAGAACCGCGTCGGTCTCGTTCGAGTTCCACTGATACGTTCCGAAAAGAGCGGTCGGCGTGTACGTGCCGTCGGCGTTGAGCTGGTCCGGCCGGGACACGATGAGGCGCGTCTCCACTTTGCGATATCGGTAGCTACCGTCGGTGTCGACGATCTTCTTCATGAACGTCTTGTAAAAGCGCGTATTGGGCGGAATCGTGAATTCCTGCGTGCTCTTGTTGAGCTGGATCGACGTGCCGCGCGGAACGCGGACGTACCGAAGCTTGCCCGCGTCGTCCGACCAGAGCGGGTAGTTCGGCTGGTACGCAATGACGCCGTACTGGGCGAGCGTCGCTGTGTCGAACGTCACGAGGTCCGTCTCGGAAAGATGCTCGGGAAGGCCGATCAATTGCGCGGCGAGGACGCCGGCGCCGGGCGCCGCCTTCGTCAGCCCCGCGAACATCGCGTCGAGCTTCACGCTCAGGCTTTGCTCGACCCCGACCATCGACTTGTCGGGAACGCACGATCCGATATTCGTCATCGTGTCGCCGAGTCGAGGGGTCATCGAGTACTGGCCCGGCGCGCTTGCGTCCGCCCCGCCGTCGGCCCCGGCATCGCTGGTCGGCGCGGCGGCGCCCGCCGGCGAAAACGACTGGGGACTTCCGGCCGCGAGCCACGTCGTCACGAGCTCCGCGAACTGCTTCACCGGGTCGGTCTCCGCGCGCTGGTCGTACGGCCCGCTGTTCGCCTGGCCGGCCGGCGGCATCGGCTCGTTCGGATCTCTGTTGTTGGGCGCGATGCACGGATCGGCCGTGTTAATGGGATTCGACGGACCGTCGGACGTCACGTGCTTGAGGACGCACTTGGTCATCGCCGTCGAAAAAGCGTTCGAGGACTCGATCTGAAACCCGCCCTGGCCCGGCGGGTCCACTTCCGGCCCGTGACACCCTCCGCAGATCGACTTGAAACGCTCGAAGAGATCCGAGACGTAGACGAGGTCGGGCGCCGCGGTGGAGACCGTCGACATCACGACGAGCCGTTGCGGAAGCGGCTGGGCGGCGGCCTGCGGGCAAGAGCGCGTTGAAAGCGGCGTTCCCGCGTCGACCCCCGCGGCCGGCGGGGAACTCCCCTGCTGGGGCGCTCCGGAATCCGACCGCGTAGGCGCCGACGCGTCCAGCTCCTGGTGTTGCGCCATCCAAAGGCCGACCGGATAGTTCTCCTCGGCGCAGCCAACCACTAGAAGAGCGCTGACCAGCCCCGCGAATGCGAGAATGGGCGCACCCACGCGAATGGACGCCGCCTGCGCGAATCCCTTGCTTCTTTCGCTCGCTTCTTGCATCTGAAATTGTCCCGCGCCCCCACGGACTTCCGACCCGCGCGACGCGAGACCGTGTAGCACGCGGCTAGATGCCCGCTCCGCGACAAGATTGTGAACTCTTCCACAGGGGGGTCCCCAAGCTCCCGAGACTGGCATAAGGTGCGCTCGAAATTCGGAAGCGACTTCCGGATTTCGGTGGATTGCAACGAGCGCGTGCGCCCGATGAAACTCGTAGCAATCGGATTTTTCGCATGAATCGTGAGTTCCGAAGCCCTTGGCCTAGGACTTGTGTATAGGCGCCGGCGAACTGCCACTGCTCCCCCGGGGATCAGGGCACCAGACAACACTCTTTTGGAGGTATCTCGATGAAACTCATTAGGAACGCATTCGCCGCCAGCATCGCTGTCGCGGCGCTCGCGGTCGCCGCGTGTTCGGGCCACGGCTCGAGCAGCACCGGCACCGCCAGCAACACCAACCCGGGCCAGGGCCAGGTCGGTACCCTCAACGGCACCGTGGGCAACACCGGCACCGTCGGCGCTCACCTGACGATCGGCACGGGCGTCAACGTGACGGCCCTCAACTGGACGATCAGCAACGGCACGCACAGCTTCACCGGCACCGTCAACATCGGTGACGCGCAGTCGGTCGAGTGGGTTGCCGGCGGCATCACCGCGGGCA
>CAZVPE010000500.1:0-2603 GCA_964628155.1 uncultured Polyangiaceae bacterium | reverse complement strand
GGAAACCCACGTCACCGGGCTGGTCACCGGAAAGAGGCACCCAGCGCGCAGACACAGGCCACCTTGCCTGCCACCTCGTCTCTCCGCTCGTAGCCCCTGTACGAGAACATGAAGAGCGCGATCGCGAAGAGGACGCTGGCCTACGCGAAGGAATTTCTCGTACCCGTGAACGCCCGATACGAGAAGGAGCACCCGACGATCGCGCCGGGGTGGAACGTGGCCAAGCTCCTGGTGCAGATGATGCTCAATGGGTCCCTGCATGGCTTTACGCCGTCGGGCATCTACGACGATGCGAGCCAGAGTTGCATTGCGTGGGCCGTTGGCCCCGTGCTCGAGGACCGGACGCACCATCTGCATTTCGGCGGTGGGTACCTTTGGATCGACGGCGGGCTATTGCTGGACGAACTGATCGCCTCGATGCAGAGGTTCGCCACGCAGTTGGACGAGAACAAGCCCGACGCGAACGGGGTGCTTCCGCGCCACAAGTTCCGCGAGGGCTTTCGGTGGCGATTCTTCCCCGCCCTCGTCAACGACAAGGCTCCACCCCCGTCGTGGAATTTTTGATGCAGCGTGAGGACTACATTGACACGCCGCCCGAGGCGCGGCTTGAGCACGGAACCCCGGTGGTCGATCGGGTCCACACCTGACAAGGTCACTTCTGATGCGATCGATCAGTGCCGCAAGCCTCTTTGGCGTCGCTCGAGTGCGCGCCCATCTGTCCGATGGCTTCGCAGACGAGAAGAAAACCAATGCCACGGGCTTCTGGTTCGAAACCGCGGCTGAGTACGAGCGGAAGCGCATTTTTGTCACCAATAAGCACGTCGTCGATCCTCGTTTAGTCGATCCAAAAACGCCGTTTCGCCTCGACCGACTGAGTATCGCATTGCGAAGCGTTCAGCACCTGGAGGGCGGTGGTCAGAGTTTTGGCAGGGAGACCGAATACTTTGACGTCGCAGACCTGGAGGAGTCACTGTTTGTCGGAGAGGCCGCCGAAGCGCCCGATTGCGCCATCGTTTGCGACCCAACATGGCATCGAGACCCCGTCCCGTTTGAGCAAATCCCCTTCGGTTTTCAGGAGTTTGTGGCCGATGAGCAGGCGTTTCAACGCGGTGACGTCGAGCTTTGTGATCGCGTATCCTTCATCGGTTTCCCGGAAACGCGCGGGGGACCGTGGTGGGACGAGGCCACTGCCTTGCCCATCGTGCGTGAGGCGACCATCGCATCGCCTCCACGTGTCCCGTCGTTCACAAATAAACACGTAAAGACGTCCGCGACATTGCTGGTATGTGGCCTGTCGTTTGCGGGATCAAGCGGGAGTCCGGTCATAGCCCATGGCAGACTTCACGGTGTGCCGACAGCAAGGTCGTTCACGTTGGGCGAGACACCATCACTATTGATAGGAATAATGTCCGGCCACTTCGACGAGGGTTCGGCGGCGGTACCGGAGATGTTTCGCCACGGCGGTCTGTCCTATCTGACGCGTTCGAGCGCGATTCTGGACCTGATCGAGCAAGCCCGGGCGAACGGCTTCAGGAACCCCCGCCCGTTCAAAGGCCTTCACTCCGTTCGGCAGGCCGACGTATTTCGACCCCCTACGGACGGCAGCAACGATGGCACCTGATCCCAGAGCGAAGCGGCCCCCCGGGCAGCGCAAGGGCAGCAGTAGCCACGAAGAAACGCCGCAGCAGGACCGGACGATCGAGAAGATTGACGAGCTCATGACGAGGCTTGCACGCTGGCGGCAGGTGTTGGTCCAGACCGCGGGAGCTGACGTCGACTCCGAGGTGGGGCTGCGCGAGCTGGAAATGGTCTTCGCGGACCGCAAGCCGCTGCTGGAGATCGCCCCGCGCGTGCAGAAGGCTACGCAGGTGGCTGCGGCTGTCAGGGGCGCGCGCCGCGCAGCGCGTGCCGCCCGAGCCATCGCGTGTGCCGTCGACCGCCTGCACGCGGCCTTGTCGCTGCCCAGGCCGAGCGACAACGACATACGGGATCGCCTGGCGAAATACCTCGACGCCCGGGTCGCGCTGATACGGGCCGCGCCGAGAGCATTCACAGCCCCAGATGCCGCCGAGCAGATGATCGCCGAGGTAGGCCGCCGCTGGCCCGCCTACGGCCAACGGCTCGGCCGGCATCGGGTGGCGCTCGTGGACGGAATCGCGAAGCTGGCCGCGCGCAGGCGCGGCGCTCCGAAGAGGGGAGAGCGGCATTACGACGCGAAAAGCGCCGACGAACTCCGTGAAGAGATACTTCGATGGGTCGGCCTGCCGGCGAAAATGGAGGCCGTGAGGAAGTACGCAGAACGAAAGGCGAAACTAGCTGGCAAATAGTGGACATGGGGATGTCCCATCTCAAAGGAGGGGCCTGTGAGCGAGGGTTCACCGACTTGAGGTGACCCGATGCCGGGACGTACCCGCCGAGAGATTCGCAAATCCGCTCGACTGAGGCGTGCGGAGTCGACCTATCCTGCGAGAGAGCGAACCAAGCGCGCGTGGCTCGTTACCGCACGCCACTTCGGAAGCCTCGGCCTGATCGGTCTGATCGTCATTCTCGTGCTTCCGAGACTGACTATTGGGGCGCCGCTAACGCTCATGCTCGTAATGTCT
>CAZVPE010000499.1:0-2612 GCA_964628155.1 uncultured Polyangiaceae bacterium | reverse complement strand
TCGTTGCGATGACGACCCGCCCACGGAACGGCGCGAGCGCCTCCCCCAAGAGCTCTTCGTTCTTGAAGGGGCCGTACACCTGAGCCGTGTCGAAGAAGGTCACGCCGTGCTCGAACGCAGCGCGGATGACGGCGACCGCCTGCTCCTTCTCGGTGGGTGGGCCGTAACCAAACGAAAGCCCCATCGCGCCGTAGCCGATCGCCGAGACCTTCAAGCCCTGTCCGAGTGACCGCGTGGGAATCATGTGACCTCCGGTGTCTCGAAGAGCGCCTTGGCGCGGTTCACCGCCGACATCGCGTTCGGCCAACCGACGTAGAACGCGAGGTGCGTGATCATCTCGACGAGCTCTTCCTGCGTGACGCCGTTCTTGATCGCATTGGGGAAGTGGAAGTCCATCTGCTCGGTCTTGCCCGTCGCGATCAGCGCCGAGCAGGTGATTAAGCTGCGATCCCTCTTCGAGAGCTGCGGTCGCTCCCAGACGTCGCCGAACAGGACATCCTCGGTCAGCTCGACGAGCTTCGGCGCGAAGTTGCCGAGGGACTTGCGCACAGCGCTCTGGGGCTTCTCGGTGCTCATGGCGTCTTCTCCGTGGGCTTCTCGTTGGTGTCAGCGCCGCCGGCGCGGCCCGCCTCGTCGAACGCGAGCGAGGTCGATAGGCCGCGGAGTGCGTCGATCTGTTGGAGAAGCGTGGCGATCGTATGCTCGGCCGTCCCGATCGCGTCGGCGCCGGCTATGAAGCGAAGCGGGGGCTGCTCTTGGGCGGCGATGGTCATCAGCGCCCGGGCCAACTTGGCGGGGTCGCCGCCCTGTTTGCCGTTCTGGGATTTCCAGAACTCGAGCTGTTTGGCTCCGCGCTCGGCGTAATCCGCGAGGGAGGGCTCCGCGTATTGGGTCGATTGCTCTGTCAGGAGCTCGGTGCGGAAAAACCCCGGGTTCACGATGGTGGTGCGGATCCCGAACGGCAAGATCTCGGGCGCGAGCGACTCCATCCAGCCCTCGAGGCCAAACTTCGACGCAGCGTACGCGGGAGCAGAACTCGAAACCCACCAGACCTGCCGATGAGGAGATCGCGATGACGTGCCCCGCGCGCTGTTTGCGCATGACCGGCAAGACGGCGCGGGTGACGTTCATCGGGCCAAGGAGGCTCGTCGCCAACTGCCGATCCACCTGCTCCGGGGACAGCTCCTCGAAATAGCCCGCGTAGAAGCTGGCCGCCCGCGTCACGGCCCGTGGCCACAACCGCGTGGCCGGCCGCCAGCGCCGCCTTGGCGAAGTCGACGCCCATGCCGCGGCCGGCGCCGGTGATGAACCAAACCTTCTTGTTCCTCATGACATCTCCTCCTTCACCGCCGTAGCGACACAGTTCGGACCGACTCGACAAGAATGCGGTCGGCCCACGTGGCGGGGTAGACGGTCCCTGCGCGACAGGCTGTTCAGCAGTTCTTGACAATCCTGGCCGGTTCGCGACCTTCTCGGCCCATGAGCACGGCTCCGTTCCCGCAGCTCCAGTCGTTCCTTGCCGTGGCGCGCCATCGCAGCTTCAGCGGCGCCGCGCGCGAGCTCGGCGTTTCGAGGTCCGCCGTGAGCCAGTCGGTGCGGCAACTCGAGGAGCAGCTTCGCGTGGTCCTGCTTGCCCGCACGACCCGTAGCGTGTCGGTGACGGATGCGGGCAGGCGCCTCGTGGACGGGGCGGGGCCGTCGGTGGGACAAGTGGTAGCCGCCCTCGCCAAAGTCTCCGCACAGCCGGGAGAGACGGTGGGTCGAGTGCGGCTGTCGGTGCCGCGAGCAGCGCTACCGTTCGTGATCGATCCGGTGCTTCCCAAGTTTCGCGCGCGTCACCCGCGGGTCGAGGTCGAGGTCGTCATCGAGGACCGCTTTGTGGACATCGTCGCGGAGGGGTACGACGCCGGGGTCCGTCTGAGCGAGGCCATCGAGCGCGACATGGTCCAGGTGCGTCTCACCGACGCCTTTCGGTTCGTCGTCGTGGGCTCGCCCGGGTACCTCGCGCGCCACGGTACGCCGGAGCGCCCCGAGGATCTTTTGCGCCACGAGTGCATCACGTTCCGCTCGCATACGACGGGAGCGCTCTACGCCTGGGAGCTGGAGCGCGGTCGCAGGAACTGGCGCGTGCCCGTTCGCGGCGGCGTCGTCAGCAGCGACGCGCGCCTCAACGCTTCTCTCGCCGAACAGGACTTGGGGCTCGTGTATGCCCTAGAGCCGATGGTGATCGAGCAACTGCGCACCCGGCGGCTGATGGTGGTCCTTGAGCGTTACGCGCCCACGGTTCCCGGATTCTTCCTCTACTTCCCGAGCGTCGCACGGCGGTCGGCGCCGCTGCGTCTGTTCGTCGAAGCGGCCAAGGAGCTCGCGGTGCGCGCCGTGAAGTAACAGGCTGGCTGCCACGTCCTCCAGCACGCGAAGGAGATCGGGGTGATCGCCCCGCGCGGCGCTACGGGCTCCTGCATCGCCCGTTTCGGAGACCGTTTCGTACAGCGTCGCGCATGCTTTGAACATTGCGGCCAGCGCGAGCTGACCGATGTTCGGTGACATCCTCGCTGAGCGCACTATGCTTGCGTTTTCGTCGGAGGGTTTGCAGGACATGCGCAAGTCTC
>CAZVPE010000498.1:0-2619 GCA_964628155.1 uncultured Polyangiaceae bacterium | reverse complement strand
TCACATGCCCGGCGTGGTGCTCGGGTTGATCCCCGTGTAGGCGCCGAAGCCGAACGCCACCTGGCTCTGCAGGCTCTGCACGACGGCGAGCGTGGCCTGGCGCATCGGGTTGAATTCGTCCGTGTTGCCCCCGTCGGAGCCTTTTATCGTGTTGAACTCGCTCCCCGACTGGTCGGCGAGGACGAAGACTAGCGGAATCTCAGGGAGAAACTGGACGTCGAAGTGCTGGCACGCGTCGCCCATGAGCGGGTTTGCGTCGAGGATGACGATGCCCCCGCCGCCCTGGGACCCGCCGGGGGTGCTCGAGCCACCGGGGCCTCCGCTCGCGCCTCCGGTTCCGCCTCCGGCGCCCCCGCTGCTCGTGGCGGCCGGGAATCCGCTGCCCGGGGACGACTCGCCCGACGGCGCCGAACCGCCGCTCTTGGCGCACGCCGTGATGGAAAGCACGGCGAAAAGAGCCGCAGACGAGGAACCGATGCCCGCAAAACGCATGGGCTCAAGCATACCGCACCCCCGATCGCCGTCGAGCGGCGAGTCCCCGCCTTTTTCCGCTGATCTTGTGATAATTCCGGCTGGCAGCTCGCGGAATCCTCGCAGCCCTGCGCGCTCACCCCCAAACGGCACGGCGATGACGACTTCCGCACTCCGCTACGCCGTCTCCGCGATTGTGGGCTTGTCCGCCGCCCTCCCGCCCGCGTGTGCGCGCGCGCAGCAGGCGCCGCCCCCCGCCGAGCGCGCAGGGGTGCACTCCACGTACGAGGACCAAACGATCGACCAAGTGCTCGCGTCGCTCGGCGCGCCGGGGTCGCCCGTCCGTTCTGGCGTGCCGGTGACGCACGCGGAGCGTGACCCGGAGCCCGAGGGCAAGACAATCGAGCACGTCGACGTCGTTCCGCTCGACGTCATCGAACAGCGCGATCCGCTGCCGCTCTGGGTCAACAAACTCCACGTCACGTCGCGCGAGTCGGTCATCCGCCGTGAGCTCCTTCTCCACGAAGGGGACCGCTACGAGCAGATTCACGCCGACGAGACGTTGCGCAATCTACGCCTCTTGCCCCAGCTATCGGTGGTTCTCGTCGTGGCAACCAGGGGGAGCACGCCGAGCCGCGTCGGCGTCGTGGTCATCACCAAAGACGTCTGGAGCCTGCGCCTGAATTGGGACATCGCACTCACCGGCGGCGGCCTCGAATTCTTCGAGGCGCAGCCCTCCGAGGAGAACTTCCTCGGCACCCACCAGACGCTGAGCGGCGACTTCATCTACGATCCCAAAACGAACACGTTTGGCCTGGGCTACGTCGCGCCGCGACTCGGCTCGTCGCGCGTGGCCGTCGTGGCGTCGGCCGACGTGACGGTCAACCACCGGAGCGGGGCTCCCGAGGGGTCGTTCGGCTCGCTCGTCACAGGACAGCCGCTCTACTCGGGACGCACGGAGTGGTCGTGGGACGCGAGCGCCGGGTGGCAGGACCTCATCGCGCGCCGCTTCAGCAATGCCCAAGAGCTGGCGTTCGTCGATCAGGCGACCGGGCAGGCGCTCCCGTTCCAGTGGAAAGCGCGCCAATACGTCACGACCTACGAGCTCACCCGCTCGTTCGGCTGGGACGTCAAACACGACCTCACGCTGGCCGCAGGCATCGATCGATTCGAGTACCGGGCCGACTTCCCAGGCGCCAATCCGAAGACGGTCGCCGACTTCGTCAATGCGTACGTCCCGGTGAGCGACACCCGCGTCGGACCCTCGATTCAATACCACACGCACACCGAGCGGTACCTTCGAGTCATCGATTTCGACACACTCGCACTGCAGGAGGACCATCGCCTGGGCCACGACGTCGTTCTCCGGGTTTATCCGAGCTTTCGAGCGCTCGGGGCGACCCGCGACGTGCTCGGGTTCTACGGAGCGGTCCAGTACACGGCGGCGGTGCGCGACGGGCTTTTCCGCGTTGCATTCGAATCGCGAACGGAGCTCGAAGTCGCGCCGACCAACCGCATCTCCGATGCGGCCATCGAGCCGACGGCGTTCTTCGTTTCGCCCTCGATTGGCCGGATCGGTCGCATCGTGTTCGACGCGACGTTCCTCTATCGCTGGCGGGACTACCTGAGAACGAAGACGTACCTCGGCGGCGGGGATCGGCTGCGGGGATATCCCACGAACTTCTTTCTGGACCAGAACTTCTTCGTCTCCAACGTGGAGTTTCGCAGTCGCCCGCTCGAAATCTTGTCCTGCCAACTTGCCGGAGTCGCGTTCTTCGACTCGGGCGACGCATTTCATAGCGCCAACTCGTTCATGCCGTACCAGTCGGTCGGCGTCGGCCTTCGCGCGCTCTTTCCGTGGCTCGATCGCACCGTCTTCAGCGTCGACTTGGGTGTTCCGATCGAACGGCCTCTCGATTCGACCGGAGTTCCGATTCCACCGTTCGGATTCAACGTCTCCTTCGGCGAGGCCCTCGTCGTACCGACCGTGTCTCCGGCATCCGCTCTGCCGACGGGGCAGTGAACGCGGCCCGAAGCTCCGCTCGGAGAAGGAAGGAGGATGAAGGAGCACGGAGGCCACTTGCGGACCAATGTGGTCATTTGGGCAATAAGTTTGAGCTCTGGAAACCACCGCGCCTTGACGACGCG
>CAZVPE010000497.1:0-2622 GCA_964628155.1 uncultured Polyangiaceae bacterium | reverse complement strand
GGCGCACAGCGCTGCGGACGAGGTGATGGGCTAGATGGCCTTCCCCACAACGGACCTCGAGCACGGTGGCCGGGGCGACGCGCTCGTAAAGGTGAGTGACTGTGCCGAGAAAGCCACACATCAGCGCGCGAGAGACCGGGTTGTTCGTCCCGTACTTGTCGTAGACGTTCCCGATGATGGCTCCTCCGTCTCGAGAGAGCCCGCTCACGGCGTCGGCGCCTTCCGCCACGGAGTGGCGCCCGTGCTTTTCACCCCTTCCAGCGTTTCACCACGAGCGATGGCGGCCCGAGCCAGTTCCGCGTCCATCCGTCGCACGCGCGCAAGCACGTCCTCGATGAGTCGGCGATTGGCGGCAAGCAGATCGCTCAGTACCGCGACCAACGCCACCAAGAAGGACAGGATCGCGCAGCCGAACCCGGCGACCAGCGACTGGGTATGCCCGCTATAGCCCGGGTTCAGCAAGTAAAAGAAGAGGAAGCGACCGCAGAGGAATACACCGCATCCGAAAAGAGTGGCGGCGAGATAGGCGAACGTTTGTACCGGGCGATACATGCCGTGCGCACGAACGAGCAGCCCAGCAGATTGACCCAAGTACTGGGCCGTCGATCGCGCAAGCCTCGATGGGCGCATCGTCGGGTTGGTCTCGAGCTTCACGTCCTCGAACACCAACCCCGAGCGGCCGCCCTGAATGATTGTTTCGAGCGTGTAACTAAAGCGGCCGTGCACGAACATTTGGTATGCCGCGCGCCGACCGAACGCGCGGAAACCGCTCGTCGCATCGGCCACGGCCGTTCCCGAGACGCGGCGAACGCAAGCCGAACCCCAGCGCTGCAACCGTCGTTTTAGCGGCGAGAAGTGTTCGATGGTATCGGTTTGACGGTCGCCGATCACGACGTCGGCCTCGTGCCGGAGGATGGGCGCAACGATACGCGCGATGTCGGCTCCACGATATTGATTGTCGGCATCCATGTTGACGATGACGTCGGCGCCTAGGCGCAAAGAAGCGTCGATCCCGGCCATGAAGGCGACGGCGAGGCCGCGACGCCTCGGAAAGCGGACGATGTGGTGAACACCAAACTCGGCGGCCTCGTCGCTCGTTCCGTCGGTGCTTCCGTCGTCGACCACCACGATTTCGATCTCGTCGATGCCGTCGACGTGCCGCGGCAGATCCGCGAGCGTCACCGGTAGCTGCTCGCGCTCGTTCAAACAGGGGATTTGGATAACGAGCTTCACCCAGGGCGGGGCGGGCGTCCGAGCGCCGTTGCGACACCTAGTCTCGCGCGTTCGGGGCCACGCGAGGCAAGGAACGGACGAGGGGCGGTCGCGCCTCGACGAGGCGCTCGTATTTGTCCACGGGCGGTGGTGCAGGCCGGAACGCGGTCGGGTCGGAAGCCGCTTGGCGCCCCGGCCGGCTGCAAAGCACCCGGTTCCCCGCCCGCAAGTACTTGAGTAACTTGAGTACTCGATCGCTTCGCCTGCTGGCGAGCCAGCCAGCTCGCGACAAAGTAAGTCAAGAACTGAAGCGGAGCCAATCACCTAGATAGATTCGGCTGCAAAAGCAAACTTCTGCCGACGCCTCCCTATCGACATCTAGTTCATAGCTTTATCCTATTACGGTTGAGCTACCAGGAAGGGACCCGTGGAGAGTCGTAGCTGCCGCTCGCGCGATCCCCAATCCTGGTGATGCTGCGGAGGCGCTTCAGCGCAGCCGCTTCGATCTGGCGAACGCGCTCGCGAGACAAGCCGAAGCCATCACCAATGTCGGCTAGCGTCCGGCCCTCGACGAAGCGCTCACGCAGGATCTCGGCCTCTCGAGGCGTCAAGGTCTCCACCAAACGCCGCGCCTCCAATGCCTCTTCGCGAGCATCTACATGGTCAAAGGGCGACGGCCCGTTGCGGTCGGGAATTGCTTCCACGAAGGTGCTCTCATGGTGGGTGCCGAGGGGTTCGTCGAGCGAATGCGGCTCGACCGACCGCGCCGCGAGCGCTCGGACGACATGCTCGATCGGCAGGCTGGTTGCTGCGGCCAGTTCCGACGGAGTCGGTTCGCGGCCGAACTCCATGACGAAGGTGGCGGCAGCCAGCCCGATGGCGGGACTGGATATCGTGCAAGTGCACGGGGATGCGGATCGCTGCGCCGGTGTTCTGGAGAGCGCGCCGGATCCCTTCGCGGATCCACCAGGAGCCATAGGTAGAGAAACGCGTTCCGTGCGCGGGATCGAACCGATCGACGGCCGCCATCAGACTGAGATTGCCATCCTGGATCAGGTCAGCCAACGGCGTGCCGCGGTTCGCAAAGCGCTTTGCGATGCTCACGACGAGACGCAGATTCGCCTCAACCATCCGCAGCTTGGCGCGTCGGACCTGCTCTCGCGCTTCGAGGATTCGAGCGTCGTCAGCGCCGCTGCGCTCGAGCTCAGATACTGTGCCGCTCGCGCTGACAATCTCGTGAGCCAGGGCTCGCTCCTCGTCGGCCGACAGCGGCGGGCGGCTTGCGAGGCCTCGAAAGTAGGCGTCTAGTACTGGGCTGTTCATCATGGACACCATCGGAAAGCCAAATTGGAAAAGCGGCTATGTGAGCCTGAAAACTCTAGTCGCACAGGCCAATACGGAGCTATTGCG
>CAZVPE010000496.1:0-2628 GCA_964628155.1 uncultured Polyangiaceae bacterium | reverse complement strand
CCGTAGTTTAAGCATTCGTCCCATTGTGTTGTGAACCGGCTGGTCCAGCTATTGAACCTCAACCCCGGCCCGGCCCCCTCTCCGCTTGCGGCCGCTTGCGGAGAGGGGGAGCAGCTCCGTTATCGCGAGCCCGCAGACACCCCTCTCCGCTTGCGGAGAGGGGCTGGGGGTGAGGTTCTCTAGGCGGCATGGGGGCGGCAGCAATCGGGCCGTACGCTTCTCTCATGCCCCGCCCAATCCCGGTTCCTTGGAACGAGCCGCTGTTCCAGTCGATCTTCGCGTATTCCGCCGAGCTCGCCGCGTTCCGCGCCGACTTGCGGTCCTGGGGTACGGCGCGAGCCGATCTGCGTATCGTCGCGAGCGGCGGACCCGCGCGCCAGATCGTGGTCGAAGGTCGAGCGTCCCATCGGTGCGACATCGTGACGGTGCGCGACGCCACCGAGCCGAGGTTGCACGAAGAAGAGCTCCGCGAGATGGCCGGTCTCTTGCGCCGGGTGGTCGGCCGAAAGGTCGAGGTCGAGCTCGAGCTCGGCGAAGGGATGGGCCCAGTGGTCGTCGACCGCGAGCGGCTCCAGCAGGCGTTGCTCAACGTCGCGGCCAACGCGCGAGACGCGATGCCGGCGGGCGGCGGGAATCGAGCGGGCACGTAACGGGCACGTTTACCGGCAGGAAGACAGCCCGTAAAACGGAGCTCGATGCCCGACGTACGCCGACCCCCCGCCGCGGAGATCAAAGTCGTGGGCGCGTCCCGGACGACGCTCCGCGACGTTTACTTTCTCTTCTTGCGCGCTCGTTGGACGGTCGCGCTGATCGCCATCGTCGTCCTCTATCTCGCGCTCAACGCCGTCTTCGCGGTCGCCTTCTGCCTGACAGGCGGAATCGCCAATGCGCGCTCGAACTCGTTCTTCGACGCGTTCTGCTTCAGCGTGCAGACGATGGGCACGGTGGGATACGGGTCGATGTATCCCGCGAGCGCGGCAGCCAATGCCGTCGTGATCGCCGAATCGGTCACGGGCCTCATCGTGACGGCCGTCGCTACCGGGCTCGTGTTCGCGAAATTCTCTCGGTCCACCGGGCGCATCGCGTTCTCGCGACACGCGGTCGTAGGCCCTATGGACGGCGTACCGACGCTCATGCTCCGCGTCGGCAACGAGCGCGGAAACCTCATCCTCGAGGCGACCATTCGCGTCTCGCTCGTGCGCACCGAGAAGACGCACGAGGGCGTGACTTTCTATCGGATGTACGACTTGGCGCTGGCACGCGAGCGGTCACCCGCGATGACTCGTTCATGGACGATCCTCCACCCGATCGGCAAGGGCAGCCCCTTGTTCGGGGCAACCCCTGCGTCGGTCGCCCGAGACGAGATCGAGCTGATGGTCACGGTCGTGGGAGTCGACGATACGTCGCTCCAGCCCGTTCATGCCCGCCACCGCTACGAACATCAAGAGATCGTATGGGGCGCGCGTCACGCCGATATTCTGAGCGAAGAGGCCGACGGCACGATCGTCGTCGACATGCGTAAGTTCCACGAGATCGTGCCCACAGCGCCCACCGAGGGCTTCCCGTATCCAGCGCAACCCCTCGCTGGCTGACGCGTTCCCGCGGAGCCTCGCAAAGCGTGAAACCATCTACCTGCGAGCCCAGTCGGCCACGACGGCACGACTGCCGGGCGCCTTCCGAACGCGGACGACCTGAGCCGCATCGAAATGCGCTCAAGCTCGAATATTCCTTTGGAACGCGCCGACCGCGCACGATCTTCGCCCGCCCGCCAAACTCACAAACGGAAAACGGACCCAGACAACACATTCTCTTAAGCGAGTAGGCTTCGCCCGATACCCCGGCCCCCAGTTTCGACCGCAGCAAATAATTGCCGCAGGATGGGAAGCCCGGAGATGCGCGTGAGGCAAGACGCGCAGCCTCGCCACCGGAGGAATGGTTCCATGAGGAAGACGAAGGAAGTTTTCGGGCACCGCGAGCTTTGGGCAGTCGCTTTGTTGGTGGCATCCGCAGGGTGCGGCACGGGCAACGTCGGTTCCGCGTCAGGCAAGGGGGGCGCGACTTCCGGCCCGGGCGGAACTTCGAACCCGGCAAATGGCGGCGGTGGTTCGGGCGGAGGCCCCACGACCGGGGGTCCCGTCACCAACACGCCCGGGGGAATGACGGGAGCGCCAGGGACCCTCGGCAACGTCCCGGCTGGTCCGCTCGACAGCGGGCGCGTCGCCATGCGTCGTCTGAACGACCGCGAATACGACAACACCATGCGCGATTTGCTCGGGACGAAGCAAACGCTGGCTGCCACCACCTTTCCGGGCGACAACGTCGACGACGGGTTCGACACGGTGGGGAGCGCGCTCAGCTACTCCGACAAGCTCCTCGCGCAGCAGTTTGCGGCCTCGGGCACCCTCGTCAATGAGCTCGTGTCGCGCGCGGCCACCGACCCGCTCAAGACCGCGGTGTTCACCTGCACGCCCACCACGGCGAACATGGCGACGTGCTTGCCCCAGATATTGACGACGTTCATGCCCAAGGCGTGGCGGCGGCCGGTAACGAGCGCGGAAGTGACGGCGGCCGCTGCCGTCGGCACGATGGTCTTGACGTCGGCGCAGAGTGCCGCCGCCACCGGCGGGG
>CAZVPE010000495.1:0-2648 GCA_964628155.1 uncultured Polyangiaceae bacterium | reverse complement strand
CTCGTACCAGGGGACCTTCGCGCTCCGGTGGACACAGTTGTCCCCCACGAGGGCGCTCGTCGGAAAGAAGGTGACGTCGGAGAAAGAGAGCGCCCGCGTGAACTTCGAGAATTCCTCCCGTATTCGCGCGAAGACGGCCCGGTCGTATTCCACGAGATCCATCTTGTTGACGCAGACCGCCAGGTGGGGAATCCCCAGAAGCGAGGCGATGTACGCGTGGCGTCGGCTCTGCTGTAGAACGCCGAGGCGCGCGTCGATGAGAATCAGGGCGACGTTCGCCGTCGAGGCGCCCGTCACCATGTTTCTCGTGTATTGAATGTGACCGGGCGTGTCGGCAATGATGAATTTGCGCCGAGGGGTGCTGAAGTAGCGGTAGGCGACGTCGATGGTGATTCCCTGCTCGCGCTCGGCCGCCAGACCGTCGGTCAGGAGCGAGAGGTCCACCTCGGTGCCGGCCATCTGGGTGGCCTTGCGCACGGCCGCGAGCTGGTCTTCGTAGACCGAGCCCGTGTCGTAGAGAAGGCGCCCGATGAGGGTCGATTTGCCGTCGTCGACCGAGCCGACCGCGACGAACCGCAGCAGCTCCTTGTCTTGATACCGGCGCAGGTATGCATCGATGTCCGACGAGACGAGCTCTCTCTCCGCAATCATCAGAAGTACCCTTCGCGCTTTTTCTTCTCCATCGAAGCGTCTTCGTCGTGATCGATGAGCCGCCCTTGCCGCTCGGAGACGGCGGTCAGAAGCATTTCCTGGATGACCTCGGGCACGGTCTTCGCGCTCGACTCGATGGCACCGGATAGCGGATAGCACCCGAGCGTGCGGAACCGGACGACGCGCTCGGTGACTTTCTCGCCCGGTTCCAGCGGCATCCGGTCGTCGTCGACCATGATGAGCGAGCCGCCTCGGGCGACGACCGGTCGCGGTTTCGCGAAGTAGAGCGGAACGATCGGGATGTTTTCGGTCCAGAGATAGAGCCAAACGTCGAGCTCCGTCCAATTCGACAGCGGAAAGACCCGGACGCTCTCTTTCAGGTTGATTCGACCGTTGTAGAGCGACCAGAGTTCGGGGCGTTGGTTCTTCGGATCCCACTGGTGAAATCGATCGCGGAACGAATAGACGCGCTCTTTGGCGCGCGAGCGCTCTTCGTCTCGACGGGCTCCTCCGAACGCGCAGTCGAACTCGTACTTCGTGAGCGCCTGCTTGAGCGCCTCGGTCTTCATCACCGTCGTGTACTTGTTGCTTCCGTGGTCGAACGGATTGATGTTCTGGGCGACGCCTTCGGGGTTCGTGTAGACGATGAGTTTGACGCCGAGTTCCCTCGCGATTCGATCGCGATGCGCGATCATCTCGCGAAACTTCCACGTCGTGTCGATGTGCAAGAGGGGAAACGGAAGTGGCGCCGGCGCGAATGCCTTCTCAGCCAGGCGGAGCATCACCGAGCTGTCTTTCCCGATGGAATACATCATCACGGGGTTCTGGAACTCCGCGACGGCTTCTCGCAGAATGTGAATGCTCTCGGCCTCGAGCGCCCGGAGGTGGGAGAGCTTGTGCTTTTCGTTTTCCACGACGGTCCTTCTCTACCGTGTTCTTAGTACAGGTCCCCGTAAATAAGTGCCCATCCGCTGGCGATCCATCCCCGGCGGCTTCGTTGCTCGTCGGTTACATAGGTTCGCTATGCGCCCTCCTCGCGCCTTGCCGGCGGGGCGCCTCACCACCGGCTGGACACTCATTTGCGGGGCCCTGTACTTAGCCGAAAAGCGTCCGGCACGACGTAGGCGGGGCGAGGCCGAGCGCCCTCGCGTCCTCCGCGATCGTGTCGAGCGCGCCGGCCAGCGGGTCGGGCGTGAAGTCGATGAAGCGCCAAGCGTCTTCGACGAGGCGCTGCGGCAACCCCTTTCCGAGCAAGCGCGCGAGCTCTCGACGCGCGGCGTCGCGCGTCTCTGCCGGGGTCCGAAGGGCGCGGTCGACCTCGTCCGCCATCGCCACGGCGAGCGCCTGCGCGGCCGCGGGCCGACGGTGCATGAAGTCCCGGCGCGCGACGACGATCGCCGTCGGAAACATGCGGTTGGGCCAGAGGTCCCGCTCGTCGATCAGCCGTACGGCCTGGGCGTCGGTCACGGCGCGCGTGGCCCACGGCTCGGCGAGCCATGCTCCGTCGAGGGCCCCCCGCCGCATTTCGGTGAGGATCGTCATCGAGTCGAGCGCGGTCAGGACCACGTCGCCTCCGCGCTCCGTGGATTCGTAGCCGCAGTTGGCCAGGTACTTGCGGAGCGAAATGTCCTGGGTGGTCCCGATCTGGGTGGTCGCGAGGGTTTTTCCCCGCAGATCGTGCGGACCGGCGATCCCCGACGCCTTGCCGACGACGAACGAGGCCCCGCCGGAGGCACAGCCGCAAAGCACGCGGAGCAGACGGGGGTGGCGCGCGTGCGTGTACACGATGGCCGCGGGACCTGAAACGCCGACGTCGATCGCGTCGCCGACGAGCGCTTCGAGCACCCGCGGGCCCGCGCGGAAGCTGAGGCCCTCGACCTGCATGCCGAGCGCCCGCTCGATTCGTCCCGAGGCGACCCCCGCGATCGCCGGCGCATGGGTCAGATTCGTCATGAACCCAAAGCGAACCGTGCTGTCGTTTCGGGGTCGGCATGCCG
>CAZVPE010000494.1:0-2656 GCA_964628155.1 uncultured Polyangiaceae bacterium | reverse complement strand
TCGGCGCGGGCTCTACCAGCTTCACCGGGGCCGCCGCATCGCTGCGGCGGAATGTTCGTGGGGTCTACGCCTGTACCCTTGCATTTGGCGAGCTTCAACGGGGCCGCCGCATCGCTGCGGCGGAATGAGCTCAAGGCCGAGTTTGAGGCGGACACCGAATGGGCTTCAACGGGGCCGCCGCATCGCTGCGGCGGAATGTCGAGCGCCAGCAGGAGGCATCGCCCGGCGTCGTCGGGCTTCAACGGGGCCGCCGCATCGCTAAGGCGGAATGACCGCTACAGTCTCATGTCTCTGGAACAATTGCGTGCCCTGCTTCAACGGGGCCGCCGCATCGCTGCGGCGGAATGCCAACATCTCCAGCGCAAGTCGCTCGTCGGCCTGAAGCAGCTTCAACGGGGCCGCCGCATCGCTGCGGCGGAATGTGGGGATCCAGCGTGCGCAGGAGACCCTGAACGCGCAGCTTCAACGGGGCCGCCGCATCGCTGCGGCGGAATGCTCGTGGGCGCCGCGGCGACCGCCTTCGCGATGACGTGGCTTCAACGGGGCCGCCGCATCGCTGCGGCGGAATGGTGATCGTGCGAACGTATTCGGCCGGTGTTCACTTCGGCTTCAACGGGGCCGCCGCATCGCTGCGGCGGAATGCCGTGTTCACCTGACCGGGGGCGAGCCCGGTCGTGTTCGGCTTCAACGGGGCCGCCGCATCGCTGCGGCGGAATGGGGAGCGCCATGGCGAAGGCGGAACGCGAGAGTCATGCTTCAACGGGGCCGCCGCATCGCTGCGGCGGAATGCCGAGGACGGCGCGTCGCGAAGGTCGGCGCTCGCGAAGCTTCAACGGGGCCGCCCATCGCTGCGGCGGAATGAGGTCTCCGAGAACCGCCAGCAATTCCAACGATATGCAGCGCGGCCTGCGAGCGCCACGCAGTTTCCCCGCGCTGACACACGCCGTCGGCCGTCGGAGACTCGCGACCAGACGAAATTTCACGTGACTATCAAGGATCTAGCCGCTTGCGAGCACAGACGGACATCGTCGTGGCGCGATACCGCTCGCGGCGAACGCCGCACTATACGACGACCGCTCGCCGACTCGGCGCACAATACGCTCGCCCAAGCGCAGAAATCGACGTGTTCCCGCGACCATCCTCGGGGCCGACGTCGACGAACAGGACTTGGTCTTGCTCGTAATGGATGATCGCACCGAGGCGCGCGCGCAGCTCTACGAGTTCGCGGTGGTTCAGCTCGCATCGAAAGACCGAGAGCTGCAAATGCTCGCCATAGCCTTTCATCGTCTTGAAGACCTTGCGCAGCCGCTTCGGGTCGCTGACATCGTACGTCACCATGTAAGTCTGGCGCATCACAGCAACCCATCATCGCGTTCGGAACGCGGGATACTCACCGATCTCGCCGAGCAGGCACCGCCCGAGCAGCCGTGCTTGCACCTCGAGAACGCGGCGATAGCTGATTCGATATCCGAACACTGGGTGAGCGATGAGCTGATCCATCCTTCGCTCGTACGCGAGAAGTAGGCGCCTGCGCGCGGCAGGCCGCATCGCGACGCCCGAAGGATGCGTGATGAAATCTTCGGACCCGAAGCTGCCCCCGTTCAAGGCGCCGATGACGACGGAGTCGGCAACGAGCGGCCTGAACTCCTCCATCAAGTCGAGCGCGAGGGCAGGCCGCCCAAAGCGCGGCTGATGATAAAAGCCGAGGAGTGGGTCGAGACCGGTCGCAGAGAGGGCGAGCGCGAAGTCCTTCGCGAGGAGCGAATAGACGAACGACAGGAGGGCGTTGATGGGGTCCTTCGGCGGACGGCGGTTGCGCCCGACGAGATCGAACGCCCCGCTCAACGCGGCGTCGCCCTTGAGCATGCCCGTGAACGCCCCGAAGTAACTTCGCGCGGCTGTGCCCTCGATGCCGAGGAGCGCCTCCAGGCTCTCGGTCGCCTCCGCCTTGCGCGCGAGCTGCTCCAGCTCGGACAAGACCACGAGGGGCGGCGCGGCGTGGTTCCGGCGCAGAAGCGTGCGGCAGTTGCGAGCCTTGGAGGCGACGAGCCCTCGCGCGACGCGCAAGCAAAACTCAGGATCGACCGCGGCGCGGTGCTGCGCGATGCGGAGCTCGACGTTCTTCGAGTCGAAGCCCGTTGCACGACCGTAGTACCAACCGCCGTAACTGAGAAACGACACGGGCACGTTGCGTTCGAGCAGCGCTCGAAGGGCCTGGGCCGTGATCTGGACATTGCCGTAGAGGGCGACGTGGGAGGTATTGGGGAGGCGCGCTTCGGTGCGTAGTGTCTTGCGCCCCTGCACGACCAGGCAGTCGCCATCCAGGGTGATGCGCGCCCCTTGATCCTGTACGTAGAGCGGGACTTTGTCGTCGCTGGCCGGCTGGAGCCGGCGAAGCGGCGGGCGCCCTGTGACCTCCTCCGTGAAATCGTCGGTCGAAACCGATGGTTCCAACACCCTCTCCGGCGGCGCGTCGGATTCCGCTTGTTCGACGCGACGGAGAAGGTTGATCTCGTCGGGTAGGCATATCCCCACGAGGGAGCAGCCGTTGCACTTGGGGCTGTCCATCAGTGGCGGCGGCGGGTCGACCCGCGTCGTGAGCTCTTTCGCGC
This sequence comes from uncultured Polyangiaceae bacterium, assembly GCA_964628155.1. Lineage (GTDB taxonomy): Bacteria > Myxococcota_A > Polyangia > Polyangiales > Polyangiaceae > Palsa-1150. The sequence continues at coordinate 44 of CAZVPE010000494.1, read as the reverse complement.
GCGCGACCGTCGCGAGGGTCGTCGCCATCAGGGCGTCGTCGATG
>CAZVPE010000493.1:0-2674 GCA_964628155.1 uncultured Polyangiaceae bacterium | reverse complement strand
CTCGCGTACGGGAAGTACGCTCCGCGCGCTCGCCACCGGCCTCGCTCGCCCTCGATGAAAATCACCGCGCTTCTACGCGACCGGCCCCTAACGAGGCGACTTGCCGCTCACGCTGGTCCCCCCGACTAGAAGGGCGGCGATTTTCGACCGAGACCGAGCGATGGCGCTGGCGGCCGGCCCGAGGAATACTACGGTATTTTGAGGCCGGCCGACTGCGCCAGCGCGAAGGTATCGGCGAAAAGCGCCGCCCTTCTAGGCCATGAGCTCCGGCAGCGGGCCCGACGGTCCGTAGGCGGTGCTCGTACCGGCTAGTCCAAACGTCGCCGACGTGAGGCCGTGCGCTTGCATGATGCTCTCGTGAACCTGGGCAGTCGACTGGTTCGGGTTTCTCGGTCCGGCGTAGTTCGTCCACACCCGAGGCAGCGGCATCTGAGCGGCGGTGAAGTAATTGATGTGTTGACCCGTTATCTTCAGCTTCCCGCTTGCCCCGCCCGCGATGAGAACCGGCATGTCCCAATGGGTGTGCGCGTTTCCGTCGCCGACGTCGCACGACGTGTAGAACGTCGTGTTGTCGAGAACGGTCGTGCCATCCGACTCCTTCACGCTGTCGAGCGCCTTGAGAAGTGTCGCAATTTGCGTGATTTCCCAGGTATCGATCTGCGTCAACGCCGCGAGCTTCGTGGCGGCTCCGCCGTGGTGGGAGGTACCGTGGTGCGCCGTCCCGACTCCCATGAGAAACTGGTAGTCGTTGTTGCTCGTCCCGTTGCCCATCATGAACGTGATGGCTCGCGTGATGTCGCACGTGAACGCCAACGCCATCATCTGAAGGAAGAGGGGCGTATTGCCGGTGATGAAGGAGCTCGGGATGACCGCGTGACTGCCGCCAGTCGACGGCAGCGGTCCCAACCCGGCTGCGGGTTCCGCCGGCTTGGTGCAGGTGAGGGGCGTCGCCGTCGAAACGTTCTGCAACTGCATTTCGAGGTCGCGCACGGCCTGCTGATACTGCTGGAGCATGATGTTGTCGCCGGGGCTGAGCTTCGTCGACAAAGACATCGAGTCGGTGAGGACCGCGTCGAGGACGCTCTTTTGCTGCGCGAACCGCTGGGCCGCCGCGGCCGTCGTGGCCGGCGTGGTGGTGCCCGTCGTGGGCGACGTTCCGAAGAGCGATAGAAACACCGTCTGCGGATCGTAGGTGTTGGGCATCGCGACGCCCTTGTTCCACGAGATCATCCGCGAGAAGTTGCAGTTGGTGTTGTCGCAGATGTCATTGTCGCCCTGGACGCCGATTTGAAGGCCCGTGGGCAAGAGCGGCGACCCGCCGGCATTGAGGACCGGCAGCAGCAACTGGTCGAGACTCGTGCGGGCCGGGTTCGTCGAGTCGCAGTTGACGCTCATCATGTTGAGAAAGCAGCCGGTGCCAGAACCGTGGCCGCCCGGCACCGTATCCGTCGAGCAGGCGGGCGTCGGGAGCGCGATTTTTTCGTGATCGAGACCGGTGATGATCGCGGTCTTCTGGTTCACGCCGGCGGCGATGAGCGGATAGAGGATCGACGAGGCTCCCGTGTTGCTGGCCGTATACGTCGCCGAAGGCGAGGCCGCGGGGGTGGCCGCCGTTCCCGCGGTCGCCGTCCATGGCATCCCGTTCGCCGCTGCCGGGGTCCAGTTCGGCATCACCATGCCGTTCGGGTTGAACCAGCCGAAGAATCGCCGCGGCGGACTCCCCGTGGCCGCCGCAGACGCCCGGCGCGTCCAGAGCGCGGAGGGAAGGAACGGCAAAACGAGCGTGACTCCGGCAGAAGCCAAAAACACCCGGCGCGACTTATTGACTCCGATGCTCATCTGACGTCTCCACCTTTCACACTGTTCGAGACCATTCGCCGCGTCGCGATCATTGGCCGCCCCGCGTGGTCATGAATGCTTGGCTCGTCGCGATTGCCTGAAGTGCGCTTTCCCAGGTTCCGCCCTTCTGCAGCGGCGTCGCGACGGTTTCGACATAACCCAGGGCGTCCGGCGCGTCGTAGGTTCGCCCGGTTGCGAAGGTCAGCGCGTTCTTCACGATGCACTGTACGAACCGAGGATCGGCCGCGATGGCCTGAGCCATGCCCTGGGCGCCGTCGACGGCCGCGCCGGTGACGCCGGGGCTGCTGTATAGGCTCCCGCTCGAGTCAATCGTGACGCCGTTGTCCGTCGTGCGATAGGTCCCCATCGCGTCGAAGTTCTCGAACGTAAAGCCGATCGGGTCGATCGAAGCGTGGCAGCTTGCGCAGTAGGCGACCGACGCGTGCATGTTGAGCGCGTCTCGGACGGATTGGCCGCTGGGCGCCACGACGAGCGCGGGCACGCCGTTGGGAGGCTGCGGCTGGGGCGGGTCACAAATCATCTGACTCATCACGTACGCGCCCCGTTTTACCGGCGACGTTCGCGTCGGAACCGACGTCGTGGTCAAGAAAGTCTCTTGCGTGAGGATACCGCCGGTTCGCTGGGTCCCCGTGAGACTCACCTTGCTGAAGGTCGTCTGCGTCGCGGGCACGCCCTGGACCCCGTAAAACTGGGCGAGCGTCCCATTGGCGAACGTGTAGTTCGCCGTCAAAAGCTCGGTCAGGGGCGCCTTCGAGGTGATGAGATTGCTGACGAAGGCCTCCGTTTCCGGGCCGAACGAATTGATGAGCGCCAT
>CAZVPE010000492.1:0-2688 GCA_964628155.1 uncultured Polyangiaceae bacterium | reverse complement strand
ACACTGTATGCGGAGAACTTTGTGGAAGCTCCCGTCCCAGTGCCATAGCCGAATTTCTGCTCCATGTCGGCTTGGGCGGTGGCGGCACGGACGGAGGTAGAGGACGAAATGAGAAGAAGCGAACAGCAGAAGGCGAAATAGCGCATTTTTCCTCCTCCGGCATGAGATGGTGAAAGTAAGCGTAACGCGTGCCACGAATGAATCAACAAGAATTATGCGATTGGGAGTGGCAAAATTGCATCGTCAGTGGCAGGTGGCGCTGCAGTACCTTCTCCCCGCCTCCGCGACCCGCTCATCCCGCGTCGGGACAATCGGGGTGGCGGTCCCTCGCCGGGAGTCGGTCGACAACCTCGACGACTACATCCGCGAGTGAGCTACCCGATCAACAGAATTCTCCTGCTTGGGGCCGCGCATCAGGCCAGCCCTCGTTTTTTGCGCAACAGGAGCAGGCATTGACGCCGGACCGTCATTCTGCCATGGTGGAGCTTCGGTGATCGGGGAGGACAGAGGCGGTCTGGCGATACCGGAGACGGATCGTCAGGCCGCTGACTGTTTCCGAGCCATTGCTGACCAACGAGACCTTAATCAGGAATTGCCTCCCCCAACATCATGCCTTAAGCGCGCAGTCGTATGATGCTGCTTGGAAGGAAAGAAGCAGCTTTTCTCCTCCGGCCCGGAGGTTTCAGCACCCTCCGGGCCTTTTCTTTCGAGCCGGACATGCAACGCTTGGAAATCTGAAATAAGTCACCGCAATCGACCGTTTACGATCGGGTGACACCCTTATGCCGCGATGTGGTGTTGCCAGCGTGCCGCTCATCGGTGATGGGCGGCATTTCTGGGTAGCGCTTCAGAATTGATGTAAACGTTCGCGCAAAAAAGTATGGTGATGACTTCCAAGGAAGGTTCTTTTGCCCGCATACGACGGGCAGAAAGGAGTCACCACCATGCCGCGCAAGATAACACCGGCGGATCGTCTTCGGAAGTCTCTGATGGACTCGGTGTCGGAGGCCAGCCTGAACTTCTCGGGGTACTGCCGGCTGGCGGCGCAGGCGATGCTTCAGCGGGCGATCGAGGTGGAGGCGGCCGAGTTCATCGGCCGGGGCACGTACGAGCGGCGTAGCGGCGAGGAATCGACCTACCGCAACGGCTACAAGCCGCGTCACGTGAGCACGGGCGAGGGGCCGGTTGATCTGCTGATTCCGCAGACACGTAATGGTCCCGAGCCGTTCCAGACGGCCATTCTGGGAGCGTTTCAGCGTCGGAGCGAAACGCTCGAGGCGCTGATCCCGCAGTTGTACGTGAAGGGCCTGAGCGATCGCGACATAAGCGACACCTTCAAGCAGGTGCTCGAAGACGAGGGCGTCTCGCCGGCCACCGTCAGCCGCGTCGCGCAGCAGATCGGCGAGGACTTTGACGCGTGGCGGGCGCGGAGTCTGGCTGCGTACGACGTGCTCTACCTGTTCGTGGATGGCATGCACCTCAAGCTGCATCCGGACTCGGACTCCAAGCAGCCGGTGCTCATCGCGTATGCGATCCTGTGGGACGGCAAAAAGGCGCTCCTGCACATCGATATCGGGGATCGCGAGAGCTACGAGGCCTGTGTGGGCTTTCTGCGCGACATGACCGAGCGCGGGCTGCGGACGCCGCTGCTGCACGCGAGCGACGACTGTCCGGGGCTGCGCAAGGCGCTCAAGGCGGTATGGCCGCGATCGCTGGCCCAGAAGTGCCAGGCCCACAAGATGCGGAACATTCTCTCGAAGCTGCCGCGCGGTGTTCAGGGCGAGTTCAAGAAGCAGATCGCGCGGGTGTTCCAGGCGAAGGATTACGAGGAGGGGATGCGTCGCGGCCGGACACTCATCGAGCAGTACAGCGGCCGGTACGACCGGGCGATGGAGTGTCTGGCCAAGAGCCTGGAAGAGTGCCTCACGTGTCTGAAGCTGCCCGAGTCGCATCGTAAGCGGGTGCGGACCACGAATGCGCTGGAGAGGCTCATCGAGGAGGGCCGGCGACGTACCAAGGTGATCCATGCGATTCCCGATGAACGCGCCGGGCTCTCGCTGGTTCACGCCGTGCTGATAGACGTGTCGCGACGCTGGCGCGGCATCAAGATCACCCCCGCGGATCTGGAAACATTGAACGCGCTGCGAGCTGAAGTTGTGCCCCTGGCGGCGAGCGCGTAGAAAGGTCAAACGGAAGTGATCACCGGCGCACGTTTACAGAAACATTGAAACGCAACCCTTCAGTCTTTCACTGGGGCGTAGCTTGGCCGTTGATACGGACATCCTCGGGGCGTCGAGGTACATTATACGTTTCAAAACACGTTTGGATTAGACTGGCTTTCGAGAATAACGTTCAGCCGCTGATCGGTGGTTTTGATTCGTTCGTCCTGCTCAGTCGGCGTGGCGACGGGATCACGGATTACCTGGCGAGCGGGATTGGCGTCGGGCAATTCGTATTTGCCAGATGGGGTATTGCGATTACAGAGGGCGACCTGGCGTCTCGCAAAAGCACGCCAGACCGCCTCAATCCCGACTCCTCCCGAAGAAGGCACTTTCGCCAAGGTGGCGAGAGCGCGTCAATGGGTTGAAAAGCTGTCGGTTTGAGATGTGAATTCGGACCGAAAACCGCTCCGCTGAAATGATCGCCGAGTTTTTATCGGGCGTTGGGTATCCTTCTGCCGATGAGGAT
>CAZVPE010000491.1:0-2689 GCA_964628155.1 uncultured Polyangiaceae bacterium | reverse complement strand
CATGTCAATGAGAGCCGCTGTAGCTAGCCGTCTCACGATTCCGGATTGAGTCCGAGGGCTGTAATGTGAAGTATGCGCGCCGTCTCCTGCCATGCGGTCGCAGGGTCGTCGGGCTTCCGCGCGTCGGTGGGCTGCACAACCGCTAGTAGATGGCCCCGCGTGACCGCGATGGAGAAGCTCGCCAGTACACCGGACCCGACCACCCGGCGGCGCTGCGCCTCATCACTACGCAACTTCGTCCGTCCACACGTTCCCTCCAGCGGGGCACGCGTCAGATGTCGTATTTCCTCAGCTTTTCGTAAAGGGTCGAAACCGCGATCCCGAGGGACCGGGCGGCCGCCGCTTTACTTCCGCGCGACCGCGTGAGGGCCTGCCGAATCGCCTCTCGCTCTATGCTTGCAAGGGATTGCTCACCTAGGGGAAGGTCGCTCCGCGTCGCTTTGACACGCGGCCGGGTGTCGCCCGGGGCCTTTCGCACCGCAAGCGTGGGTGCATCGCCCTGCAAAGCGGTCCCGGATCGGAGTGCACCAAGAATCGCCTTGCGAACATCACGGAGAACGCAGTCCACGAGTTGCTCGATCAGTTGCTCAATAGACGGTTGTCGCGCGTCGGACTTGCTCGGGATTCTGCGCATCGCCGCCCGCCCTAATATGTTCACAAGACCGTCACCAAATCTATGCGAAATTGTTGCGCCCGTCGCCAAGGTCCGCCGTCTGGTGGCGGTCGCCACGCCGTCGTTTCCCGCTCCAGTCGGGAAACCACCAGACGCCCACCGTGCTCTTCTGGGACACTCGACCGTCTATCCTCTGAGCGAAATAACCAAAGAGCATTGGCAACGTCATTCCCTTGTCGACCCGTGGGTCGGCGGTAACCGGTGCGTTCCTGCGGCGAGACGGGCTTGGCAGGACTTACCAAACCGCCACGTGAGTCGCGCGATAGACCATCGGGACCCTCCGAGATTGCGGCGTGGGGGTGCTGGACGACAAGAGCAACATTTCAAGTCGCGTACTCGAGAGGTCACCCTGCACCCGCCAGGGGTCGACTCATCCGTGTCCGGCCATGTACCGCCCGAGGACTGACGGCGCCGCGCCTTGGACGGCCGTTTCGTACGCAATTTTTCCTTCGCTCAGGACGAGAATCCGTGTGGCGAGCGCGAAGATTTCGTCGAGGTCTGCGCTCACGAGCAGCACCGCCGCCCCACCGTCGCGCGCGGCGCGAATACGCGCGTGGATCTCGGCCACGGCCGCAAAGTCGAGCCCCATGCACGGGTTGGCCGCGACGAGCACGTCGACCTTTCCATCGAGCTCGCGCGCCAAGACGGAGCGCTGGACGTTCCCGCCCGAAAGCTGAGCGATCGGGGAATGGATCGAGGACGTACGAACGCCGTAGTCCGCGACCATACGCGTGGCGCGCGCGTTCATAGCCTTGGTCGAGACGAAACACCCAAGGACGGCACGCGCCTCGAAGGTGCGAAATGCCATGTTCTCGGAGACGCTCATCGCCGCGACGCAGGCGTTTCGCAGCGGCTCCTCCGGAAGACAGCGCACGCCGCGGGTCTTCATCTGGGCGCGCGTGGCATAAAACGCTTCGCCCGACACGTTCACGCGCCCGGCGCGTCGCGGCCTCTGTCCCGCGAGTACTTCCACGAGCTCTTCCTGCCCGTTGCCCGCAATCGCCGCGATTCCAACGATTTCGCCGGAGCGTACCTCAAACGAGACGCCGCGCAGGGCCGGGACGCCGGAGTCGTCGTCGGCCTCAAGTTGGTCGACGTGCAGCCGCGTCTCGCCGACCGTCGCAGCGTTCTCGTCCTTCTCCCGGCCCGGGACGGTTCCGCCCATCATTTTCTCCGCCATCGCTTCCGCGGTCTGGTCGCGGACGCGGCCGTGGCCGACGACCCTCCCTCTTCGCAGAATCGTCACATCGTCGGCGTACTTCGTCACTTCACGGAACTTGTGGGTGATGAGGACGATGCTCACGTGCCCGCCGCGCGCCATGCTGTGGAGCATGGTGAGGACTTCGTCCGCCTCCGCGGGCGTGAGTACGGATGTGGGCTCGTCCAGAATCACGATACGGCTCTTCAGATAGAGCTGCTTGAGGATCTCGAGCTTCTGCTTTTCGCCCGCGGACAAGGATCGCACCGGGGCATCGAGGTCGACTTTGAACGGCATGCCGGAGAGGACCCCCCGCAGCGAGGCGCGCTCGCGCACCCAGTCCCCCAGGTCTGGCAACGCGGCTCGCGAAAGGACGAAGTTCTCGCAGACCGTCATGTTCGGGACCAGCGTGAAGTGCTGGTAGACCATGCCGATCCCGAGCGCTTGGGCGTCACGCGGGCTTCGCGGCGTCACTTCGAGGTCCCCGAGGCGAATGCTTCCGCCGTCGATCGGGTGATAACCCATGATGCACTTGACGAGCGTGCTCTTGCCCGCCCCGTTCTCGCCGAGCAGCGCATGGACGCTACCCGGCTCGACGCGCAGCGAAACGCTCTCGAGAGCGCGAAAAGGCCCGAACCGTTTACACACCGCGTCGGCTTCCAGCGGCCGAGGTCGGCCGATCGGTGCGGCGAGCGTGCCCGTGGCAATAGGCGCACTCATCGAGCGACCGTGAGCGCCGCGGGCTGCCCGGTGAGGATGCGGTGCGCCGAACTCGTCGCCGTCATGATGCCGAGGGTGAGGATGTACGGGGCCGCGGC
>CAZVPE010000490.1:0-2704 GCA_964628155.1 uncultured Polyangiaceae bacterium | reverse complement strand
TTTGGCCGACCGCATCGGAATTCGATGCGACGAGGGGGCCCCGGGTGAGCGGGCGCGCGTCCAATGTGGATTGGGAGTAGGCCGCGTCTGCGACCGACGCATCCACTCGAGTCTGCGCGGGCGTTTCCGACGCCATGGTGCTTGCTCTGCCTGCGGAGCCATTGTTCTCGAAAGATTGGTAATGGGCTTCTTCCGCCGCTCCGGCGGATGACGGATGCTGCGCTGAATGGTTGTCGGAGTTGGCGCACGCCGTGGCGAGAAGAGCGCACGTCAGTGCGATGAGAGGCGTTTTCATATTGTCTCCTTTGTTGCGCGATTGCCGCGGGTCTCGCGAGGGCGTCTTTCCGTGACCCTTCTTCGCCTCTATTTCGAAGTGCAAGGTCGGCGGCGGACTTACCTGGTTTGAGCGCCGCCGCGGGCCGTCGGCTTCGACGTAGGCTGCGTTGACATCGAGTCTCGGATGGGTCGTTACAGCACGGCGCGTGCCGAGCCCCAGGCACACTTGGATTCGGGCGCCTTCCCCGCACGCGCCGATCGAAGAGGACGCCAAGCGAACGTGCGCGTTCAGGCCGGTTCTCGGCGTCTGCACCACTTCTCGAAAGGCGTCACCCGCCACGACTCCTGCGGCGATTTCGAGGCGATAGGAAACTCGCGTTCGAACCCCTGGCCCGTCGAGTCGGCCAGGGTCCCAAATGCTTCCCGCGACCGTCGCCCACGGGATCGACGCCGGTCGCGCCCCCCCCTTGTCGTGGCGTTGTGTCACACGGAGTCTATGGCTTGTACCGAACGTGCGTCCATCGACTAGCGCGGCGCTCACCCGCCCGTGCGCTCGCGGTGCTTGCATCCTGGCCAGCAGCAGGGGCGGCGCTGACCTTCTTCCAGCTCCTCCTTGGTCCTGCGAATGCGGCGCTTTCGCGTCATCTCTTGCTTCGCATCCTCGACCCAGCAGATGAACTCGTTGCGCGCCAAAGGCGTGATGGCCCTCCAGGCATCGAGTGCCGTGGAGTTCGCGATCAGTGCCTCACGCAGGTCTACGGGCAGCCTGTGCACCACCCCGCCTGGCACGCGCTTGCTGGTCACGGACGCGAGTAAGAGCGCAAGCTGCCTTCAGGCGTCAAGCGACGCGATCGCGCCGCCGACGCCGGGAGCCCTCAACTAGTTCACGCAGATTCCGTTGACGCAGTTGGGGGGGCCTGCTTGGCAGTCGTTGCTGTTTCCGCAGAGCTGCGCTTGCGTCGTGTAGTCGCACGCCACCAGGCAGGCCATGGTCTTGGGGCCGCCGGCGTCCGGCATCGATTCGCAGCAAACACTCGGCATTGGGCACATGGTCGCGCCGCATTGAGTTGCCATGGAGCCGCCGCCGCCGTTTCCAGCTCCGCTCGAAGCGCCTGCGCCGCCAGACGAACCGGCGCCGCTCGATCCGCCGCCGCCCCCAGACGAGCCGCCGCCGGTCGGAGCGCCGGCTCCGGCGTCGGTCGTGGCTGGGACAGCGATGGGGCTGAGGGCGGCCACGGCGCCGGGCCTCAAGTACTTGGCCAGGGGAAGATTCTGGCTCTGAATGCTGCCGGCCACCAAGGCGGCAAGCTTTAGACCGCCGGCGAGGTTCGTGTGCGTCGCGTCGCTGCCGTTCGCGTGGAACTTCAGCGCGGCGGCCTGCGAGCCGAGGGTGTTGTACCAACTGACCGCCAGGTCGGTGAGCGGGATGAACGCGACGTTGTGCGCGGCCGCAGCGGCCTTCCCGGCCGCTTCGTGCAAGCTGGACTGATCGCCTTCCATCGAGCCGGTGAATTGGACGCGAGCCGGAGGCGAAACGATGATCGGCGTGACGTTCGCCGCAATGGCGTCGGTGATGTACTTCTCGAGGTTCGCCTGGACGACGGAGTCCGCGACGCCCTTGTCGTTGTGGCCGAACTGGATCATCGCGTAGTCGCCGGCCGTCCAATGCGACTTGATGTCGCCCCAGTACGCCCCGTAGAACGAAGAGGAGCTCGCGCCGCTATTGCCCCAGTTGGAGATTCCGACCGGTGGAACGAAGAACTCGGGGAGCATTTGACCCCAGCCGCCGAAAGCGCCGCCGGTTTGGTCGCACTCCGTCGAGTCGCTGGCCATGTAGATCATGATCGGCTTGGTCGCCGCGGCGAAGAGCTGGTATCCGACCGCGGACACCTGCGGGGGCGTGGCCGATGGCCCGTAAAAGAAGAGGTCGAGCCCGGGGTAACCGCCCGGTCCACCCGAGTGGTTCGGTTGCCCTTCCATCGCGCGGACGTTGACGACGAAGGCGTATTCGATCATCTGCCCGGCAGCTGTCGTTACGGGGGCCAAGAGGCCGCGCTCCGACTCCGCGCTGATGTACGTCGAGCCTGCCGCAGCGCCGCCCACGTTCACGGTCACGAGGTAATTCCCCGCTTCGGAGGTCCCTTCCGCAGTCGCGGTCTGGGCGGTGTTGTAGGTGGAGCCGCCGAACAGACATTCGATGCAAACGCCGCTGGTGTCCTGTCCGGCGCACGCGTTTTGGGCGCCGCTCGTAGGATTTTGCGAGCCAGCGCCGACGGCGACCTTTTGGCACATCGCGTAGGTGGCCGCGCTGGGCGCGGGATAGCCCGCCGGAATGGTGCCCGGAGCCGCAGGAGAAGGGGTAGCGCCGCTGGACCCGGCACCGCCAGCACCCGCTCCGGCGTCCGATCCGCCATTCGAACCCGTCGCC
>CAZVPE010000489.1:0-2732 GCA_964628155.1 uncultured Polyangiaceae bacterium | reverse complement strand
CGTTCACGCGGCGCATCTATATTCGCGGTCCAAGGATGGATCTCCGAAACCTCATCGAGACCCACCTCGATCTTCCGCGCCTTTCGAAAGACCTGAGCGAGGTCGGGCACTTGGCGCGAATTTGGTCGACGCGTCAATGGACGCGAGCGGACATGACGGCGCTCTTCGAAGCGGCGAAAGGCTTTCGCAAGGTGACCCTGGACGACTTCGTCCCGGCCACGGTTGCGCCGCTCGCTCAGGTGATTCACGTCGGGAAAAACACGCTTCCGGCGCATACGCACTTCGAGAAGCGTTTTTGCCGGCCGCGAGACCCGGCCGATAGCGGCGTGCTCTTCGGTTACAACCATCAGTCGCTCTCGGCATTCACCGGGCCCGGGTACTTCGTCGTACGGCCGGCGAGCGACGAGGGCGAAGTCGACATCGACTACACGGCCGTCCCGAACCAAAGGCCCGACGCGTGGCCGGCGATCGCGCCCAATTCCGCGCGGCTGGGGCGGTTCGTCTATGCGGGCATGGTCGACGTCATGCGCGGCATTTCCCCTCACGTCACCATCGGTCGGGCGAAGAAGGGGGGGCGCTGGACGGACAATTGGTTCGTGCTCGTCCGCGAGGAGACCGGCGTCGCGTGACCGAGCAGGGCTACGAGCTGCGCGTGCTCGAGCGCGTGGGCGACGTCCCCCAAGCGACGTGGGACGCACTCGTTCGAGAGGAGAGCTCTCCGTTCGTCGAGTGGACGTGGCTCGACACGCTCGAGGAAACGGGCTGCGTCGGCGAGGGAACCGGGTGGATGCCCGCGCACCTGTCGCTCTGGCGGGGGGAAGCGCTGGTCGCGGTCGCCCCTTCGTACATCAAAGGAAACAGCGAGGGAGAGTTCGTCTTCGACTGGGGTTGGGCCGAGTTCGCCGAGCGGCTCGGCATTCGCTATTATCCCAAGGTTCTCGTGGCGGTCCCATTCACGCCGGCGACGGGCGACCGCGTCCTCGTCGCGCCCGGCGCCGACCGCTCCGAGGTGACGCGCATCGTTGCCGACGGCGCGCGTCAGTGGTGCGGGCGCTTGGGCGCCTCGGGCGTTCACGTCAACTTTCCCCGCGACGAGGAGGCTGGGCACTGGGAAGCGGCTGGATACCTGCGGCGCGACGGGTTTCAGTACCACTGGTTCAGAGACGGCGCCGGGAGCTGGGCCGACTATCTCGAGCGCTTCTCGTCCAAACAGCGAAACCAGATCAAGCGCGAGGTCCGCGCCATGGACGATCACGGGATCGCCATCGAGACCGTCGCCCCCGAGGGTTACGGGCGGGATCTCGCCCAATCCATGCATGGGCTCTACGAACGAACGATCGATCGTCACGGGGTCTGGGGGCGCCTCTACTTGAATCGCCGTTTCTTCGAGCGGATCGTGGAGCGCTTCCAGTATCGGCTGGCGTGGGTGGTCGCCCGCAGCCAGGCGGGTGAAATTCTGGGCGGCGCGTTCAATGTGATGTCGAAGACCCGCCTCTACGGTCGATACTGGGGCGCCGGGCCGAACGTCGACGTTCCGTTCCTCCATTTTGCCGTTTGCTACTACGAGGGAATTCGCTTCTGCCTCGAGCGCGGGCTCGACGTGTTCGAACCCGGTGCCGGCGGCGAGCACAAGCGCGCTCGAGGGTTCATTCCGACGCGGACGCGTTCGGCCCACTGGCTGTCCGACGCGCGCATGCGGTCGGCGCTCGAGCCCTGGCTCGCCCGAGAGCGGGAGCGCGTCGGGGCGCTGCTCATGACAGAACCGTGACAATCGAAGGCTGGGATGACCGAAACATGGCGGGCGGAAAAGTCGCGCGCGCCGTATTGAAGACACGTGGCCATCCCCATCTTTTTCGCAATCCACTGGCAACTGTCGGTGATGTTCCAGAGCTTCTTTTTGCACCGCTACGGCGCCCACCGGCAATTCGAAATGAGCAAAGGGTGGGAGCGCTTCTTTCACGTGCTCACCTGGGCGATCCAGGGGCCGAGCTACCTCAATCCCCGCGCCTACGCGATCATGCACCGGATGCATCACGCGTACAGCGACACGCCGAAGGATCCGCATTCGCCGGTCCAGCAGAGCTTTATCGCCATGATGTGGCGCACCAAGACGCAGTACGCGGATCTGAAGCACCGCCGAGTCGCGGTGGAACCCCGGTTCGAGGGCGGCTACCCCGAGTGGAAGTTCTTCGACGAGACGCTCGGCGGCTGGGCCGGGGCAATCGGCTGGGGCGCGATCTATCTGCTCGTCTACGTGTGCTTCGCGACGAACGGGTGGGTGTTTTTGCTTTTCCCGATCCACCTGGCGCTCGGCCCCGTCCACGGCGGCATCGTCAACTGGTTCGGCCACAAGCTCGGTTATCGGAACTACGAAAGCGACGACAACTCGAAGAACACGCTGGTGTTCGACGTGCTCACGATGGGTGAGCTCTTCCAGAACAATCACCACAAGTGGGGGCAGTCGCCGAACTTCGCGGTGCGCTGGTTCGAGATCGACCCGACCTACCAGTTCATTCGGCTGCTCGGGTGGCTTCGGATTATCGATCTCTCGGGGGCGCAGATTGCGCGCTACGAGCCGACCCGAGGCGCGTCCCGGGTGGCTCCGAAGTCCGCGCCGTCGATTCTCGGCGCGCCTTCGCCGATGGACGGAGAGTAGAAACCGCGACAAACGGGCTCGGCGGCCCGGAATTCTCTGGCGGCGCGGGTGCGACAGCAGCCCGGCGTGGCCCTGG
>CAZVPE010000488.1:0-2762 GCA_964628155.1 uncultured Polyangiaceae bacterium | reverse complement strand
ATGCGAAGAAAATCGCGGCAAAGCCGACGGGAGTCAAACCGTTCGGTGCTCTACGCCCGCGCAGCCCGGAAGACCTATTTGATGTAGGACGCGAGCCCGAGCTGCGAGGTCTTCAGCGCGCTCGCCACGATGCCCGCGATCTGGGTCGCACCCGACTCCGTAAAATGCGTCTCCTGACCGGGCACGAAGAGAACGGTCTTGTCGGGCAACGTTTGATAATACGCCCAAGACAAGTTCGTGAGATCCACGAGCGCCACGTTCTGCGCCATGGCGACCGTGCGCGCTTGACCATCGAGCCCGGCGAAATTGGTGCCGGTGCCCCGGGCGACGGGTGTGAAGATGACCGGGGTGACGTTCTTGGCTTTCGCGTCGTTGATGTAGTTCATCAGGTTCGCCTGATAACTCGCGATGTCCGCAGCCGACTTCTGATCGTTGTGTCCGAACTGGACGAATAGGTAGTCCCCCGCCTTCATCGCCGTCCGAGCCGGGGGAAAGTAGCTCCCATAGAAGCCGCCCGAAGTCGTGCCCGAGACGGCGTAGTTGGCCACGGCGACGCCGGGTTTCAAGTACTGCGAGAGTTCCTGGGCCCACCCCCGTTCGATCGAGGGCGTCGGCGGCGTGATCGCGTCCGACGCGGTCGGATCCCAGTCGCACACCGTGGAGTCCCCGGCGACGAAGACCGTGATGGAGTTCGGCGAGGGGGCGACCCCGAGACCGTGGAGCGCCGGGGCGGTTCCGTCGAACAGCAAATTGAGGATATTGCCGGGGGCCGAGTACACATTGTGCTTTTCCGTGCGAACGTTCACGGTGAACGTGTACGAGAAGAACATCCCCGCTGTCGTCGCGGTGGGCTGGAGCTCGATGCGCAGAAGCTCCGCTTGCACGCGCGTGGTCGCCGCGGCGGTCGCGCTCCCGAGACTCACCGTGACGTCGTAATTGCCGTTGGGAGCGGGGATCGTACAGGTAATCGGCGAAGTGCCCGTGCAATCCCCGAGCAGCGTCGGGTCGAGGGCTACGCCTCCGTCGCCGGAGGTTCCGAGAACGGTCCCCGCGTCTTGCCCACCGCCCGGACCGGAATGGGCATCGACTTCCGCGCCCGAGTCCGCGATCCCGCCGGCTCCGCTGCCCGAGCTTCCGCCCGCTTTGCTTCCACCCGAACTCGACGCACTGCCTGCGCCGCCGCTGCTCGAACCGGTCGCCGGTACGCCGCTGCTCGAAGCCGGCATCGCTCCCGAGCCGCCGCCGCTGCTCGAACCGGTCGCCGACCCACCACCGCTGCTCGAACCGGTCGCCGACGCGCCGCTGCTCGAAGCCGAGTTCGCTGCCGAGCCGCCGCCACTACTCGCCCCCGCTCCCCCGCTCGCTCCTTGGTTACCCGTCGAGTTTCCGGCGCCCGAAGAGCCGCCGTTGCCGTCCGGACCATTGGCGGAGCCGCCCCCGGAACATCCGGTCGAGAAGGCCGCCAGGAGAGCGGCTGCGCCCGGGAGAAGACTGCGAAGTGTAGCTGGGCTCAAGAAGATCATCGGATGGACTCCGCTCCACGCAGTGTTCGCGGGCAGCCGATGCGACTCCGGCAGTCGATGGCCAGCCCCGAAAGAGTAGTGACTGTGCACTCTACTCGACGCGGGCGCCAGAAGCCCTTGCTCCGCTGTCACGAGCATTTGTCAGGCTCGTCGAAGGGGGGGCCAGGGTGAGGTTTCCCGCGGACGGCGCTAGAAACGTTGGCCATGGCCGAAGTCGTGCTGCTCGAAACGCTCGGTGCCACGCGCGTCGTCGTCATCCATCGCCCCGAGGCACGCAACGCACTCACGCGCCCGGTCCTCCGGCAAATGGCAGACGCGCTCGACGCCGCGAGCCGGGACGGGGCCATTCGGTGCATCATGATCGCGGGGGCGGGGGACCACTTCTGCGCGGGGGCGGACCTCCGCCAAAACGTGGCAGACGATCCGCAGATGATGGACCACCTGGACGGCTACCTCGACGACTTCCACGGCGTCATCAAAGCGATCGTGCGCTGCGAGAAACCCACGATCGCGATGATGGACGGCGCCGCGGTGGGCTTCGGCGCGGACCTGGCTTTCGCGTGCGACCTCCGCATCGCGTCGACGCGCGCGTACGCGCAAGAGAAGTTCGTTCGCATCGGTCTCATGCCCGACGGAGGCGGAACGTTCTGGCTTCCGCGGCTGCTCGGAACGGCCCGCGCGATGCAAGCGATTCTGCTCTCGGAGAAGATGAGCGCCGCCGAGTTGAATCGACTCGGCGCGATTGCGCGGGTGGTGGAGCCCGACGAGCTCCGCCGCGCGACACTCGAAGTGGCCCGCGAGATCGAAGCCGGACCACCACTCGCCTACGCGGAGATCAAGCGGGCGATCTACGCGAGCTGGGGCAACATCGAAGATGCCCTGCAGCGCGAGCGGGAGGGCCAGCTGCGGCTTCTCCGTAGCGCCGATTTCATGGAGGGCGTGTCGGCTTGGATGCAGAAGCGCGAGCCGCGGTTCGAGGGGAAGTAGTCGGGCGCACAGCGCGCGGACTGGAAATCAGGGAAGCGGGAAGAATATCGAATACGACGAGGTATCGGGAAAGGTCGTGAGAAGCAGCGCTCTCGGGTTTTGGGTCACAATGACTTGGCCGTAGTAGGTCGTGGTAGCCGATTCCAATTCGAGCTGAAGCGGCTCCGCACGGAGGAAGCCGGCAAAGGCTGGATTGATCGGCAATGAGGTTCCGAGTTGGAATACGCCCTGGGGCGCCGCACCGGTTCCGCG
>CAZVPE010000487.1:0-2792 GCA_964628155.1 uncultured Polyangiaceae bacterium | reverse complement strand
TTCGGCCGCATCGACGTCTGGGTGAACAACGCCGGTCGCGGCATTTCGCGCAGCGTCGCCGAGCTGACCGACGAGGATCTCGACGTGATGTGGACCGTCAACATGAAGAGCGTCATCTACGGCATCCAGGCCGTCCTTCCGCACTTCAAGGCTAAGAATGCCGGCCAGATCATCAACATCTCCAGCGGTCTGTCGCGCGCCCCGCTCGCACCCCCGCGAGCCGCCTACGGTGCGGTGAAGGCCGCGGTGAACATGCTGACCGCGTCGCTCCGCGTGGAGCTCAAAAAGACGCACCCCGGCGTTTACGTGACGCTCCTCTTGCCGGGCGTCGTCGCGACCGAGTTCGGGGTCAACTCGATGGGCGTCGGGATCGTGGACAACCGCAAGCTTCCGGGGGCGCAGCCGGTCGAAGAGGCAGTCAAGGCCATCGTCGATGTCATCGAGAGCCCGAAGCCCGAGGCGTACACCAGCGCATTCATCGGCGGCGTCGTCGAGCGGTACCTTCGAGAGCCTGAGGTCGTCGAGGGGGAGATCGCATCGCGGCAGCCGTAGCTCGCGACGACCGCCCTTGAGGGGAAGGTCAAGCACTTCGGACTTGCGGAAGCGGGGGTGCCCTTCGTCGTCACGTGGATAACCGGAACGCTGCGCAGGCACGGACTTCGACCCCGGTATCCAGAGCGATCCTCGGGAAGACGCAAGCGATGACAAGCGCCGGTTCCAAACGCGAGCTTCCGAGAGCGAGTAGGGCCGGTGTTCCGACCGCGAAGCCGCCACTCGATGTGAACCCGGGCCCCCGCGACGTCGAGGCTCTTGACCTCGTAGACAGGCGAGAGAGCCGTCGAAACGCGCGCGACCATCGCCTCGATGCCGGTCGCCCCGATCGGACCAGTGGTGGCGGGATCTTCGAACGTGCCGCCCTGCGCGAACAAGGCGGCGACGCCGGCGCCGTCGTGGGCGTTCAGTCTGTCGAGGTACGTTCGAGCGAGCAGTTCGGGGGTCATCTCTCCCTCCGCAGTGAGCGTCGTTGCTGGTCCGCGTAGAGTTGCGACGTCCGCGGCGAGTCGCAATGGCAGCAAACGCATCCTCGTGGTGCACCCTGTTCATCTTCGATGATCCTACCTTGCCGCGTCTTCGGACATGACTCGTTATCGGGGCGTTGGGTGGGTGGCCCGCATCGGCGTCTGCGTGCCCGCGTCGATCCGTGCGAGCGAAACCCATTCGCTCGTGTCCCGTCGCAGTAGGGCTTCGTCGAGGAGTGCCCACAGCGACAGAGCCGCGTCTCCGTGACCTTCGCAGGTATGCCCGGTACCGGTGCAAACTTGGAATTGCCGGTCAGCGTGAGGGGGCCGTCTGCCAACACGAAAACGTCCTTCGAGATACCCGTCCCCTTCCAACGACTCCCAGTCAGCTCTTCGCCTTTCGTGCCGCAGAGAGCATGCCGGCGCCTCCCGCGCGAGCGCTGCGCCGATCCCAGCAGACGGGAAGCGTCAGTCGCGCGGCCGAGCAAGTCGGCATCACCAAGCCGGCGATGAGCCACGCCCTCTCGCGCCTTCGCGAACAAGTCGGCGACCCCGTGCTCGTTCGCGCCGGCCAGAAGTGGCACCTCAGCGAACGCGCGCTCGCGATGCGTGACCACGTGCGCGAAGTCGCCGAGAAAGCGAAGTCGTCTACAGCCCGAAGGGCGGCAAGTGCGAGGCGGACGCGATGAGCGATCCGTGTGACGCGAGCGGCTACTCCTCGAGTGATCTGATCAGCATGGCCTTCATCGCGACGCCGAAGCTCGCCGCTTCGGTGGAGAAGACGAAGCCCGTCAGCGAGATCGACGTCAAGGCGTTCGACGCGATCATCGTCGCCGGCGGCCAGGCTCCGATGTTCACGTTCGAAAGCGCGACCGACCTTCACAAGAAGTTCGTGGAGTTCTACGAAGCGGGCAAGCTCGCCGTTGCTCTCTGCCATGGGGTCGCGATCCTCCGCTACGCAAAGCTCTCGAACGGCCAGCACCTCGCGAAGGGCAAGACGGTCACCGGCTTTGCGAACGTGGAAGAGGATTTCGCCGACAAAGCGGTCTGGCAGATGAAGGCGTTGCCCGAGGGCAAGCACATCATGCCCTGGCGGATCGAGGACGAGATGAAGAAGATTGGCGCGAACTACACACAAGCCGGGCTCTGGCGCGGCTACGCGGTTCGCGACGAGAACCTCATCACGGGCCAGCAGAACTTCTCCGGCGAGGAGACGGCGCGTCTGCTCGTCGCGACGCTCGGCCGCTGAAGCGGCCCGGGCAGGGTCTGCGCCGCGCGCGCCTGGGAGCCTCTTGGCGCGCGGCCTTGCCGGTAAGGCAGGCCTCCGGCTCATGTCGGACGAGCAGGCTCGAAAACGGCGTCTTGCACCTTCGCTACGCCGTCGAGCCGACATAGCCGCATCGAGGAGTGCCTCACATTCCAGCCAATGTTTGCGTCGCTGGGCGGCCAAACATGAGCGCGGCCGCCCGTCAATTGAGCGGATAGCCCTGCCACACCCACAGAAGCGTGTCCGCCATCGTGAGATTCTGCACCCTGCCATCGCAGTGGCTGGCGCCGAGACCCTCGACGTATCGGTAGTGATAATTTTGAGCTTTCAGGGCGGCAGCCATGTGCTGATTGGCCAGCAGCCAGTTGTGGTGACCGCTATCCAGCGTTGTGTATCCGTTGTCCATTTCATTTGAGTTTACGAACACACGCAGCGGTTTCGCGGGGGTCGACGTGCCGATGAGGTCGAGGTCCGAGTGGTATTCCCACGAGCCGAAGGGATACATC
>CAZVPE010000486.1:0-2812 GCA_964628155.1 uncultured Polyangiaceae bacterium | reverse complement strand
CATACTGGAATCGCGTCGCGTGGACCTCGGTGCCGTACAGGCTCGTGCTGCCCTTCGTCCCGCTTTTTGCGTTGAAGGTGATGTCCCCTGCAAAGGGAGTCGACGACACAGCACGCGTCACCTCGAGCGCGCCACGCCGCTTTTCGATGGTGCCCTTCGCCTTCTTCCCCTTGGGCGAAGCTATGTCAGATCCATCGGACTTCGCGCCCTCAGCCAACATGAAGCCGAGAACGTCGTCGTCGATGTATGTACCTTCCCCGCCGTCACCGTCCCATGCCGTCCACTTCTGGTCGCGCCACGTGTTGTCATCCCGGTCGTCATTCCACTGCCGGTTTGTCGCGAGCTCCGAGCGCTCCGCGCTCAGACGCTGCCAGAAATACCGAATGGCCCACCGGATCGCTTCGGCACTTACGGTCGTGTGAACCGAACCACGCCATAGCAATTTTTGGAGGGTAGTGATGTTGCCTTCGTTCTCGCCACGGTTGTTCGCGGCCGTGCCGAATGGCGTGATGATTGCGCCGTGCAGATGCCATGTCATGAGTCCTCCTGTTCCCTGGTATAGTGTTCGGTCGCTCGCGCTTACGCGGTCTCTTGATCTGTCGTCTCGGTCAGCCTCTCTCGCGGCGCGTAGGAGGCGAGGGCGAGTAAGCTGAGGTCGCGGCCCAACTGCCAGCCCTCTTCCCCAAAGAAATCCAGCATCATTCGCCAGTTACTCCGCAACGATGAGTTGGACCCCCCCCGCGCCCAGAGGTCGATAACGGCTCCGCGAAACGTCGCGGCGTTCTTGCAGCGCCCTAGGGAGGTGCGGATCTGTTCGCGCTCGCGATCGAAAAGGGCCTTTGCGTCGAGGTCCTCACGAGTGATGCGGTCGTGGAGCATGGCATAGCGTCTGCGGATCGCCTCGTGGCATGCTTCAACGAACTGTTGCTGTCGCGCGGTACCAAGGAGATCCTTCGCCATCATCGCTTTCACCAATTCCTTCACGAGTGCGTGCTCGAAGCTGAGTAGCTTCTTTCTCAGATCCTTGTCGTGGAGCGCTTCGCCAAGACCCGTCCATAGGGGGCGGCCAGCGGCCAGGTTCTCCGTCGAAAGCTGACGCCAAGCCGGCAGGTCTACGAAACCCGCGCCGTCGTCGCGCGGCCGGATACGCGCCGGGAGGTACCTCTGGACAAGATCGATGCGCTCGAGGAGCATGTCGGGCGGAGTCTCAACGGTAACCATCTGCGTCCGCGTCTTTTGCTGGCTCGCCCACGCGACGGTGCCGAGGCCCATTACAGTGCAGCTGCGGACGCGTAGCCTTCGCAGCAGCCCAAGCGCGTGCAGGCGGCCGTAAAGCACAAGAGCGGCATCCCCGGGGCCCGCAGCGCGCATCGCGAGGGCGCCCCCGACTAATGCGCGTCGGGCCTCGGCGAAGTCGCGCAGGTCTTCGACGTCCGGCACGACGAGCGCGTAGTCAAGCTTCTCGCGCCGCATCGTGGCCGACAGGCGGAACGGCACAGTACCGATCGGAGCAAAGAGCAGCGGAAGAAACCTATCCGCGAGCTCTGTCATTGCAGTCCCCGGGGCTTTTTCGTGCCGCTTGACCGCGCCGGGGATGGCCCACCCCTTAATCTCCAACGCGCCCGTCGCCAACCGACCGTCCTTGGCCACAAGATCCCCGGCAGAGAACCGGTGAACGAAGTCCGTGAGCTCCTTGACGCGGAACAGTATCTGCCGTCCGTCGATCTCGATGGTGCGCTCCACCTTCCTGGCACCGTCTGGCTTGAGCATCTTATTGTGCTGGAGCAGCGTTCCGAGCAGACACTCGTTCATCACCAGTTTCGCTTCGAGCGTGTACTCGGGGAGGTCGTCAAAGCAGCGAAAAACGATGAGCCCCTGCGTGCACCTCATTGTTGCTTCGACCAGGCGCACCAGGGCCGAAGCGTCGGTCTCCGCAAAGCGCAGGTCGACGCTCCGTGGTCTGACCTCCCACGCGAGGCCGGCAATGTGCTCGCCCTCGCGCTCGAGCGCCAGAAGGCTCGTGGCCAGTCCCCCGAGGCCCGCGCGATGCATCGGGCCCATTCCAGGGGCCGACAGATCAAGACGCAAGGTCGTCACGTCGCTGCCTCCTCCCACGACTCGAATTGCGCTCCGAGTTCGGCGTCGTAGGTCAACGCCGACTCCGGCACGACCGGCAGGAAGCCAACTCTCGCCCACGATCCAAGCTCTCGGCGCAAGACGGCTGGCAGCGCAAGTGGCAGCGCGCACCGCACAGCGTCGCCAGGCTCGCGCCTCACCCGCTCCGCGTCCCTCTCGAGGAGGACAGTAATCGACGGGGAGGGCTCGCGCGTGCTGTCCGGCACGCTGACAGCGAGGCCATCGAGGAGCTGATCGCGCACCGTGACGCTTGCGGCGCTGCTTGGGGCAAGGCGCTCAAACGCCTCGGCCAGGTCGCTTTGCGAGAGCGCGTCGAGCGGGGCCAGCTCGGCCCAGAAGGCACGGCCCTGCTCGAGATCCGCCTCCAGATACGGCGGGCCGTGAAACGTGAGCGCAACTGCCGGCGCCACAGGCCGAGGAACCTCCGGCGTCGCCCTCCGATTGAGCCGACCGAGACGCTGGATCAACGCCGGGATGGGCGCGATGTCGGTCACGAGCAGATCCGCGGACAAGTCGAGCGACATCTCGGCCACCTGCGTGGTGAACGCGACAACGGAGCCGGGGCCGCGGAATGTCCCGATGACTCGGCGATGCCGGGCCACGCGATCTTCGTATCGATAGCGAGAGTGGTACGTGAGGATCTCGGTGGGTGGTAATCGCGACCTCGCCTCCTCAG
>CAZVPE010000485.1:0-2820 GCA_964628155.1 uncultured Polyangiaceae bacterium | reverse complement strand
GTCGGTCTGCAACGTCGCCGCTTCGACCGTGCTCGGCGAGACCTCGGGCCCGAGCGAGTAGAGCGAGTAGGTAGTGGGCGAAGGGATGGTAACGCAGCTGGCCGGCGAGCCCGTGTACAACGCCCCGGTGTAAGCGGCGCCGAGCTGAAAAATGCGATCGAACCCTGTAACGCACGCGCTTCCCATGCCGGCTTGGGACTGGAAGGCGTAAAGCGGGGCCGCGCATCCTTTCGTGCCCAGCGCTAGCGCCTGAGTGCATCCCGAATCGGAGAAATAGAGCTCGACCAAGGCCGCCCCCGGGTAGGCGGGCATACACCGCGTGGTTCCGTCCGAGGCAGGGACGAAGCCACAATCGACGTTGAGCATCGAGTCATGCCAGCCAGCGAACTCTTTCGATCCGTCGGAGCCGACGTAATACTTCGCTTTCAACCGCGAGCCGCTTTGCGTGGTGTCCGCCTGCGCCGCGGGGACGGGGTCGGTAAGCGCGTCGAGGAAACTCGTCCCGCCGCTGTCGTCGCCTGTGCTTCCGCCCGATGATCCGGAGCCGTCCGATCCGTCGTTCCCCGACGACGACCCCGAAGCGGACGCGACGCCCCCCGACGAGCTGCCGCCCGCCGACGTGTCGGACGGCGACATCGTCCCGGCGCCCGCGCATGCGGCCATGACGACGTAGACGACCACGGACCCGACTACGAGCTTCAACCCCTCTTTGGTGTTCATGCAATCCCTCGCGTTATTGAGCCTGACGGACGCCGAACCGTATGACGGCGAGCTTGCGAGCGTCGCCTCGTGACGATTCGTCGTCAACCCATTCTCCGAGGCGCATGTTTGCCCGGCTCCCTCAGGCCGGGGCGACACGCTCAAGGGTTGGCGCTGAACCTGACGTTGCTCCCTAGCTTGACGTTCTCGCCAAGGTGGATCCGAGGGTCGATGATGCAGTCTTCGATCAAGATCGGCGCCGGGATCTGCCCGTCGGGAGCGTCCGCAGGCAAGCCCCCGATGACCGCGTCTTGCACGCGGGATGCGATGAGCCGCATGTTCTTGATCAGCGCCCTTTGGTCTGGCCCCGCGCCCGGAACCGTCGTCGGCTGAATGGTCCCGACGAAGATCGCTCCCGGCGAGTTGCCGTCGGCCACAAGGTTGAAGGCTCCGCCGGCGGGAAGGAGCACCGGGGAGGCCGAGACCGTGTCTTCTCGCCGAACGAGGCGCTCGGCTGTCGTGAAGCCGCCGTCGAGTCGGTCGATCGACAAGTCGATCTCGTTGAGCGTGCGGTCCACGGCCCGAACGCTCGCGGCCGCGCGGTTGATGCGGGCTTGCAATGC
Source organism: uncultured Polyangiaceae bacterium (assembly GCA_964628155.1). GTDB lineage: Bacteria > Myxococcota_A > Polyangia > Polyangiales > Polyangiaceae > Palsa-1150. The sequence continues at coordinate 1,498 of CAZVPE010000485.1, read as the reverse complement.
GAGGCCCAGCACGGTGACTAAGACTAACGGCGCGAGCGACCACGCGGCTTCGCGCCGGGTGAGTGTATGATGGGCGCGTGGCGCGGTTCTCATTGGATCGGGAGATCACGGCGGCTCAATTCGTCCGCGGAACAAGAATACTCTACGCGATAACGTTGGGGGGCCTTGGATGGCTTCTACTGGAGATGCACGCGCTCGACGTCAACATGGCCGCGATCGGGGAGAGGATGAAGTCCGTGGAGGCTCGGCTTCTTGCCCTGGAGGAGAAGGCGAACAAGATCGACGACGGTCTCGGCACCGTCAAGAGCACGGAGCTTGCCTACTTGCGCGAGCGCATCGGCAAAGCGGAGACGAAACTCGAGTGTGTTACGTGCGCCGGTATACCGTTCGCGACGATTTCGACCGGGCGAGGCGAGCGACGGTGAAGGCCCACGGCGCTCGGTCCGCACACGAAACTTCGCCCCGCCTCGCGCCGTTATTCCGTGCATGCCCGACGACCGCGACTTGAAGATCACCGCGACGGAGACTTGCCCGAAGTGCAAAGGCACCGGATGGGAGGCCCCAGGGGTCGGGCTCCTGTGCCTCACATGCTCGGGGAAGAAGCGGTTTGCTCGGGAGCTCACGTTGGACGAACTGCGGGAGCTCTTGAAGCCGGCGCCCTGAGGCATCGCGCCACGCGCCCCTCCAGCGCGCCTTCGACCGGAGCTCTCGCCTAAGTCGTTTCAGGCGGCTTCGCGGTTCCCGTCGGGCTCACGAAAGCCGCGGGCCCCGTTGCGGCCCCCTCGCACCACACACTCTCCGAGGGCAGCGTAACCGATGACGGTCCCGTCAAATGCGCCGTTTTGCGCGCGAGTAGCACACCGATAGCCCGTGAGCTTGCCTCGCGCCGGTCGCCTATCCAACTCGCGGGCATGTCCGCCCCAATCGCGCGCTTCATGGCCACGATGCGCTCCTCAAGTTGCGGTCGGATCGTTCCCGGCTTCCAGCTGTCGAGCGGAAAAGCCCGTGTCGCAGTGAGGTGGGCGATCCTCTTGTGCGCCTCGACACACCAGTCCTTGAGCGCCTGCGGCATGGGCTCCACGAGCGGGAGCCCGAGATCCTCAGCGTTCCAATCGTCCTTCTTTAGTTTCGGCTTGTGGAAAAAGTAGGCGAGGTTGCGCCCGTGGATGGCCAAGCTCTCAACGAGAGCGTTGTAGCGGGGATCACCTTGCTCGCTGGGGGGCTCTGATAGGAGGGTGTTCACGCACCGGAACATCCACCACTCGTAGCCGAGGTGTTTGAGGATCTGCGCGCAGTTCCCGGAAGGCATGCACGTCATTCTACCGCCCGGGCTAGCGCTCGCGACGTACCTGTCCGCGCCTGGAATGGCATGGCCGGACGAGAGCATGCTTGACCTAACCCCGCGACCCTACGATGCTCGTCAACAAGATGAGCGACAATGCGGAACTTGCGCTTTACGAGAGCGCGCGGGCGCTGCCTGAGGCACGTCGCGCGGAAT
>CAZVPE010000484.1:0-2830 GCA_964628155.1 uncultured Polyangiaceae bacterium | reverse complement strand
CGGGAGCTTGTCGCGTAGCGGCCCTTCAAGCTCCTTCGCTAGCGCCGGAGCAATCGGTACCACGCGCTCGTGGCCAGACTTGGGCGTAAGTACCTGGTCTCCCGAGAAGGCTCGACGAACGAGGATGATCCCCTTGGTCAGGTCAATATCACGGACCTCGAGCGCTCGTATTTCTCCCGAGCGCAGGCCGGCGTACACAGCGAGGGCGATGGCCGCGCGTAACCATCCGCGAGCATGGGCGAACAGGATCCGTACCTCTGCGTCACTGGGCGGGTCCGGAATCTTCCAGCCTTGGCGCGGCAGCTTTGGGAATTCCCGCAAAATGCCCAATGCTCCCGTCTCGACGGATGCTCGAAGGATCGTGCGAACGAAGTTCGCCGGCCCTCGCGGCTGGACCTTCCGTTCCCGAAGTCGCGCGACGAAGGCGCGAATCATCGGCGCGTCGATCATATCGAGGCGCTTGTCCCCGAACGCGTCGAGGATGCCCTGCCGCAGCAACGCGATGTACCGCTCGCGCGTTGCTGGCCGATAGCGCGGCATGAAAATGCTCGCGAACGTCCCCTCCACTCGCGGAATGTTGGGGAGTTGCTGCGAGCTTCCACGCTCCCGGTGCTCAGAGCGAGCGTGTACAGCGGTTCCGCCTCAGCGTGCCACTTGACTCCTCCGGTCCAACGAAGGGGGCCGGCAAGCTTTGCCGTTGGCTTATTTGTGCGGCTGCGCCGGTGGCGAATCTGTCGTCGATTTCACGTTTACCTTGTCGAGCTCCGGTAGCCAGCCACGACCGTGCGCAGCGATGCCAAGGTACACGAGGAAGATCGCGCCGACGATTAGGCGAAATGTCACGCGCTGCGAGCGGAACTTACCGCCGCGCAGTTTCGAATCGAAGTCTTGCTCGTCGCCGGTGGTCAGCGGTCCAAGCTCCTTTACGCCGAGCCACTCCTCCTGCGCCCGCATCACCGCGGCAAAGTGATCGCGAAAATCCCACGACCGCTCGCCCGAACCCCAGAAGATTGGCGTCACAAGCGCGCCGAAGATGCCCACCGCCGTCTGAAGAAGTGGTGAGCCGAAACCAGCCAGCCCCGCCGCGAGGGAGGTCGCGGCGAGGAAGCCAGCCATTCGGGTCCATAGGACGGCCTGCTCGGCGGAGAGGAGGCGAGCGCTGACCTGGTACGCCGCCGCCATCGCCGCGACGTTGCCGCCGTACAGGCGAGCTTGGGTGTCGTGCGGAACATGCGGGTCGTTCTGGATCACATACGAGGTCCCATGAAGATCTCGACGATCGTACCCGACTCGCCCTTGCGGAGGCAGCCACGGAGGTCATCGCACGCCTTGAGCGATTGAAGCGGCATCGCGTGCGCGAGCACCGCTGGTCAGACGGGGTGCTTCTCGCCTGTCCGTTGATGCCGGAGCGCGATCATGCGGTCCCCGTGTTTGGGGTGTACGACATCCTCTTTACGTGCGCGGGGCTGATGCTCATTCAGCTCTTCAGCTCGCTAGCGGGAACCCGATTCGAGGCGGCGTCGACGTCGGTACCGGCGTTGAGGCGGAAGGCGAACTGTTCGGAGCGGCGCTCGTAAAGGCGTACCAACTGGAGAGCGAGGTGGCGAAGTTCCCACGCCTGGCCGTCGGCGATGCTCTCGTTGCCTACTTGCAATCGTGTGCGTGAGCGCCAGGAGACGATCTTGAACGCCAGTTCGAGCGCGCGATGGCCGCGAGACTGCTCGGCCTGATCGTGCGCGACACCGACGGCCGTTGGACCGTCGATTACGCTGGGCCCCTTGCACGCGAGGTCCTCACGGGCAACGAGTCGATGGGGTTCTTCACCGCGGCGCGAGCATTCGCGATGGGGGCACGGGATGGATTTCGGAGAGACGGCCGCACGGTGCTCTTCGAACGATACTCGGCCCTGGTTCAGTATCTCGATCGATGCGCGCCTCTATGGGGCGAGGGGGGCTGAACCTGCTCGGGCTGGCGTGCCCTATCGCGCGACGACCACCTCGACACCGATGGCTTGCGCGACGCCTTTCCAGGCGCGATCTGTCGTCAAGCACTTCGCCCCGAGCCGTTTCGCGAGCGCCAGACATGCCCGATCGCCGAGCCCGAGTCCCGCAGCCCGTGTCGCCGGGCGCAAGCCTGCGATCGCAACGGCGTCCGCTTCCGTGAGCGGCTCGATCCGCAGAACCGCGCCGAGGGGGTCAATCTTCGCGAGTCGTTCCTCGAGCGCCGCCGCCGCGATCCCTTTGTCGACGGCCTTCGTCAGAACCTCGGCGAGGTTGGTCGCTCCGAGTACCGCTGAATACGAGCGGATCGCTTGCTCGACGACATCCGCGCCGGGTTCGTCGAAGAGCAGCGCCAGCACCGCTGACGCGTCGAGGACGACACTACTCACGCTCGGCTTCTCGCCGTCGCTCCTCGATCAGCTCGTCCGCTACACTCCGGCCGTCGCCGTATGGCTTCAGCATGCCGCGAAGCGCGGAAACCGCTTCACGAATCGTGAGCGCTCGGAGACCACCACTTTCGTCAACGGAGAGTACGACGCGGTCGCCCTCATGCCAGCCGAGGCGGTGCAACAGCGCGTCGGAGAGATGGAGCTGCCCACCGGGGCCGAGCGCGACCGTTTCGGGGGGTGGCGTGCTGTTCGCCATGGTTCAAGCATACGGCGCGCCTGCCTTGTTGCCTAGGGTATCCTGTAGCAGGGCGCCGCGCTTTGCCGCTCTTGACGAGCCGTTTTCGTCGCGGACGGAAGCCCAGCATGCACCTTCCCCGTTTCCCGCTAGAAGATCGTCGACGCTCTCCAAGGCCGGCTCACGGACCATCATCGGTTCCTGCT
>CAZVPE010000483.1:0-2839 GCA_964628155.1 uncultured Polyangiaceae bacterium | reverse complement strand
ATTGGCGAACTAACCGCCTCCGGCCACGAGTGGTACCCAGATCTTGGAGACCTGCCGGTCGGGAACGACGAGGACAGGCGCCTCGCGGCGTTCCTCCTGGGAGGGCTGATCTTCGGGACTTATGCACAGCAGTCTGGCACCGACCACCTGATGCAACCGAAGCGATCCCGATTGTTTCTTCGGCTCGCATTGGGCAAGGAATCCGTCGGCGAATTGGAGGAGCGCCTGTTCAAACGGTTCGGTGAACTCGCCGGGCGAGCTGCGCAGGAGGTGCCATATACGCCGACCTTTTTCCCTCTCATCCTCTCGGAGTCCAGCGGCCCCCGGACGCTGCTGCGCAAAGCGCTCGATCTGCGCAAGTCACCCGAGGCACGCGACTACCGGCAGTGGCTCCGCACCGCGCTCGCAGACTTCGACACAACAGGCCGTATCGACGTTAGCCGCGAGAGGGAGGTCAAGGCTATCGCGAAGGCCGTTGAAAGGAGAATCGGCGGCGCGCCGCTACCCAGAGTGGAAATCAAGATGACGGTCGCAGATGCCGTCGCAATGCAGCCGCCGTCGGTGGGCATCGACTTAACCGGGGTCGCGAAGAGCGCGTGGGGTTGGATGATTGCCAGCCTTCCTGGGCGCAGGCACCGGAAGCTGCTGACGCGGGCTGTCGTCGCGTGCCGCGAGTACGTAGCGCTCGACCGGCTCGTAGACGCGGTGTGGGCGGGTCCTGCTTTCAGCTAAACAAGAGGGCGACGGCGTCTGAATTCGTAGAGTGACCAACTGCGGCGTAGTGTCGGGAGTGCGCACGTGGCCATCGTGGGCATCTCGGTCAGCACGCTGGTGACGACGTGCTGGAGGCGGGGTGGGCGAAACAATGGAGCACGCCCTGCGGTGGCTGGAAACACATCACGACCCCGGCGATTCTACTCGATCCGTGGCGGCGATTCCCCGTGACGAAAGTCGCGATCCGCGCCAACGTCGTTGGTGGTGTTCGCGACGCCTCGGCCCTGGCGACACCCCGATGCGACGGGATGTCGAGCCGCCTCCGATGGGACGCGTCGTCGCGATCCCGAGGCTCGACGGACTCCATCATCGCTACCGCCGGATCGCGCCCTGAGACACGTTCTCCGCCACCACAGGGGGCAGCAGGCCTGGACCGGCCCCCAAGCCCCTGCCGTCTAAATTAAACGGCGCCCACGACGGCACTATGCACCGAAGCCAAGCCCGCGCCTCGCGGCAGACCGAGTTCCGTTGAGCCGGAACATCCGGTACGGTACCCGCGGCATGCGCGTATTTGTCAGCTCCACCTGCTACGATCTCATCGACGCTCGCGCCGAAGTCGAGCGCTGCCTGCGCGATCTAGGACTTAGCCCGATTCTGTCGGATCGTCCTTCGAGCGAATTTCAGGTCCTCCCGGACGCCAACTCCATCGAGACATGCTTAGAGAACGTCCGACATGCCGATGCGTTCGTATGCCTCCTTTCCCAGCGATATGGGCCATCGCTCCTAGGCGCCGGCTTCGACGATCTTTCGGCAACCCACTTGGAGTGGAAAACGGCACGGCAGGAGGAAAAGCCGATCCGGCTCTACGCACGCGATCGACTCTTGGGGGAACACGCGAGCTGGAAGCGAACTGGGGCAGGCTTCACGCCGGCTTGGGTCAAAGACATGGAGTTGCTGTCCTTTCTCGACGAGCACATGGCCCTAGCCGCCGATCTGCCGGCTTCCAACTGGGTGTGGGCGTTCAAAGATTCAGTGGAGCTGACGGCGCGTCTCGCTATCGACTTCAAATTCGCGTCGAATCGCGCCATCCTCAACAAGTGGATGGCCGACGGCCGCTTGCCAGTCGTGAGGCCTCGCATACGCCAGCGAACGGGCCCCGGGGCGGGGACGACAGCCACGTTCGACATCGTGTTCCCGCTTGTGAGTGGCGATGGTGCATTCGAGGTCGAAGTCAAACTGGTTTCCGCAGCGGAATGGATCAGAATCGCCGACATCGTCCCGGCCGCGGAGTCGTCGGCGAAGCTTGCCTTCGCGACGGGGGCCGCAGCGAGGGTGTTCGCCGGCGAGTTCGCAATGCGATACACAACAAGCTTCGGCGCTGTAATCGAGGATGTGTTTGTGATTGCGTTCGATGAGCGCAACGGTCCGAATGCTGGATATATCACGCTCAAGCGCAGGGTACTCGTTCACGCAGCGGCCCTCGAGCTCGGATAATCATCGCCGGTACGAAGTGCGCCTCGGCCGCGACCTGTTCGATGACTGGACGGTCGCGATCCGCTACGGGCGCGTGGGGCAAGCCGGCTCCGGCTCGGGACTGGCATCCGCACGAGGAAGGGAAGGCGGGCGGGGATTGCCTAATACGTCATCGAAGCGCCTCCGTCCGTTCGGTTGCGAGCCCGACTTCACCGCCGCAATCCCCATAGCCCGCGTAGGGATTCGGCTGGCAGATATCGCACTGCGTGTCCCCCTTCCGCGGCGACTCGACGGCCTTCCTATTGAAGGTCACGAAATTCTCGGCGATCGTTACGGCGGTGTGGCTACTCGACGAGGTCAGCGGCGAACGTCGCAGCGCTCAGCGCGGTGAGCGGCAGACCGGGGGGCGCGGAGGTGGCGGCATCGGTTTCAACGGCCAGGACGCCACGGGCTTCACGACAACCGTGTACTTCGACACGGACGGCGCATCCCGCTTCTACCCGCAGTTCAAGAACGAGGCTGAGCTGGTGACGTGGGTCGAGCGGCTCGTCGGCGTTGCATGACGATTTTTTTCGGGGCGGGGCTTGACCGGCGGCTCAGGCGACATCACTGTACAAATGCCCTTCAGTTCGGGCACTCCTCGCATAGGGTC
>CAZVPE010000482.1:0-2848 GCA_964628155.1 uncultured Polyangiaceae bacterium | reverse complement strand
CAGACACCCGACGAGATGTACTTCGGTCGCGGCGGTCAGGTCCCCAACGACCTCGCCCTCCGGCGACGCGAGGCGCGCCAGCAGCGCCTGGCGCGCAACCGTCAAGTGGCTTGCGCCGCGTGCCCCCGGGGTTTGCGACTGCAGAGCGAGACGCCGCCGTATGAAGGGTATGCCGGATTCGCCGCAAAATGGCGGCAAACGCAATTGCATCGCTTCAGCTCCAAGAGGTTCGACGCCATAGCAGGGCTACGGCTTCTTGGCACTATGCCCAATTGTCATGCTCGGTGTCCGGACTGCCTTCCGATGCAAAGTTTTCCATCAAGGCCGGCAATACATACTATAGCACCTGCCCCAACGGCGACAGCAACAACTACCCGAATGGTGTAAACAGTCTCAACCTGGGTCCCGTCCCGTCGTGTCCCAGTCCCCAGACGTTGGTGGCCACAGGATGCACAACGGGCGAATCCGTGTCGACGACGATTACGTGCAACTGAATGAGGCCCGTCCGGTCTCTACAGGCGGTCTTGACGCTCGTGTAGCCAGCCGCGAGGCGTGACCAGAATCGGGGAAGGCGTTCACTCTCAGTGGTAACTGTTTGCCACCGCGACAAGGTTGAGGTCGACGAGGACGAGACCCTGCGCTTCCCCGTCGACCACTGCGAGTTGGCCGAGCGGACAGACGAACCGCATTGACTGCGGACTCACGGCCGTCCCGTTGACGGGTTCACCAGCGACGTTGTCAGGGGCGCGAAGCTCCCGGGATTGGCCGAGACGACGAGAAGTCCGGCGCCTGCGTCAAAGTGTGAGGGTAGGACGCGGTGGGCAGTGGGCAAGCCGCGGACGAACCCGCGTCGCGGTAGAGGAAGACGTACCTGACGGCGAGGAACTCCAGCGGCGCCGCGGGTCCACCGACCGCTTGGACTACTCCAGGTAACCCCGACTGCGTTGGTCATCGCGTTAGTGCTCACAGGTCAAGCCCTTGCTACATACGTGACGATGCGACCGCATCTGGCACAGCCCCCCACGGATCGCTCGAGCGCCCGGGACCACCGGGGGCTACGCTCCTGCGTCCGTGTTATGCAGTCGTCGCTCATGCTTGGGGCTCTAATCGGCGCCGTCGCAGAGTGCGGCGGCATCACTGCCCGAGAAGCGTCAAGTGACGCGGCGACCCAGACGGGTGACGCTTCCTCTGCGCCGCGGTGCTCGGCGACGCAGACGAAGCTCGTAGATCCGGCCGACTTTCTCGGCCCCGGTCGCGGGGTGCCGAATTTCTCCAGTGTGTCGGTGGCCGTGGACGTCGCCGTCAGCGGCGGCGACCTCTATTACGTTCTTTATATCGATCAGAACGCGACGATCATGCGCGTTTCATCAGCGGGCGGCGCACCGTCGCTGGTCGCGACAGTGGCAGCGCCCTCTTTGTCCTCGCGCATGGTGGCCACACCCGGCGCCCTCTTCTACGACCAGACCAGCGACTCGACCGACGGAGGTTTGCTCCGCACCCTTCTCCGCGTATCGCCCGGCGGTACGCCGCACACCATCGCCCGATTCGCTGCGTCCGTAGCGCCCAATGTTTGGTTCGTGGCGGACGGAGAGAACCTGTATTACGTCGATGATGAGGGGACTGAACGCATGCCTCTCGCGGGCGGCGTGGTCCAAAAGATAGCCGACCAGCAGGGCGACTTGGCCGTGGCTGGGCACAACGTCATCATCGCCCGAGGCGACACCGGCAATATCTACGCGGTGCCGGCGGCCGGTGGCACAGCGACGCTGCTCGCGCAGGTACAAACGAACGCTAGCTACCCGATGGCCTGCGGCGACGACGTCTGCTGGGTGACCGGGGGGCAGGCTTCGCCGTCGGGCGCCGACTCATTTGAGCCCCCGGATGGCGGCCCGCCAGTATTCATATGCGGTCCGCTGGACGAAGGCTGCGTCTTCGGAGCGCTCGTACGGTTGCGCGCGGGCGGCCAGCCGGCCACGGTACTCACTTCTCGCGGTTTCGCGCCGGTTGACATCCTCTTCGATGGGTCCGACTTTTTCTTCAGCGCTGGGGGCGACGTGAGTCCAGGCGCGATCGGCAAGATCAGCTCCGGTGGAGGACTGCCGGTCATACTCGAGACTGGCTACGGGTTCGCCGTGGACGATGCGTGCCTCTACTGGGCCAACCTCGACGGCGTGTTCAGCATCGCGAAGAGCGCGCTGCCACCGGCGCCGGATCCCGAGGCGAGCGCGCCGCCGGGGAGCTGCGTGATGGGCGACGCCGCCACCGCGCCCTGCGACATCGGCCTGGGATGCGTGATCCCCGACGCGGGGCTCGCGGGTTGCACGGTATGTGCGCAAGCCGACGGTGGGGCGATCGACTGCCGGGAGTCGGGGCAGGCCGTACCGTGCGGCGCCATTGCGTGCGGAGCGGACTGCACATGCGCCGACATCGATGCGGGCACATGCAGTTGCGGCGCACCCTGAGAGACCCGCGGCTCTCCGGCGCTGCGGGGGGCTGGCGTAGCTCAAGGATTCAACAGCCAACTGCGGCCGCGCGAATCGGCGGGGGGTCGCCCACCGTTGGAGGTTCGTGCGTCACCTCCGCTGCGCGAGGCGATGAACGCGCCGGGGAAGCCAGTGGATCTCGAGCGGTTTGAGGACGGGCACGTGATGGCGTCGCCCACGCTGTGCTTGGGGATCGTGCGCGTTGAACGCGAGGCGCGTTGCGCGCCTTGGCGGCAAGCCGTGCGCGTTCAAGTTTCTTCGCACCGGCATCCACGACGATAGGGGCGAGCTGCGCGACGATAGGATGGCTGAAGGAGCCAAGATCTCCTCTCTGGGCGCGGTCACCGATGCAGTGGTCTCCGGCC
>CAZVPE010000481.1:0-2892 GCA_964628155.1 uncultured Polyangiaceae bacterium | reverse complement strand
GCTCCCGCAGCGCGTCACGGCTGGCTGCGCGAGCCGAAGAGGCGTAGCCGCACAGGCGATGTCGTTCAGCGCGATCGTAGGCAGCGGCTTCCGACGATACCCGGGTCGCCACCGAGTGCGTGCGTGCGCGACCGACGCCTCACCGTGCCGACGCCGGCTTGGGCAAGCGTCGATCGTTGCGATCATCAGCAGCTGCCGTCAGACGAGTAACGGTCTCCAAAATCTTTCCAGGATCGGGGCCGATTCTAGAAGACTGGTGAAGACAGGCGGAGACTCGGATATGCCCCGATTTCAGTGTGGAATCGACCCCTACGATGGAAACGAGCGACATCGCCTGGATCGTTCCGCTCGTCGAAGCGCTGCGGGCCGACGCGCGCATCGTCACGAAGCGTTCGTGCTGCGGTCAAGCTCGAAGCGCGCACCGTCCAGGAACTCGCCGAGCACCAAGCCTCTCGAAACGAAGAACCTTCGCTGCGCAGGGCAGAACGGACGTCGTGGCACTGCCCTATCAGCCTCCGGGCAACCTGCCGTCCGAGGACGCCTGTAACGCCGACCAGCGCGACCGTCGCCCTTCCCATGCCTGCACCTGCGTCGCGGCATACAGACCCATTCCGAGATCGGCGACCATGCAAATGGCCGCGTACCACGGCGGGACGAATGGTGCTGTGCCGTAATGCCACGAGTCCCAAAGCACGCCGTGTAGCACCAAGTTGGCAATGTAAAAGGGGGGCATGCCGGCGAGAAACGTGGCGATCACAACCTGTTCGAGCCGCGAGCCACGGACGCCAAGCGCCCGCAGCGCGAAGACCACCACGACCGTGAGCTCGCCGGCGATGAGCGCGAGATACGATGGCTCCCCGAGGTGCCCTGTGGAGACTCGGGCACGAGGGGCAGCGCTGCGACCGCAGACATCCCCAGCGCAATGAGGCCAATCGCGTCCAACCTTGTCGCGTTGGCGACCGGCACGACTACGACCCGCCCGGCGACGAGCGCTCGCCGGTCAGCCCCTGCAGTAACTTCGAATCATCCCCCCACTCGCGACCTCCTCGATGCCATCTGCGAATTGCGCAGGCATATCCGCCAATATCGACTCGCCGAGCAGAACGTCGTCGACGGGCGTGACCACAACCCTCACGACCCCAAGCCCCTCCCTCGCTGACCCATCCTCGTCTGCTGCCCGGCGCCGCATTCTTCACGCAGGTAGCGACGGGCTCGGCGGCTGCCTTCCACGTCCCCTTTCCCGCGGATTTACGAGTCCGTCTACACGAAGCCAAGAAGCTCGCGCTACGCGCTTCCGGCCGCCGTCAGCGCTTGCTCCACGATCGCTTGGACCGAGGCGAGGGCGCCGTTCGTTTGAGTACTCGCCGCGCCTGCGGCGGCGTACGCTTGCAACGCGCCTCCGTTCGACGAACTCGCGGCGCCCGTAGTCGAGGTAGCTGAAGACGCAGCGCTCTCTGCGCGTCTCTCCGCGGCGAGCTTCGCCCGATAGGCGGCCGCCTCCTTTGCCGTGACTTTACCGTCGTAGTTCGTGTCGGCCGGGTCGTGCATCTTCGATGAAGAGCTCGAAGCACCCCCTCCACCGCCGCCGTTCCCCGCGGGAGGCGCGCCGCCCGAAGGCGGGCTGCCCGACGGCGGTGCAAGTGCTGAAAGGTCGCCCGATTGCCCCGCTGCGGTGAACTTCGCCGCCAAATCCGTGAGCATCTTTTGCTGTACGGGATCGGACGCTGACTTCGCTGCCGCGGTGAGCTTGCCGGCAATCGCGGTCATCACGGATTGAAATTGCGAGGGGTCGCTCTGCTCGAGCGCCTTGAGCTGGCTCAGCATTTTGGCGGGACCTGAAACCGCAGCCGAATCGCCGCTCGCCGTGTCGTCTCCCGTGTCCAACGCGGAGGCGATGCCCTGCGCGAGAGTGGTCGTCTGAGCGACCGCGTCGGTGGTCGTAGTCGCGATCGATCCGATGTTCATACGAACAGCCTTCTCTTATTCCTCTAAAACGGCGGCTTTGGCGCGAGCTTGAGGCTCGGTAACATTTGCACACGACGCGCAACATTCTTCATCGCCTGAACCGGCCATTGATGATTCGCTCCGATGGCTCATGCCGCGCGCGGCGCGTGACGGGCTCAGCGGCATGTCTGCGGCCATCTTAAACTGACCCATCTCGGCCATCAGAAAGTGACCCACCCCGCGACGTTCGTGGAGGTTTTGGGTCGTTCACCACGAGAGCCTGACCCACCTGCGAGAAGCGGTGGACGGCCAACGCAGGGCGAGGGTCACTCGCCGGGATGGTGCCCATGGATCTGGTTGCAGTGATTCGGATGGATCGGGGATCTCCGGCCGCTCGCCTGCGCAGCCCTCGCAGTACGAGGGGTACAGGTCGACGACCTCGTCGACTTGGTCTGGCGGCAGCAGGGTGCGGTTACGAGCTCAAGCAGCTCCGCGACCTGCTTGGTCAGCGCAGTGACCTGGGCCTCGAGCTGAGCGGGCGTGCGACGGCACCTTGCGCGCCCTCGCGTGACCGAGATCATCGCCTTGAGCTTGGCCGCCGCGCTGTCCGCCCTCGACTCTTGGACGAGCTTGAGCCCGACGCTCAGCAGAATCATGCAGAGCATCATGGCCCCTGCACGGGGGTCGCCGGTCGCAAACGAGACCACCGAGAGCACGCCCAGGAGGATCACGAGCGGGTTGAGGATCGCGTGCCACAGCAACTTCAGGAGCCCGACTCGCTGATCCTTGGCGAGAACATTCGGGCCGTGCTCCTCCAGGCGGGTCTGCGCCTCCTGGGCCGTCAGCCCCTCGGCCCGCGTGCCAGAAGCGCGTAGACACCGGCAACGTCTTTTGCCGCCGAATCGACGACGATGGGCGAGACGCGAATCGCGTGTTTCTCCCGTTTTC
>CAZVPE010000480.1:0-2892 GCA_964628155.1 uncultured Polyangiaceae bacterium | reverse complement strand
GGTCCCGGTGGGGCCGCGGGCCCGACGTCCTGTGGGAGCACGCGCCGCTGCTCTTTGCGGAGCATGTCGAGGCACGTGTTGGTCGCGATCCAATACACCCAGGCGCGAAAGCTCGCCTGTGGCTCGTACTCGAGAGATGCCGCCATGCTTTGATGCGCGTCTCCTGGAGCGCGTCCTCGGCGTCTTGGAATACACTGAGCATCCGGTACGCATAGGCGCCGAGCTCGCGCGCCAGCGGCTCGATGAGCTCGCGAAATGCAGCCTCATCGCCCCCTTTCGCCGCCGCGACGAGCGCCCGTTCACTTTTTTCGCGGACGACCGATGAGTGTTCCACTGGCCCGACGTTCTACGGGGAAAGGCAGGGATTGCAACATGAGCAAGGTTCGCACTCACAACATGTCCGTCTCGCTTGATGGTTTCAGCACTGGCGCTGGCCAGAGCCCGAAGGCACCCTTCGGGCATGCCGGCGACCGGCTGGTGCGGTGGTTCCTCGGCACCCATTCGTTTCGCGTGATGACGGGCCAGGAGGGCGGGACCACTGGCATCGATGACGCCTTCGCGAGCAAGTGGGGGCCCGGCATCGGCGTGGAGATCATGGGACGGAACAAGTTCGGCCCGATGCGCGGACGGTGGACCGACGAGGAGTGGAAGGGCTGGTGGGGCGAGGAGCCGCCGTTCCGCACGCCCGTCTTCGTGCTCATCCCTCACGCCACATAGGCCATCTCAAGGACCGGTGCTGCTTCAGGCCGCAGGATCGTTCGCACGCCGTCCGTAAACTGAAGTTCCCCCTGGGGACACAAACTTCCGTTCTGGGTTGGCTACCACCATCCGTTTCCCACCGGTTGCCCAACGCGGTCTCGTACGGCGTCGTTTTGTGTCGTACCCCGTCGGGGCCCGGGTTCGCGAAACCAGCAGAATTTCGCGGATCGCGCGTGAATGACCGCCCTCTGTGGTTGCCGGTTTCGGAACCCTTCTCCCGCTCTACAAAACGCGTCGAGTTCGATCCGATAATAGTCTTCTTCACACCCCTTGAAGGAAGGCGCCCGAAGTGCCAGCTGCTCCGGGAGCGCCCGGATTGCCGTCGGAACCAGTCGTAAGCGGCCCGGCGGTGGGATGTTTGCCCGCCGCGCCGGCCGATCCTCCGGCGCCTGGTGGACCCAGGGTGATGCTCTGGCCGGTCGAGGGGTCGTAGGTGACTTGCCCACGAACCGAGAAAACCCCGACTGAGATGCCTCCCGTACCGCCGGCGCCGCCCGATCCTCCGGCGCCGTTGCCGCCGGGCGCACCCGCCGCGTGAGTCTGCGCGAAGGCGACGTCATCACCCCCGGCGCCGCCCGCCTGGCCGTCCTGGCCCGCGCCCCCCGTTCCACCGGCTCCAGCGGCCGACGCGTGCAAGTCGCACTGTTCGAGATTGACGGCCGAATCCATGGCTGCGAGCGCGATGCTGGCGCCGCCGCCCGGTCCGCCCTTGCCGCCGGACCCGCCACACCCGCCCGCGCCGCCTCCCCCTCCGCCAATACTCTCCGTCGGCACGCCGCACGCAGTCGGCATCCCGGGCGGCTCATAAAGGGGATCGGACGCGCCGGCGCCCCCTTGCCCTGGGTTGCCTGGTTGTCCGTCGGCACCAGGGCTCGGGATCCATCCGGTTGGCGAGAGCGTCCCGTACACGAGGGCGGGAGGCGGCGCACCGCCATCGCCCGCCAACCCATCGGCGCCGGGGTCATTGGCCGCGCAGAGCCCGCCGTCGGGTAGCCCGAATCCGCGCGGGAGACCGTCGCGCCCATCGCTGGAGGGAGCACGTGGGGTCGAGGACCCCGCGGTACCTATGCCTGTGCTGCACCCCAAGCCTCCGTCGCCCCCCGCAGAAGCCCCAGATTGCATGCACTGATTGACTCCGCCGGAGCCGCCGGAAATCCATACAACGCCCGCCGCACCTACGATCGAGACCTGAGCGCCGCCGCTTGGCGCCGGTCCCGTGTAGTTGGGGTTGGCGAGACCATCGGCGCCGGGCGCGCCCGCGGCGCCTTGGCCAGCGCGAAGGCTGACCCGCACGAGATGGACCGACGAGGACGCGATAAGGGCGGCAATGCTCGACGAGCCAAGCGCGCTCGCATTGACGGCCGCGAACGACACGTCCTCGATCGTTATCGAGCCCGCGTCGACGCCAGTCACGGTGAGCGCAGGAGAGGGCGACAGCGGGGTAACCTGCGCTTGGCCGCCGACGTAGGACCAAACCGCTCCGGCCGGTCCGGCGGCGCACGAGAGGCCGCCGTAGATGCTGACGGGCGTAGTGACCGTCACGTGTTCCCCGAAGACGCCGTTGCACACGTAAATTCGTGTCTTTGTCCTCAGATTCGCCAGGGCTTGAGCGATCGTGGGGTACGGGTGCGCCATCGATCCGTCCGCCGCCAAGGCGGAAGGGCCCGCATCGCCTCCGTCCCCGCTCCCTGCGTCTCCCGGGGAGGCCACAAATACCCCGTACGCGTTGTCGAGGACGCAGGGCTCGTCACTCGGATCTCGGGTCGGATCGCACATCCGCGCGTCTATCGCGCCGTCCACAAAAGCCCCGTCCCCGAGAGCGACGCCGTCCACGGAAGCTCCGTCCGCGATCGAGCCATCGCCGGTCGCCGCGCAGAGCCCGCCGTCGCTGCAGGGGGCTATTGAGTCTTGTGCTGCGGCCTCGTTTCCGCCTTCGCCGTCGCCTGGGTTCCCGGCGTCACCGGCATCCTGATCGGAGGCCGCGTCTACGCTGCTCGACGCGTCCTCTCTCGGGCATGTGCCGTCGCCTTCGCACGTATCGGCCACGACGCAGCCGTACGCACATAGCGCGGAGGCAAGAGCGACGGAGGCGAGCAGAATCCAGAGCAGCAGCCGACGCGGCTTCGTTCCTCC
>CAZVPE010000479.1:0-2903 GCA_964628155.1 uncultured Polyangiaceae bacterium | reverse complement strand
CCGAGCGAGGTGAGGGGCGCTTCGAATTCCTACGGCGTGTAACAGGAGAGCGATCCGTCGCGCCGTTCGATGCATAGGCTCTTCACCGTCGTGTCTCCCTCGGATACGTAGAATTCGCAGGGGACACCCGGTATGGGACAGACTCCGAACGACTGATGTGGCCCGCGGCCGAGGCTCTCCTCGCAGCCTGCGCTTAGCGCCAGGGCAAGCGCTGCCGCCAACGCCTTCGTCACGGCTCCACAGGCGACCTAGCGGCGCCATGCGGCGGAGGAGGGCCACTCGGCCGGCAGAAGAGCTTTCCAGTGGTGTCGCCGGAGGCGCAGGTGCCCTGGATCTCTCTATCCCGGATCTGGACGGAGCAGGCATCTCCTTCTCGTTTCGAGTCGCAGGCGGCGTAGGCTTCGGGCGGTAACGGCGGCAATCCCTCGGCCGACGCTTTGCCCGTGGTCAAAGTTAGCACGGCGATCGTCGCGAACAGTCCGAGGGTCCGGTAGAGGGCCGGCAAAACGGGTGAATCGATCATGCGATACTCTCCCTAGTGTTCGAGACGTGCGCGTTCTTGCGCATGGCTCATGGGAAGAGCGTTCGGGGGAGACCAGCGATTCCAACGGAAACAATCCGCAACACCTCGCCAGCGCTGCGGGCAAACTGGCCTTCAGCGTTCGTCCTGCGTCAGCACGTAACCGACGCCGCGCACGGTCTTGAGACGGCGCGGCTTGCGCGGGTCGTCGCCCAGCTTGTGCCGCAGCCGGCACACGTGGACGTCGATCGAGCGCTCGAAGGCTTCCTCTGCGGTGCCGTGCATCAACTCCAGCAGCTGCTCGCGGCTGAGGACGCGACCGATGCGCTCCGTCAGCACGCGGAGCAGCGCGAACTCGAAGGTCGTCAGCGCCAGCGGCATTGCATCCAAGGTCGCCGTCATCGTCTCCGCGTCAACGACGAGATTTCCGACCTGGACGCGCCGCTTGACGGGACCGGCCCTGCCGCTCGCACGCCTTGCGTGCGCGCGGATGCGTGCCAGGAGCTCTCGCGACGAGAACGGTTTGACGACGTAGTCGTCGGCGCCGCCCTCCAGTCCTATCACGCGGTCGGCTTCCTCCGTCCGCGCCGTGACCATGATGATCGGGACATCCACGCGTTCACGCACGGCGCGGCACACCTCGACGCCGTCGCGGCCGGGGAGCATGAGATCCAGCAGCACCACGTCGGGCCGTGCGCGCAGCACCTCCGCCAGCGCGAGATCGCCTCGCCGGACGAGCACCACCTCGACCTCGTGCGTCGCAAGATACTGGCTCGTCAGTCGGGCAAGCCGATCGTCGTCTTCGACGTACACGACCAGTAGCTTCTTTTCGATCCGATACGGATCTGCCGGCGTCATGTCTTACCGAGTATGGCACCGGGACGCGCGCGCGGTGGGCGCCGCAACAAGGCGAAACACTCCGCTAGGCCAGGGAAGCAATGGGGAGCGAGAGTCGGACCTTCGTGCCTCCTGCGACCGCGCTCGTCGCACGGATGGTGCCGCCATGAGCATCCACGATCCGTTTGGCGAGCGTCAGCCCCAGCCCCACGCCCCCCGCTTCCCGGGAGCGGCTGCGGTCGGATCGGAAAAAGGGTGCGAAGATTTGGGGCAGGTCCTGCTGGGAGATGCCGATGCCCTGGTCGCGTATCTCGAAGACGACGTGGTCCCCGTCGGCCTCGGCGCGAAGGACGACCGGCGCGTCGGGATCGGGCGAGTACTTGTCGGCGTTCTCGAGGACGTTGTCGATGGCGCGTCGCATGAGCACCGGGTCCGCGCGCACCAAGGGCAGGTTCCCGAGCACCTCGACGGCGATCAGGCGGCGCGGATGGCGAGCCCTGAACCGCTCGGATGCCTTCGCGCAGAGGGCGGACGGGGCGACGTCCTCGAAGTGCAGCGAAAGGGAGGACGAGGCGACCCCGGCCGCGCCCTCGATCTGCAGGCGCGCGGTCGTCATGACGTCGTCGATCAATGCCTCGATCTCCGTCAGGTCGGTGTTGACCTCGGACAGAGAGATGCCGCGGGCGCCGTCGTTCGACTCGGCCGCGATGTCCAGCGCGACGCGGATCCTCGCCAATGGCGTTCGGAGCTCGTGAGAGACATTCGCCAGGAGCTCGCGCTCGGCCTGCATGAGTTTCTGGAGCCGCTCGGCCATCTCGTCGAAGGAGCGGCCCACATCCCCGACCTCGTCGGTCCTCTTCAGGCCGGTGCGCGCCTTCAGGTCGCCGGCGCCCAGGGCGCGCGCCGTCTTCGAGAGCGTCTGCAACGGCCCGACGATCCAGCGCGCGGTCAGGAACGAGCCGACGCCCACGATGAGCAGCCCACCAAGCAGAAAGCTGAGCAGAGGCCGCGCGGGACTGGGATGGTAGGGAAAGCTTCCGGCTGGAAAGCACATTTCGGCACCCGCGTGTCCGCGCGCAGGCACCAAGACGGGCTCCGGAAACACGCCCGACCGACCGAGAAGGAAGCCCACGCCTGCCACCGCGGCCCCGAGGAGCATGAGTTGCACGAACCCGATGACGTAAAGCCTCCAGGCAAGCTTTCCGCGCGCACCACGAGTCATCCTCGCAGCATGGCACCCGTGCGCCCAGTCCGGAAGGTTCGGTAACAATTCCAAACAAGCGGCAGCGAGCCATTCGCGGGCATACCGGGGCGTCACTCGAATCGGAGCGCGTCGATGGGATCCACCGCCGAAGCCTTTCTCGCCGGGTACAGGCCAAAGACGACGCCCACGAGCGCGCTGAACTCGATCGAGAGGGCGACGACTGCGGGCTGGACGCGTATCGGCCAATGGAGCCGTTCGGCGACCGACGCCGCCGTGGCGACGCCGCAGACGATGCCCAAGAGCCCTCCTGCGACCGACAACGCGAGCGCCTCGACGAGGAAC
>CAZVPE010000478.1:0-2904 GCA_964628155.1 uncultured Polyangiaceae bacterium | reverse complement strand
CCCCAGCAGTTTGTCGAATCTTTTTGGTCTTGTATGAGGTGGGCGCCCCAACGGTCGGAGGTAGGGCGAGCAGCGGAAAAGAAAGCAGCGGGTAGGGTTCGACCGCGGTCAATCCCTCGCATCCATACGGACTCCTTCGAGCGCTCGTTGTGCCGTCGGAGGTTCGGGGTGTGCCATTGGCATATTTGCTGGGGATTGTTGCTCCAACCATGTGGAAGAATGGCGGATTCCGCCCTCTCCACAGCCTGTGGATAACTTGTGACCTCCATGGCGCCAATCACGCCGAGGGGTTTTCCTTTTGTCTTTCGAATCGGGTGGCAAAGCCGTGACTGTCAACGTCGACTGGGTTTCGAAGGAAGTGGTGCAAGCGCGGATGCAGACTCAGGAGCACAGGCAGAGCCATGACCAGGCGGGCGGGGCAGCGGGTCCCACGATCGTGCAGGCCGGCACCCAGAAACCGGCGCCGGACAATCAGTCCTGGAGCGAAGCGCTCGCCTTCACGCGCGACAACTCCCCGGTCAGCTTCGACCAGTGGTTCTCGGGCGTGCAATTCGACGGATTCAGCGACGGCGTTCTGCTCTTACGGGCTCGCGACGAATTCGTCCGCCAATGGGTGGACGACCACTTCTTGCCCACACTCACAGATCGCCTCGGCACGCAGACCGGCTTGAGCGTGCAAGTCCGGTGGACCATCGACGGGGCGCTCGACCGCCCCTTGGCGAAACGCGCCGCTCCGTTCGCTCCGGTCAGACCTCGCGCACTTTCCCTTCGCCCAGGGGTTTCGCCCACCGATACGGTGGAGAGCCCGATCACCGGAGTGCGCGCGGTCCTGCCCGAGCCCCGGGTTGTCGGTGCGGCGCCGCCGATCGAAGGGCTCAGCCCGAAATACACGTTTGCCAACTTCGTGGTCGGACCGAGCAATCAGCTTGCGCACGCCGCGTCCATGGCGGCTGCGGGTGTCGGCGGACGCCGGCACAACCCTCTCTTCATCTGTGGGGGCACGGGGCTCGGGAAAACTCACCTTGTCCACGCCATCGCGCACCGAGTCCGCGAGGAACAACCGGGGGCGCGCATCGTCTACATCAGCGCAGAGCGCTTCGTGAACGAGTTCGTCCAAGCGCTGACCGATCAGCGGATGCACGATTTTCGCGCCCGATTCCGGGACAAATGCGATTTGCTCCTCGTCGACGACATCCACTTCTTGGCGGGCAAGACGCAAACCCAGGAGGAGTTCTTCCACGCGTTCAACTCGCTCCATCAAGCGAGCCGCCAGATCGTGGTGACCAGCGACAAGTACCCGAACCAGCTCGACAAGATGGAAGAACGGCTCGTCTCGCGCTTCCAGTGGGGACTCGTCGCCGATATTCACGCTCCCGAGCTCGAGACACGGGTCGCCATCGTGCTCAAGAAGGCCCAGCTCGAGCACATCGAGATCAGCGACGAAGTATGCCTTTTCATCGCTCAGATCGTGCGAAGCAACGTTCGCGAGCTCGAAGGGACGCTCATCCGCCTCGCGGCGAAGGCCTCGCTGCTCGGGAAGCCCATCGACCTCGAGTTCGCGCGCACTGAAGTCGCCGCGACGATGAGCGCGCGCCCGAACGAAGCGAGCGTGGAAGACATCCAACGCGTCGTTTGTCATCACTTCAAACTGCGGTCGACCGACCTCCTCTCGCAAGATCGGCACAAGAGCATCGCCTTCGCGCGCCACGTGGCCATGTACCTGTGCAAGCAGCGTCTGAAGTGCAGCTTTCCCGAGCTCGGCCGCGCATTCGGAAACCGCGATCACACGACGGTGATGAGCGCCGTGCGCAAGGTCGAGGCGCTCCGGACGAGCGACCCCGAAGTGCGCGCTCACCTCGAAGCGATAGAGCGAAAACTCGGCTCCACCGACTAAAAGCCGGTGCTTTTCGCCGAGCCCTTCGCGATCCCGGCGTCGAGCGTGCTCGCGTACAGGAAGTACGCTCCGCGCGCTCGCCGCCGGCCTCGCTCGGTCTCGACGAAAATCATCCGGCTTTTAGGCCTGGCCCGGGGATGCAGCAGACCTGGCTGGGGATGCAGTAGGCATGGGCCGGGGATGCGGTAGGCCTGGCTCGGGGACCCTCCTTCGATTTGTCGGTCGAGGGCGGCGGTTTTTGGGGTCGCTACTTCTTCAGCGGTAGGCCGTGTCCGGGTCCTAGGATTTCTCGGATTTTGATCGACGGGTCGAAGTTTTCGACGTGCGGGGAGTGGTGACAGTCGAGGCAGCCGCTCGGTGGCGGCTTTGCGACGATGGCGGTTTTGTCGAGAGGCGCGACCACGTGCTTGGACCCAGGCCCGTGGCAGACTTCGCATTGGACGTCGCGCAGGTTCTCGACGTGCGTGACGGTCGAACCGCCGGGCCGCTCGTAGCCCGTGACGTGGCACGAGACGCAGTCCAGATTGAACTCCTTGAACTGAGAGGAGAGGCTCGCGTACGCGCCGGCGTGCGCGGTACCGTTCCAAACCGCGCGGGCTTCCGCGTGGCAACGCGTGCACTCTTCTTTGCCGACGTAGGTCGGCTGCCCCGGCTCGGGTCGGGGCGGAGCGCGGTCGGCGAAAGCGACCCGATTGTGATCGTTGATCGTCTTGTAGTACCCGACCATCAGCGTTTCGATGGCCGGATCCTTCCCTAGCGAGGGTCGCAGTTCTTTGAGCGTGTAGCGAGCGAAGCTCCCGCTGGCGGGAGGGGGCTGGATGTCGAGCCCATCGCGCTGTGCTTCGAGGCTGGCCAGCTCGCGCCTTCGCGCGTCGACGTCGCCCGGCGCGATGCTCGGGTCTCGCTCCCAGCCGGCTATCTTGATGTGAAGGTCGTCGATCCGGCGCGCGAGATCCTCGCGCTTGCTCGCGAGCTCGATGCCCGTTCCGTCGGCGAATCGGACCACATGG
>CAZVPE010000477.1:0-2909 GCA_964628155.1 uncultured Polyangiaceae bacterium | reverse complement strand
GCCCTGCGTGTTGTTTCCGCCGCACGAATCCGTCGCAAATGGGTTTCCTCCAGAATAAAGGCCTGTCACGACGACGTTACTCTGCGAGTCGACAGCAACCCCCGAGGTCATGGCGAAGTTGAAGCCGGTCAAACCAGCCCCGATTGGCAGCGTCACTATGGAGCTTAGCGACGGCACACCGGCGTCGCTGACAACCAACGTTGCCGCCCATATCGGTACCGAACCGCCGTCACCTGCGCTCGGACCCGTGACAATGATATTGCCACTTGGCTCGACGGCGACTCCGGACACATCTAGAAAGGTACTATCTCCAAATGATAGGCTCCAGACAAGGCTGCCGCTGGTGGAGTACTTCGCGACGGCCATGGATCCCGGACCTCCCAGATTGTTGTTGTTAATCCCGGCCACGACGACCTCGTCAGGCCCGACCGCCTTGATTGCCCCGAGAGCTCCGAAGTAGAACGCCCCTGGATTCCAGGCTCCGGAGGCGGAATTAAGTGGGGTCGTGAAGTCCTGCACCCACGTCCCGGGATGGCAATCGCTCGGGCAGTTGGTCGCGTTCTCACCCCCGACGCCACCGTCTGCCTCGGCGTAGGTTTCGCATACCCCGTTGCCGCAAACCGCGATGGGCTGTTGCAGATAGACGGTGACAACCTCGTCGTAGTGCGCTTCCGGGTTGGTCACGGGGCCAGCGTCACCAGCGTCCGGCTCGGCCGCTGACCGCGCATCGGTGCTCGCATAGCAGCTGTAGATCGAGCCCGTCTCATCGATGCCGTCGCACGTACCCAGTTCCGTTGCGGTGGGAACGCACACGCCGGGTACATTGATAATGACCTGGTCGCCTTGGCTCGAACAGAAGCGCTTTGTGATCTCGGGCACATTGCTCTCCGGACCTGCGCAAGCGTAGAAGCTCGGCGTGCTCGCGATGGGACCGGTCGCCGGTCCGGTGTAGGCACCCCCGTCGGGTGCCGCCGTCGGGGGACCGCTTGGAGCGCACTGCGTATAGCAATTGGCACTCGGCGGACCGGCATCTGCACAGGAGCTGCTGGGACCGGAACAGACCACAGGAGTAGGCGTGGTCTCGAAGATGTTGCCGTAGTAAGCGCCCTCGCGGAGGGTGTACGTGGCGAGTTCGTTCGAAGTCGTGGCGAGTGCGTTCTTGATGGCCTGCGGGGCGTTGTTCGGCGCGCGCATCGAGATCTCGACGTGCACCCCGTACGCGTTGGTGCGCGCGAGGACGCACGCCGACACCCAGCGCTGGCACGATTCGTCGCAATTGCCCGCGTTGCCCGCGCCTCCGTCCGGCGCGGCTCCCGGCGGCGCTGGCTGCCCCCACCAGGTGGAGCCGTCGGCGTTGATAGCGAGACCGACCAGGCCAGTGAGAGGGACGACGCAAGTGCCCTGCGAAGAGCACGTGTACCCGACATCGCACGCGGCTCCCCCGTCCGCCCCTGCCTCTTCACCTCCTACATCGGGCGGCGCGCATTTGAGCGTCCCGTTGTTCGGATCGATCGTCGTATCGTAGGCGATCGGCGGGCCCCCATCGGGCGGGGTCACCGCAGGCGGCATCGCGCAGGCGTAGATGTACTGCAGCAGTTGACGCAACGATGCGCTGGACTGAAGCGTGCCCGCCGGGGACCCTGGTTCAGCGACGCCGGCGTCGCCCAAACCGTTTCGCCAAAGGGCGTTAGACCAGAGGCCGTTTTGCCAGAGGCCGTTCTGCCAGAGGCCGTTCTGCCAAAGGCCGTTCTGCCAGAGGCCGTTCTGCCAAAGGCCGTTCTGCCAAAGGCCGTTCTGCCAAAGGCCGTTCTGCCAGAGACCGTTTTGCCAAAGGCCGTTCTGCCAAAGGCCGTTCTGCCAAAGGCCGTTGGTGCTCAGGCCGTTCTGCCAGAGTCCGTTGGGCGATGTGAACGCTTGCTTTGCCGTCGCTGTCAGTTCGCGGGGGTTAGTCAATGTCCCCTTGTCCGGCGAGGAGCAGCCCACCCCGATGCCGATGGCCGCCAGAACTACGCACCACAAATGGGAATTCTTGACTGCCATAGTCATCGCGATCTCTCCGTTTAATGAGCTTCTGCTGCATGGCACACTTCAGCCAATCTATGCGCCTTCTATTCACTCGCCTCTCACGCGTCAATACACAACATCCCCCATTACCTCTGCGCCCAGATTTCCGCGTTTCGCGTGTCTTGCGTGTTTCGCGAGCCTGCCTCTGGCGCGGCATCTTCCAGCGACACCACATTCAGCTCGAACGCGCGACCCGAGCTAGCGGCGAACGTGACGACCACGTGACGACCGTCTGCCGAGGCCGCGCGGGGCGCGCCCACCACGTCAACATCGGGCGACGAGATCTCCACCGGCGCTCCTAGCGCCGACCCGTCCGCGGAGTCGAATACCTGCGCCATGGCGCGACGCCCCCACTCCACACTCCCCACCGTCCAGCACACCAGATAGCGATTACCCTCGAGTGCAACGCGCGACGTGCCCGTCGAGGCCCCGAGCAATCCCTCCGCGGGCCCTTCGGTCCGCGACGAGAGAGCCCGCAGCGACGACGGGTCGATCCGAGTGGTGGTGCCCGACCCCCCCGTCCGACCGTAGGTCACGGCGACTGCGCTCCCATCGGAGGCGAGCGAAACCGGCAGCATCGGATTGACGCGCGTATCCAGTACGCGAGCCTCCCCTACGTGCACCGACGGAGCCAACCCCTGCCCGCGGACTCCGAAGCCGACCGGCGCGTGCTCGGCGCCGCCCGCCGCGCATCCAGCCAATCCCAGTGCCCCAGCCAACCCCAATCCGAGTTTCATGTTCATGACCGCTTCCTTCTTTCTTTGCTTCATTGTGGGAGCGGCCTATCGCAATCCTCGGGCCAAGACGCGAGGCTCGGGGAAATTGCGAGAAAGCGCGGGAAATCG
>CAZVPE010000476.1:0-2912 GCA_964628155.1 uncultured Polyangiaceae bacterium | reverse complement strand
GTTCGACAGGCAGCTCTCCGACGCGCCCCCGACCACCATCGTTCCAGGGCACGGTGCCCCCGTACAGGGGCAGGATCTCGTTGAGGCGACACGCGCTCAGATCGCGCGGTTGTGAAAGCGAAGGCGCACGCAAGAACGCGGGACACATGACCACCCCTCCGCTGCGTATCTCTCGCTCCTCGCGCGTCTTCGTCCTCACCGGCGCAGGGATCTCGGCCGAGAGCGGCATTCGCACGTTCCGCGACGCCGGCGGCCTCTGGGGGCAGTACCGCTTCGAAGAGGTCGCGTCCCCTTCATCACGATCGGGAGCAGCGGCGCCGTATACCCCGCCGCCGGCTTCGTCGACGCGGCACGAGGTCGCGCGCACACCGTATACGTGGGGCCCGAGCGGCCGGACAACGCGAGCGCCTTCGACGAGCTCAGGCTCGGTCGAGCGGGGGACGTCGTCCCGTCGCTCTTCGACGCGGAGTAGGCGACGGCGATTCCGATCCCAATCTGCTCGGTGGTTCCGCCAAGACCGGGAAACATGGTCATCATCGGTGACGGCGGCCGGGGTAGGTGAGATCCGGTCACTCAGGGGCCGGCTCCTCGACGCGTCCGATCAGACGGTCTCGAACCTCGGGCCAGTCGTCCGCAACGATCGAAAACAGCACTGAGTCGCGGACCGTGCCGTCGTCGCGACGCCGGGCAGGTCGAAGGTCCAGACCTCGTGTGAGCGGCACAGGGCGTCGATGTTGAATCGCCACGTGCTCGTGTGGCCACCGCCGGGAGGAATGAGCATAAGGGGCGGACCCGAGCCGTACCGCTCGTAGTACGTGTCGATGCCGTCGATGGAGACGAAGTCCCCCTTCTTCGCCAGTGCCCGGGGGGAAAGCGGCGGGATGAGGCTCCACGCGGCCCAGTGGATGGCCGGGAGGAGTAGGACCGAGCCGATCGAGACAGCTACGATCATCTGTATCGGTTGCACGGTCTCGCTGCCGGCATCGTCGGATACGCCGTCCCGCCGCGTCGTTCAAGACGCTTCGCGGCCATCGACGCCGCCGCCGCCGTCGCCTCGATAGGCGGTGCCTTGACCTCGATGCCGTACTCCGTCCACCGCGGAACATTCAGGGGCAGCTCGTGGCAAAGTGGCAACATGGACGTGTTTCGCCGTCCTGAGCGGCTGACGAAGGAAGCCGCTTGGCCGGTTCAAAGGTCGGTCGACTCGAGGCCCGTCTGCTTCGCGATCTTCGCCAGCATGGCGGGGCCGATTTCCTCGCGGTCGTGGAACGCGAAAGTCACCGGCGCCCAGCCTGGCCTCGTGAGGCGCTTGTGCGAGCCCCGCTGCCGCGCGACCGACCAACCGATGCGCAGCAGCGCGACGAGGACGCGGTCGGCCCGCGTCGCCGGCCACTCGCCCACCTCAGGCAGCCTCGCGCATATCGAAGGTGACTGTGAGCAGCGTTTGGGCGTCCCGCTCCCCGTGCTCCACCTCGTCGGCTAGCACCGAGTAGGAGAGCGCCAGCGCCTTTGCAAGCGCCTTGTCCCGGCTATCCCCGTAGACGTGGACGCCCGGAAGCTCGGGCACGCTGGCAATCCAACGCCCGTCCGCCTCGCGATCGAACTCTACGGTGAGCCTCACAACACCTACCATAGCGCACCCGCCGGAGGGCGGCGACACGACGCAACAGGGGCGGTGACACGTCACCAGCCATGGCCGCGCGGGGCGGAAGGATGCGCCTTCCCCGTTTCCCGCTGGTTGCCCAACGCGACGTCACTTTGTGTCACTTGTCGTTCCCTCCTGTCGGAGGCGCTGACCGCCGAACCCCTTCTTTTTCCACGGTCGCGCGTGAATGGCCGCTCCTTGAAAAGGGGCCCGGACAAATCCTCTCGCCCCGACGAGCAAAGCATCCGAAATCATTTCTGATTCGCCGCGGCCACCACTGCCGCCATTGCCCCCTGTGGCCAATCGCGTAGCCAACCGGGCCGCCTTGGAAAGTTCGGGCAGGGCGTCAGCGATGCCTGGGAAGGGCGCGAAAGCCAGGTCTTCGAGCATGGTGGCCCCGCGGTCGTAGCGGGAGATCATGCCGCCCGAGAGCTCGTGCCCGGTGCGCTCGGAAATCCACGCGTCCGACTTGCCGGCCCGGCGCGCCCACATGCGGAAGCTCGACCGCAAGTCGTGAAAGCGAAGCGGCTCGACGGCCGTCAGGACGCCGTCGACCGACAAAAGTAATTGTCGTTATGCCGGCACGAGTAATTGTCGCTGATCAGGTGGGTCGGTCAGGTAATACTCCCTCGGTCCAACCTCCTCTCGTGCACCTTCAACGCCTCCTCGACCGACCTGACGATCCTCTTCTCCCTGGTCGCCTCATGCACCGCCTTCTCGACCCAGGAGAGGATGTGCTCCCTCTTGCCTGGGGGCATCCCCTCCCACGCGTCGAGCACGCCCGCATCGCTGAGCGCCTCGCGCAGGTCGGGCGGGATCGGCACCTCGCGGCGGCCGTCGTCGACGACCGCGGTGATGCGCACACGATCGCCGGGCTCGACGCCCGCGGCGCGGCGGGCCGCCTTGCTCACGAAGAGCCGGTGTCCCCCACCCGCGGGCATGAACGTCCCCCGGAACGGCTCGCTGCGCCCGATGCGCGCCTCGACGGGCGCCTTCGCGCGCCCAATCGCCTTGCTAACGGGCGCCGGCACGTCGACGTGGCTCATGCCCGAGGGGTCACTCTCGAGCTTGGCGGTGAAGACGTGACGACCTTTCATGCGGTGGCCCGGCCGCCGATGGAATCAGAAGAGGCGCGCACTGGCCACGGGCTACGTGCCATAGGAGACGCGGGCAAGCCGTTTGCGGCGCAGAAGATCGCACGGATGCTCGCCATCATCGAGCCACAGAGCCGAGCGGCGTAGCCCCCGAACACCTCCCCGGCGCGCCT
>CAZVPE010000475.1:0-2917 GCA_964628155.1 uncultured Polyangiaceae bacterium | reverse complement strand
CGCAATTATGCTGAGCGCCACATTATGTTCACCACCGGGGTGATCGCCGCGTGATCGCCGGAGCTGCGACACGAACAACTCCGCATAACGTAGGTCTGCTCCAGTGCCGCCGTGATGGCGGCTCTGGAGGAATTCTCAATGACCAAAGTCACGCGAAAGAGTTCGTACCCCCAGAGCGGGGGCAGGCGTTCGTGCACCACGCCATACGTTGAGGGATTCATCGACGAGTTACGCGCCAGCGGGTATGCCGCGTCCTCCGTCTTCGATACGGAGCGGGGCGTGAAGCACTTCGGTACGTGGGCTGACGCGCGCGGTCTTGCCGTGGCGGAGTTTGACGACGGAGTCGTCGCCCAATTTGCGAGCCACCTGGGCTCGAGTGACTGCTGCGGCCGGAATATGGGATTGTTCAAGCGGACCCGGATCGCGGCGCGCCAGTTCGTCGCCTACTTGCGGCGTACTGGAGTGGTCGCAGCGGCCCCGGCGATGCAGTCCGAGACACCACCGCTTGTAGCCGCGTTTAGCGCGTGGATGCGCCGGCACCGCGGGCTCGCGCCGAGTACCATCGTGGGATACGAGCGGGCGATCGGGATTTTTCTCGCTGTCGAAGGCCGCGAGCCGGTGCGCTACACGGCGGCTGGCGTACGCGCGTTCGTGGTCACGTGTACGCGCGAGCGGAGCCGGGCCTATGCGAAGTGGATTGTCCGCGCGGTGCGCCTATGGTTGCGGTTTCTCGCAGCCCAGGGACTCGGCCCAGTCGGGCTCGACGCTGCGGTCCCCACCGTCCCCGAGTGGCGTCTGTCGGCACTGCCGCGGTATCTTGAGCCCGCCGTCGTAGAGCGCGTGATCGCGGCGTGTGATTGCGCAACGCCCCATGGGTGCCGCGACCGGGCGATTTTGCTCTTGCTTGCGCGCCTGGGACTTCGTGCTGGCGATGTCGCAGGGCTTCAGCTTGCCGATGTCAATTGGGCGCAGGGAACGATCCGCGTCTGTGGCAAGGGCCGACGGACCGTCCTACTGCCGTTGCCTCAGGAGGTCGGCGATGCGCTCTTAGCGTACCTCCAGGGCAAGCGGCCGCGCGTCGCGCTGAATTCCGTCTTCTTGTGCACCCGAGCGCCGTACCGACCGTTCGCGACATCGGCATCGATCGCGGACGTCGTTCGGCTGGCGCTGGCCCGCGCCGGCGTCGACGACGCCCCATCGCGCGGCGCACACCTGCTGCGTCACTCGGCTGCGACCGCGATGCTGCGTGCCGGAAGCTCGCTCGAGACCATCGGCGCGCTCCTTCGTCACGTCTCGCCGGACACTACAGCCCACTATGCCAAAGTCGACGTCGCGACGCTGGCGACCGTCGCCCAGCCCTGGCCGGAGAGCGCCCGATGCTGAGCGACGAGATCGCGCGTTACATAGCCCTGCATCGGGCGACGGGGTTCAAGTTCAAGATCCAGGCGTGCCTACTCCAACACTTTCTGCGCCACGCGACCGCGCGCGGCGAGGATCACGTTTCGGCCGACAGCACTGTTGCCTGGGCAAGCGCAGCACCCTCGCCGCGCTCCCGCCGCGACCGGCTGCAGGTCGTTCGGCGCTTCGCGGGGGCGATGGCCGTCGAGAATCCCCGTCATGAGGTTCCGCCAAATCTGCCATTCGGGCCGCCGCGCACTCGACCACGTCCCTACATATTCGAGCCTGCCCAAGTGGACCAATTGCTGCGGGCCGCCGCCGCGCTGCGCGCGACAGACGCGCTGAAGCCGAGGACCTTCGTCACGCTGTTCGCGCTCCTCGTTGCGACCGGGTTGCGCGTCTCCGAGGCGTTGGCGCTGCGACTCGACGACGTTACCCCCGCGGGCCTGCTGGTCCGCGCGACGAAGTTTCGCAAGAACCGTCTCGTCCCCATCCATGCGACGACCCGTCTTGGGTTGGAAGCGTATCTCGCCGTACGCAGTCGGACCGGAGGGTCGTGCCCGCACGTCTTTCTGTCGACCCACCGCGCTGCGCTGCCGTACAGCACCGCTTTCGCGACGTTCTTGCGGCTCGTACGCGGCTGTGGCCTGCGGGCGGGCCCTGGGCACCCAGGGCCGCGCATCCACGACCTGCGGCATACTTTTGCCGTTCGGTCTCTCGAGCAGTGCGGCGGCGATCGCGCCGCCGTCCAGCGGCACATGGTCGCGCTCAGCACGTACCTCGGCCACGCGCATATTTCCGATACCTACTGGTACCTGCAGGCCACGCCGGCCCTGCTCCGTGACGTGGCCGCCGCGAGCGAGACCCGGGCGAACCAGGTGTCGCAATGACGCTGCTGGCCCCTCACCTGACCGCCTTTCTGGCCGAGCGTTTGCCCAAAGAGCGGCGAGCGAGCGTTCACACGTGCGACACATACGCGTACGCGTTCAAGCTCCTCGTCGTATGGGCCGCAGAGCGTCTGCGAACGACCCCCAGCGCGCTTACCCTCGAGCAGCTCGATGCGCCCTGCCTGCTCACCTTCCTCGAGTATCTCGAGACCGATCGAAAGAATAGCGTGCGCAGTCGAAACGCCCGGCTCGCCGCGCTCAAGTCGTTCGCTCGGTTCGTCGAATACCGTGTGCCCGCGTGCGTCGACCAAGTCCGCCGCATCCTGGCGATCCCCGCGAAGAAGGGAGACGAGGGGCTCGTCGGCTATTTGACGCGGCCCGAGATGCAAGCGCTCCTCGACGCCCCCACCCAGCGCGCCCCATCGGGGCTGCGGGACCGGGCGATGCTCCACCTCGCTTACGCCGGCGGCCTGCGCGTCTCGGAATTGGTGGGACTGTGCATCACGGACCTCACGCTGCAGCCGACGGCGACGGTCCGGGTGCGCGGCAAGGGCCGGCGCGAGCGCGTGCTTCCGCTCTGGAAGACGACGACGAAAGTGCTGCGCGAATGGCTCTCCGTCCGCCAGACCACC